>NZ_QNFZ01001051.1 GCF_003313395.1 Nonomuraea lactucae | reverse complement strand
GGCGGCGGCCCCGGCGGCCCGGGGGGTCCCGACAAGCCGCGCGGTGGCGGCGGCGAACGGCCGAGCTGGCGCCGGTTCATCCCCAGCTGGAAGATCGTCATGGCCGGCTTCGCGGTGCTCGCGGCCGGCCTCTTCGGCATGATCGCGGTCGCGTACGCCAACATGCCCGTGCCCACCGAGGCGCAGGTCCAGGACGGCGTCGACGACCAGGGCAGCGTCATCTACTACGACGACGGCGACAACAACCACAAGAACAACAGGATCCTGGCCAAGCTCGGCGTCAAGCGCATCCCGGTGAAGTACGAGCAGATCCCGCGCCACGTCCAGGACGCGGTCATCGCCGCCGAGAACAGCTCCTTCCGTGAGGACTCCGGCATCTCGTTCTCCGGCATGCTGCGTTCGCTGTGGAGCACGGCCTCCGGCGCGCAGGTGCAGGGCGCCTCCACGATCACCCAGCAGATGGCCCGCAACTACTACGACGGCCTCTCCCAGGAGCGGACCGTGCAGCGGAAGATCAAGGAGATCTTCGTCGCGGTCAAGCTCAACAAGCAGCTCCGCAAGGAGCAGATCCTCGAGCAGTACCTCAACACCATCTACTTCGGCCGGGGCGCCTACGGCATCGGCGCGGCGGCCGAGGCCTTCTTCAAGAGGCCGGTGCAGAAGCTGACGTCCGAGCAGGCCGCCTACCTCGCCGGCCGCATCCAGAACCCCGACGCCTTCGACCGCGCCGAGGCCGCCGGGAAGACGGGCGACACGGAGTTCCGCTACAAGTACGTCATCGACCAGATGGCCAAGCTCGACCCCGCCGCCTACGGCGGGCTGCCCGCCAAGTCGCCGAAGTCGCCGGAGCGCGCGAAGTACACGACGAAGGACTACTTCAAGGGCCTGACGGGCTACATGGTCCAGGCCGTGCTCGACGAGCTGGAGACCCGCGGGCTCAGCAGGGGGGACGTCGAGAAGGGCGGCTACAAGATCTACTCGTCGTTCGACCGGCGGCTCATGCTCGCGGCGAAGGACGCGGTGCACAAGCACACCGCCGGCTTCTCCCCGGAGATCCAGGTGAGTCTCGCGGCCGTCGACCCGACCAACGGCCGGATCCGCGCCTTCTACGGCGGCGACGACTACGCCAAGGACCAGTGGAACGACGCCTTCCTCTCGCAGAAGCAGGCGGCCTCGGCCTTCAAGCCGTACGTACTCGCCGCGTGGCTCGACTCCGGCTACAGCCTCAGGAGCTACGTGCCGACCAAGGGCCCGGTCAAGCTCGAAGGCACGACCCCGATCGACAACTCCCACGCCTTCGGGGCCTCGGCCGTCGACGTGGTCACCGCGACGGCCGACTCGATCAACACCGCCTACGCGAAGATGGGCGAGAAGGTCGGCCTGGACAAGGTGATCGAGATCGCCTCCAAGGCCGGGCTCAGCAAGGAAAGGCTGGAGCGCACCCGCGACAACCAGCACTTCCTGTTGACGATCGGCAGTAGCGAGGTGACCGCGGTAGAGCAGGCGGGCGGCTACTCGATCTTCGCCAACGGCGGCAAGCACTTCGACAACCACGTCGTCGTCCAGGTGCGCGACAAGGAGAACCGGATCAAGATCAGCGAGCGCAAGACGCCCGCCAACGTGATCTCGCCGGACGCCGCCGCCGACGCCACCACCGCGCTGCAGGCCGTGGTCAAGCAGGGCACCGGCCGGAGCGCCGCGCTCTACGACCGGCCGGTGGCCGGCAAGACCGGCACGAACAACGACAACAAGGAAGCATGGTTCGTCGGCTTCACGCCGCAGCTGTCGGCCTCGGTCGGCATGTTCCGCCAGGAGTGCAGGACCCGGACCGGCAAGATCGTCCAGCCGGTCCACGACAACTGCCCGTGGGCCAAGGGCAAGAGCAAGCGCTACACCCCGCAGAACCCCTACAGCACGGTGAAGGAGAAGCCGCTGGGCAGCGGGTTCCAGGGCGGCAGCTACTCCGCGGCCATCTGGAAGTCCTTCATGGCCGAGGCCATGAAGGGGGAGAAGGTCGAGCAGTTCCCGGAGCGGGCCGACACCGGCATCACCGAGGACCTCGCGCCCAAGCCCGTCCCCACGCCTACGGCCACCGCCGATCCGCTCGAGAACGATCAGGACCCCAACGCCACCTGCGCCATCGCCCCGTGCGACGGCGACGAGATCGTCAGCGTCGACCCCAACCAGGACCCGGCGGTCGACGACGGAGGCAACCTGCTGGGCGGCGGCTCCGGCGGCGCCCTGCCGATGGCGACGTATCCGGAGCCGGCGCCGGCCCGGCGTGAGACCCGGTGAAGGCGAGCACGGAGCTGCGCCCGCCGCTGACCGCGCGGGCCGTGCCGTACCTGCCCCTGGGAGTGCTCGCGGCCCTGGGGGCGACCCTCGCCTACGTCTTCCGCCTGCCCTGCCGGACCGGCGCCTGGAACAACCAGGTATCGACCTACACCAACTTCTGCTACACCGACATCTACCCGCTCTACTTCAGCCGGCAGCTGTCGAGCCAGAACCCCTACTTCGCGCAGGTGCCCTTCGACCAGCACATCGAGTATCCCGTGGTGCTCGGCGAGGTCATGCAGGCGTTCAGCTGGCTGGCCCGCTGGATCGAGCCCATCCGCGGCGTGCGCGATCCCGCCCGCGAAGCCGCCCAGGCAGTCTGGTTCTATGACGCCACGGTCGTGTTCCTGGGGATCTGCCTGGTGGCCGGCGTCCTGCTGATGGCCGCGGTGGCCGGGCCGACCCGGCGCTGGGACGCCCTGTGGTACGCGCTCGCCCCCTCGGTCGTCCTGGCCGCCTACATCAACTGGGACCTGGTCGCCGGCGCGCTGTCCATGGGCATGCTGCTGGCCTGGGCGCGGCGCCGTCAGGCGCTGGCCGGGGTGCTGCTCGGGCTGGCGATCGCGACCAAGTTCTACCCGCTGATGTTCGTGGGCGCGCTCTTCCTGCTCACCCTGCGCACCGCGCGCTGGCGGCCGTTCCTCGTGACCATGGGCTCGGCCGTGGCCGCCTGGCTGGTGGTGAACGTGCCGTTCATGGTGCTGGCCTGGGACGGCTGGCGCAGGTTCTACGTCTTCTCCCAGGAGCGCGGGGTCGACTGGGGCTCGCCGTGGCTGTTCTTCCAGACCAAGGGCTGGCCCGTGCTCGGCGAGGCGGACGTCAGCGCGCTCGGCGTGGCCTCGCTGGCCGTCCTGTGCCTGGGCATCGCGGTCCTCACGCTGGCCGCGCCGCGCAGGCCGCGGCTGGCGCAGATCTGCTTCCTGACGCTGGCCGCGTTCATGATGACGAACAAGGTCTGGTCGCCGCAGTTCGTGCTGTGGCTGGTGCCGCTGGCCGTGCTCGCCAGGCCGAACTGGAAGCCGCTCGCGCTGTGGCAGGTCGCCGAGGTGTGGTACTTCTTCGCGATCTGGCTCTATCTGCTCTCCCAGCCTCCGCTCGACCGCGACGATCTGGGGATCGGCGATGACACCTACTTCACCGCCGTCTGGGGCCGCGTCCTCACGATCGGCATCATGATGGCGTTCGTGGTGCGCGACATCCTCCGTCCGCACAAGGACCTCGTACGGCGGGGCGACCTGGACGACCAGGGGGGCGGCGTGTTCGACGAGGCGCCCGACCGGTTCACGCTGGCTCCGTCGGTCCGGTGATCACCCGCTCACCCGGCCGCGACGCCCTGCTGCTGTGGCTGTCCTCGCGCGTCGGGCTACTGGTGGCGACGCTGCTCGGGATCGCCTTATCCGACTATGTCGGCAAATGGAAACAGTGGGATGCCGGGCTGTTCATCACGATCGCCCAGCACGGCTATGACGGCGATCCCGGCCGGCC
Source organism: Nonomuraea lactucae (assembly GCF_003313395.1). Taxonomy (GTDB): domain Bacteria; phylum Actinomycetota; class Actinomycetes; order Streptosporangiales; family Streptosporangiaceae; genus Nonomuraea; species Nonomuraea lactucae. Next base: position 22,225 of record NZ_QNFZ01001051.1, on the reverse strand, counting down.
GCCGGACGCGGGGCTGCCCGCCTTCTTCCCCGGCCTGCCGGTGGCGCTGCGGTTGGTCCACCTGGTGGTGCCCGACTGGACGGCGTCCGGGCTGGTCATCTCGCTGGTGGCCGGGGCGGTCGCCATGGTGGCGCTGGCCCGGCTGGCCGAGCTGGAGGGCGCCTCCGGCTGGATCGCCGTGCTGGGGCTGCTGCTCTTCCCGACGGCCGTGTTCCTGGCCGCCGGATACAGCGAGTCGCTGTTCCTGGCCTTCGCGATCCCCGCCTGGCTCGCCGCCCGGCAGGGCCGCTGGCCGCTCGCCGCCGCGCTCGGCGCGGGCGCCTCCTGCGTGCGCATCACGGGCCTGTTCCTCGCGATCGCGCTGGTGGTGGAGTTCGTCACGGGCCGGTCGCGGGCCGTCCCCGTGGAGGGGGGAGCGGTGGGCCGGCGGCAGGCGCCGTGGCTGCTCGTGCCGTTCCTGCCGCTGGTGGCGTACTCGTACTACCACTACACCCGTTCGGGCGACTGGCTCGCGTGGAAGCACGCCCAGGAGGCCGGGTGGGGCAGGGAACTGGTGTGGCCGTGGAAATCCTGGAGCACCACGTGGAGCGCGGCCATGGGCACGGACGACTTCGCCGTCGCCTTCCGCATGGAGATCGCCGGCGCGGTGCTGACGGTGGCGGTGCTGGTCTGGCTGCTGGTCATGCGCCGGTGGAGCGAGGTCGTCTACACCGGCCTCCAGGCCGCGGCCTTGATGGCCTCGGCGTACTACCTGTCGATCCCGCGCATGCTGCTGCTGTGGTTTCCGCTGTGGGTGGCGCTGGCTCGCCTCGCCACCGGAAGGCGGTGGGTGATCGTCGTCTACGCGGCGGTGGCCGGGCCGCTCATGGTGCTGGACACGGTCCGCTTCCTCAGCGGCGCGTGGGCGGGGTGATCTCTCTACCCGCTTCCGTGGATCGGTAATCCAGGGAAGTTATCCACAGGCTGTGTGTTTTCCCTACAGGTTCTTCCTCAGGAAGGCGATGTCCTCGGCCTGCCCCTCGGCCGGCGTCTCCACGACGATCGGCGCTCCGGCCGCCCGGCACACCGCCAGGATCAGCTCCGGGTCGATCCGGCCCTGGCCGAGGTTGGCGTGCCGGTCGGCGCCCGAGTCGAACTCGTCGCGCGAGTCGTTGCAGTGGACCAGGTCGATGCGGCCGGTGATCGCCTTGACCCGCTCGACCAGGTCGACGAGGTCCTCGCCGCCGGCGTGCGCGTGGCAGGTGTCGAGGCAGAACCCCACGTCGAACCCATCGAGCGCGTCCCACAGCCGGGCGATGCGCTCCAGCTTGCGGGCCATCGCGTTGCCGCCGCCCGCGGTGTTCTCGATGAGCACCGGGATGGGGCACTCCAGCCGCTCGAACACCTTGCGCCAGTTGTCGAAGCCGGCCTGCGGGTCGTCGTTCTTGTTGACGTGGCCGCCGTGCACGATCAGGCCCTTGGCCCCGAGGCCGGCCGCGGCCTCGAGGTGCTGGGCGAGCAGCTTGCGGCTGGGGATCCTGATCCGGTTGTTGGTCGTGGCCACGTTGATCAGGTAGGGCGCGTGGATGTAGATGTCGACTCCCGGCACCGGCGTGGCCGGCAGCACGGGCTTGTCGTAGCCCTGTGGGTCGCCGAGGAAGAACTGCACCACCTCGGCCCCGACCGCGGCTGCGTGGGCCGCGGGATCGTCCTGACCGACATGAGCTCCGATGGGCACCATGTCACCGAGCCTATCCGTTTGGAGGCTCCGTACCAGGGCAGTCCCGGCAGCACGCCCCCCTACGGAGGAGAACGAATATGGCCCGCTGGCGCTGGCGCTCGTTAGTCTTCTTGATCTACGTCGTGATAGGCATCTACGTGGCCTGGGTGTACGACTACATCACCCCGGCCGTTCTCAGGGACGTCGCCGAGGCCCTGCTCGCGGTCTTCCTGTGGTTCCTCGTCCTGCTCGGTGTGGACCTGCATCTCGGAGGATGACCCCGGCATCCGGTAGGCCCGCAGGTCGGTGGGTCGCCCGCAAGTCGACGGCCCCGGCTCGCCGGGGCCGTCTCATCGGTCCTGTCAGGGGAGGAAGCCGCCGCGGGCGATGCCGAGCGCCACGCCGACGAACGACGCCACCAGCCCGATGATGTTGAGGGAGCGCTGCGCGGTGGTCGCGGAGATGTACTGGGAGTAGAGGCCCGTGCCGAAGCCGAGCGCGCCGGCCCACGAGGCGATCATGTGACCGCTGGGGAAGAACGTCGAGACGAACGCCACGAGGCCCAGGAGGAATGTGGCCACCGCCAGGATGTTCTCGACCGGGTGGGGTCGCCCGTCGGTGTTGAGCGTGAGCCTGAACCGCTCGTTTTCGGAAGGTTGAAGGATGTGTGGCACAACTATCACCCCCTTGTTCCCTACAGGCCTTCCCACCTGTGCTCGGCTGGTAACCTGTGCAAGCTGCGTTGTGACGGGCCATCCGTCACCCCGGGCGCCGAAAGGGGCGCCAGGGCCGAAGCGTCAGCGTCCTCCTGTCACGGCAGAGCGTCGTGACCGCAAGAGTCCAGAGGAGGTTGGAGTCCCGTATGCGTCGTTACGAAGTAATGGTCATCCTGGACCCTTCGCTCGATGAGCGCACCGTCGCGCCGTCCCTCGACCAGTTCCTCACCGTGGTCCGCAACGACGGCGGCACCGTGGAGAAGGTCGACGTCTGGGGCCGTCGCCGTCTCGCCTACGACATCGACAAGAAGTCCGAAGGCATCTACGCCGTCATCGACCTGTCCGCGGAGCCCGCGACGGTCAAGGAGCTCGACCGGCAGATGAACCTCAACGAGGGCATCCTGCGTACCAAGGTTCTCCGCCCCGACGTGCACTAACCAGCTCGTTGCCCGGCTTTTTGTCGGGCGGCGGCCGTACTCTGAGCCGTAACCAAAGCGAAGGCGTGCAGGAAGGCGAGCGCTGGCCATGGCAGCAGGCGACACCGTAATCACCATCGTCGGCAACCTTGTCGACGACCCGGAGCTGCGCTTCACCCCGACGGGGCAAGCGGTGGCCCGGTTCCGCATCGCGTCCACTCCGCGGTTCATGGATCGCCAGACCAACGAGTGGAAAGACGGCGAGAGCCTCTTCCTGACCTGCAACGTGTGGCGGCAGGCGGCGGAGAACGCCGCCGAGAGCCTCCAGCGCGGCATGCGGGTCATCGTGCAGGGGCGGCTCAAGCAAAGGTCCTATGAGACCAAGGAAGGCGAGAAGCGCACGGTCTACGAGGTCGAGGTCGACGAGGTCGGCCCCTCTCTGCGCAACGCCACCGCCAAGGTCAACCGCACCTCCCGCCAGGGGGGCGGCGGCGGTGGCTTCGGCGGCGGCCCGGCTGACGACCCGTGGGCCTCGGCCACGCCCGCTCCGCCCCAGGGGGGCGGTGGCTTCGGCGGCGGTGGCGGTGGCCAGCAGGGCGGAGGCCAGCAGAGCGGTGGCTTCGGCGGCGGCGACTTCAGCGACGAACCGCCTTTCTAGATCCAGTTCACCAGTCCGAGACCATTCCCGCTTGACGGCGGGGCTCTGAAAGGAGCACCACGATGGCCAAGCCGGCACTGCGCAAGCCCAAGAAGAAGGTTTGCCTGTTCTGCCACGACAAGATCTCCTATGTCGACTACAAGGACACGGCGCTGCTGCGGAAGTTCATCTCCGACCGCGGCAAGATCCGTGCGCGCCGCGTGACGGGCAACTGCACCCAGCACCAGCGCGACGTGGCGACCGCGATCAAGAACGCCCGTGAGGTGGCCCTGCTGCCTTACACGAGCACCGCGCGCTAAGGAGGTCTGTCGACATGAAGCTCATCCTCACCAACGAGGTCTCCGGCCTCGGCGCCCCCGGCGACGTCGTCGAGGTCAAGGACGGCTACGGCCGCAACTACCTCATCCCGCGCGGCTTCGCCATGCGTTGGACGCGCGGCGCCGAGAAGCAGATCGAGTCCATCAAGAAGGCTCGTGACGCTCGCGAGATCCGCGACCTGGGCACGGCCAAGGAGGTCGCCGGCCGGCTCGGCGCCCTGCGCGTCCGGCTCACCACCCGCGCGGGCGACTCCGGCCGCCTGTTCGGCTCGGTCACCACGGGCGACATCGCCGACGCGGTCAAGGCCGCCGGCGGCCCCGTCCTCGACCGCCGCCGCATCGAGATCGTCAACCCGATCAAGAGCGTCGGCTCCCACAAGGTCAGCGTCAAGCTGCACCCGGAGGTCTCGGCCTCGGTCGACGTCGAGGTCGTCGCCGGCTGACACCCTCGGCCCAAGCGGCCCCCTCTCCTTTCCGGGAGAGGGGGCCGCTTCACTGTCCCCGCCCTCGCGCGCCCGCGCTCTTACGGCGGCGCGGGCCCGTCGCCCCAGGCTGGGAGCCGGAGGGCGTAAAGGGGCAAGGGGGACGGTAGGCCCAGGTGGGGCCATATTCCCTAGTCGCGCAGCGTAGAATCAGCTCGTTCTTCTCACGTCCCCCTGGAGGCACCACCCATGGTCCGTCCCTCGATGCTGCTCGCGCTGGGTGCGCTTGCGGCGGCGGCCGTCGCGTGCGCACCCGTCGACAACACCGCGACTCCCTCGGGCACCGCCGCCCCCGCCACGTCCATCGCGTGCGGCAAGGACCAGCTCAAGCTCGTCAACGCCGGCAAGCTGACGATCGGCACCGACAAGCCGGCCTACGAACCGTGGTTCAAGGACGACGAGCCCTCCAACGGCCAGGGCTTCGAGAGCGCCGTGGCGTTCGCGGTGGCGGGGGAGCTGGGTTTCGACCGCGACGAGGTGCAGTGGAGCACGGTCAAGTTCGACTCGGCGTTCGCTCCGGGCGCCAAGCAGTTCGACTTCGACGTCAACCAGGTCTCGATCACCCCTGACCGGGCCAAGGCGGTCGACTTCAGCAACGGCTACTACACGGTCAAGCAGGCGGTCGTGGCGATGGACGGCGGCAAGTACGCCGGGGCGAAGAGCCTGGCCGACCTCAAGGACGCCAAGATCGGGGTCCAGGTCGGCACCACCTCGCTCAGCGCGGTCAAGGACGTCATCAAGCCGGCCGCCGACCCGAACGTCTACAACGACCAGATCGACGCCGTCAACGCCCTGAAGAACAAGCAGGTCGACGCGATCGTCGTGGACCTGCCCACGGCGTTCTACGTGACGGCCGCCCAGGTCGAGAACTCCAAGATCGTCGGCCAGTTCGGCGCGACGGGCGGCACGCCGGAGGAGTTCGGCCTGGTCATGGAGAAGGGCAGCGCGCTCAAGCCGTGCGTGGACAAGGCCGTCGACGCGCTCAAGTCCAAGGGCGAGCTGGCCAAGATCGAGCAGCAGTGGCTCGGCTCGGCGGCCGGCGCGCCCGAGCTGAAGTGACGACCGGCTCCCCAGCCCCGATGAGCGACCTGCCCGCCGGACCGGCCTGGGTGAAGAGCGAACGGCAGCTGGCGCGCGAGCGGGCCCGCAGGTCGCGGGCCCGCCGTTCCACCTCGATCGCGACCGCCTCCACCGTGGTGTTCATCGTCCTGGCGGTGGTCCTCGTCACCAACGCGCCGGGCTGGCCACGGGTGCAGGACGCATTCTTCGACTCCGAGGCGTTCGTCAGCGCGTTGCCGGACGTGCTCAGCGGCTTCCTGCTCAACATCAAGATCTTCCTGATCGCCGAGGTGCTGATCCTGGTGGTCGGCCTGCTGGTCGCGCTGGCCAGGGGGGTCAAGTCGCCGGCGTTCTTCCCGATCCGGGCGCTGGCCACGCTCTACACCGACGTCTTCCGCGGCGTGCCCACCATTCTGATCATCTACTTGATCGGGTTCGGGCTGCCCGCTCTCCGGCTGCAGGGCATTCCCACCGACCTGGCCACGCTGGGCATCATCGCGCTGACCCTTTCCTACGGCGCGTACGTCGCCGAGGTGTTCCGCTCGGGGATCGACTCGGTCCACCCCAGCCAGGTCGCCGCCGCCCGCTCGCTCGGCCTCAGCCACGCGAAGACCATGCGCTTCGTCGTGCTGCCCCAGGCAACCCGCCGTGTCGTGCCCCCGCTGCTGAACGACTTCGTCTCGCTCCAGAAGGACACCGCGCTGGTGGCGACGATCGGCCCGCTGGAGGCGCTGCGCCAGGCGCAGATCTACGCGGCCGGCAAGTTCAACTACACGCCCTATCTGGTGGCCGCGCTGCTGTTCATCCTGCTCACCATCCCCATGGCCAGGTTCACCGACCACCTGGCCGAGCGCACGAGGAGGAGGCGGGGGGCATGAGCCTGCTGACGATCGACGGCGTGTGGAAGAACTTCGAGGGTCACAGCGTGCTGCGCGGCGTCGACCTGGAGGTGCGCCCCCACGAGGTGGTCAGCCTCATCGGCGCCTCCGGGTCCGGCAAGTCCACGCTGCTGCGCTGCGTCAACCTGCTCGAAACGGTCGACGACGGCGTGATCCTCCTGGAGGGCGAGGACATCACCGACCCGCGGGTGGACGTCGACGGCGTGCGCAGGCGGCTGGGCATCGTGTTCCAGGCGTTCAACCTGTTCCCGCACATGACGGTCCTCGACAACATCACGCTCGCGCCGCGACGGGTGCACGGGGTGCCGAGGGCACGGGCGGAGGAGGAGGCGCACGACCTGCTGGGCAGGTTCGGGCTGGCGGGCAAGGCCCGCGCGTACCCCGACCAGCTCTCCGGCGGCCAGCAGCAGCGGGTGGCCATCATCCGGGCGCTGGCCACCCAGCCGCGGCTGATGCTGCTCGACGAGGTCACCTCGGCGCTCGACCCGGCGCTCGTCGCCGAGGTGCTGGAGATCATCCGGGAGCTCAAGCAGAACGGCATGACGATGATCCTCACGACGCACGAGATGGGCTTCTGCCGTGACATCTCGGACACGGTCTGCTTCCTCGACGGCGGTGTCGTGCTGGAGAAGGGGCCGCCAGAGAAGATCTTCAGCGATCCCGAGCACGCCCGCACCAGAGACTTCCTGCGCGCCGTGCTCGAAGCCGGGAGGTTCTAGCGCCGATGCCGTCCCCGCCCGAGGGCGCTGGGTTCCCTCGGCGGGGCGAGCAGGCTGTGACGCCTGCCGTACCCGAGGTAGACGAGCAGGCCGAAGGCCATCCACAGGACGAACCACGCCCAGGTGATCACGTGCAGGTTCACCATGAGCCAGAGCGTCGCCGCCAGGGAGAGGGCCGGCACCAGCGGTGAGAGCGGCACGCTGAAGCCGCGATCGAGGTGCGGCATCCGGCGGCGCATCACGATCACGCCCGCCGCCACGAACAGGAACGCGAACAGCGCCCCCATCACCACCAGCTGTTCGAGCGTGAACACCGGCGCGAACTCGGCCAGCAGGATCGCGATGCCGCCGATCACCAGCGTCACCCGCGACGGCGTGTGGTAGCGGCGGCTGATGGTGGCCAGGCCCCGCGGGATCAGGCCGTCGCGGGCCATCGAGAACATGACCCGCGTCTGCCCGACCAGCAGCACGAGGATCACCGTCGTCAGCCCGAGCACGGCGCCGATGTCGATGACGTGCACCATCCAGTCGACGCCCACGCCGCGGAACGCGCTGGACAGGGGCGCGTCGAGGGAGATCTTCGTGTACGGGACGATGCCCACCATGACCACGGCCACCGAGATGTAGATGATCGTGGTGATGATCAGGCTGCGGATCATGCCTCCCGGCACGGCGCGGGGCGCGTTGACGGTCTCCTCCGCCGCGGTGGCCACGATGTCGAACCCGATGTAGGCGAACGCGATGGCCGGCGCCGCCGCGAAGATGCCGAACCAGCCGAACGCGTCGCTCTGCCCGAGGAACACGTTCAGCACGGTCGCGGACGGCTCGGCCACCGGCTTGGGTTCGGCGTGGAAGTCGCCGAAGTTCGCGGCCCGGACGTGCATGGCTCCCACGACGATGACGGCGCCGATGGCCAGCAGTTTGGCCGCCACCACGATCCACAGCGTGCGCAGCCCGATCCGGGCGTTGAGCGCCACGATGCCGGTGAGCAGCGCGAGGATCAGTAAGACCAGGAGGTCGACGACGAGCCCCTGGTAAGGAAGGCGCACCCCGAAGTTGGTGATCGCCCGGACCGTGAGCTCGCCCCACGCCCGGGCGACCACGGCCGCGGCGAGCTGTAGCTCAAGGATCAGCGCCCAGCCGATGATCCACGCCCAGACCTCGCCGAAGATGACATAGGTGAAGGTGTAGGCGCTCCCCGAGGTAGGCATCGTGGACGACAGCTCGGCATAGCACAAGCACGCGAGGAGGCTGGCGATGCCCGCGATCATGAAGGAGAGGATGACGCCCGGACCGGCCATGGTCGCGGCCTGCCTGCCCGCGATGCTGAAGATGCCCGCGCCGATCATCACGCCCAGCCCGAGCACGACGAGGTCGGCCGGCCGGTAGAGCTCGGCAAGACTGTGCCGGGCCCCCGTGCGCAGACCGGTGGCCTCGCTGGGCGGAAGACGTCGGAGAATCGTGGACAAAAGGCACACTCCGCTCATGGAACTCGCCCACACTGCCTCACCAGCCATGCGACAGCAAGCACAGGACGATTACGCCCCGGTCACCAGCCATGCAGTGCCGGCGGCTCGCCGTACCAGCGTGACCAAACGTGCGAACATCCACAGCCCCAGCGCGCACCAAAGAGCAACGATGCCGAGATCGGCCGCCAGGAAGGCGGCCGGCAGGTAGGCCAGCGTCGTCCACACGCCCGCCCACGCGAGGTAACGCTGGTCGCCCGCGCCGATCAGTACCCCGTCGAGCACGAACACCACGCCGCAGACGGGCTGGAACAGCGCCACCGGCCACAGCACGGCCAGCAACTGCTCGGTCACCTGCGGGTCGGCGTCGAACAGCCCCGGCAGCAGCGGCCTGGCCGCGATGACGAGCGCGCCCAGCAGGACGCCCGACCAGACGCCCCACCGCACCATGCGCCCGGTCGCCTCCCTGGTGGCGGCCGCGTCGCCGGCGCCGAGCGTGCGGCCGGTGATGGCCTGGCCGGCGATCGCGATGGCGTCCAGGGCGAAGGCGAGGAGCGTCCACAGTTGCGTGGCGATGGCGTAGGCGGCCAGCTCGGCCTCGCCCATCCTGGTGGCCACCACGGTGGCCACGACCAGGACGACGCGCAGGCTGACGGTGCGGATGAGCAGGGCGGCGCCGGCCGTGCCCGCCTGCCTGACCCCGGCCGGGTCCGGACGGAGCGGCGTGCCCAGCCGTCGCGCGCCCCTGACCACCACGGCCACGTAGACGGCGGCCCCGAGCGTCTGCGCCAGCACGGTGCCCCAGGCGGACCCCGCGATGCCCCAGTCCAGGCCGAGCACGAACCAGGCGTTCAGCGCGGCGTTGAGCGCGAAGGAGCCCACCGCGACGGCCAGCGGGGTGACCGTGTCCTGCAGCCCGCGCAGCACGCCGGTGCCCGCCAGCACCACGAGCATGCCGGGCGCGCCGAGCAGGCTGATCCGCAGGTAGGTGACGGCCTCCTCGCTCTGGCCGGGAGGCGCGCCGAACAGGCCGACGAGGGCCGGGGCGACGGGCCAGCAGGTCACGATGAGCGCGACCCCGATGGCCAGGGCGAGCCAGATGCCGTCCACGCCGCCGCGCATGGCCCGCGCGTGGTTGCCCGCCCCGGTCTGCCGCGCCACGGACGCGGTGGTGCCGTACGCGAGGAAGACGCAGAGGTTCACCATCGTCGCCAGGACCGCGCCGGCCACGCCGAGCGCGCCGACCGCGGTGGTGCCGAGCCCGTGGCCCACGATCGCGTAGTCGGCCAGCAGGAACAGCGGCTCCGCGACCAGCGCGCCGAACGCGGGCACCGCTAGCCGGAGAATCTCCTTGTCCTGGCGTGTAATGGGCATTTGCCAATTATGTCCATTACCCGGCATCTCGGGCCAACTTTCTTTCCTCCACAACCGGTGGACACTGTTGTGCCTGGTCAGAGGTGGTGTCCTGGATGGGCCTCCGAGTTATCCCCAGCTTCGTCCACAGTGCTTTCACACCCTGGGCGCGATAGTGCACAGCTTGACCACAGGGTTATCCACAGGCCGCGTTGCCGCCGGCCCGCGAACCGGCGAAACTGTCAGCCCGGTCGACTACAAGTGGGGGTGGTGCGACCGCCGCAAGGTGTTGAGGGGGTGCGGTGAGCATTGACGAGGAGACCGGCGCAGGTCCCGGTTTCGAGCGCACGCCGCCCAACAACATCGAGGCGGAGCAGTCGGTCCTAGGCGGCATGCTGCTGTCCAAGGACGCCATCGCGGACGTCGTCGAGATCATCAGGTCCGACGACTTCTACCGCCCGGCCCACCAGATGATCTACGACGTCGTCACCGACCTCTACGGCAGGGGCGAGCCTGCCGACGCCGTCACCGTCTTCGACGAGCTGCAGAAGCGCGGCGAGATGGCCAGGGTCGGCGGCGCCGCCTACCTCCACACGCTGACCGCCGTCGTGCCCACGGCCGCCAACGCCGGCTACTACGCGAAGATCGTCCGCGAGCAGGCCATCCTCCGCCGCCTCATCGAGGCAGGCACGCGCATCGTCTCCTACGGCTACGGCGGTCAGAACGAGGAGGTCGACGACCTGGTCGACCGGGCGCAGGCCGAGATCTACAAGGTCACCGAGCGCCGCACGTCCGAGGACTACGCCCCGCTGGCCGACATCATGCCGGGCGCCCTCGACGAGCTGGAGGCCATCGGCAGCCGCGGCGGCCAGATGGTCGGCGTCCCCACCGGCTTCCAGGATCTCGACCAGCTCACCAACGGCCTCCACCCGGGCCAGATGATCGTCGTGGCCGCCCGGCCCGCGATCGGCAAGGCGCTGGCCCTCGACACCCCCCTTCCCACGCCGTCCGGCTGGACGACGATGGGCGAGGTCCGGGTGGGCGACCGGCTGATCGGCGCCGACGGCAGGCCGACCCGCGTCGTCGCGGCCACCGAGATCATGTACGGCCGGCGGTGCTACGAGGTGGAGTTCAGCGACGGCACGGTGATCGTCGCCGACGCCCAGCACCAATGGCGCACCACCGCCCGAGCGACCGGGAAGTCCGCTCCCGGGTGGCGGCCCCCGCACCTGGCGCGACGGCGGACCCCGCACCCGATGCGACGGCGGGTCCCCGTAGGCGGCGGGGTCGCCGTGGGCGGCGAGGGTCTCGCGGGCGGCAGGGGCGGTGAGGTCCCGGTGGCTGTGGGCGGCTCGGTCCGACGCCACGAGTGGGATGCCGCCGATGTGGTCACCACGGAGGAGATCGCGGCCACGTTGAGGAGTGCCACGGACGGCGCCCGGCCCGCGGTCGCGGTGGCCGCGGCCTTCCAGCTCGATGAGCGCGATCTTCCGCTCCCGCCGTACACGCTCGGGGCCTGGCTCGGCGACGGGGAGAGCGCGGCGGCCCGGTCGAGCGGCGGCCCGCGCTCGCTCGGCGGGCTCGGGGACGGGCACGTTCCGCCGGTCTACCTCCGGGCCTCGGAGCGGCAGCGCCGCGACCTCCTGGCCGGTCTGCTCGACTCGGGCGGCCACGTCGACCGTGACGGGCGGATCCGGCTCGCCGTGACCGACCGGCGGCTCGCCCGCGACGTGCACGACCTGGCCCTGAGTCTCGGCTACCTGGCGACGATGCGCACCGAGCCGGTCAGGGACGAGGCCGGGGCGTGGTCCACCCGCTACACGATCACGGCGCGCGCCCGTCGCACAGTGGACGTCCGCCACATCGTCGACGTCCGGCCGGTCGAGTCGCGGGCCGTCCGCTGCGTCGAGGTGGACAGCGCCGACCACATGTACCTCGCGAGCCGAGCCTGCATCCCCACGCACAACAGCACCCTCGGCCTGGACTTCGCCCGTTCCGCGGCGATCAAGCATGGGATGACCACGGTCATCTTCTCGCTGGAGATGTCCCGCAACGAGATCACGATGCGCCTGCTGTCGGCGGAGGCGCGGGTGGCGCTGCACGCGATGCGGTCCGGGATGATGGGCGACGACGACTGGACCAGGCTCGCGCGGCGTATGAGCGAGGTGGCGGAGGCGCCGCTGTTCATCGACGACTCGCCCAACATGTCGATGATGGAGATCCGGGCCAAGTGCCGGCGGCTCAAGCAACGCAACGACCTGCGGTTCGTGATCATCGACTACCTCCAGCTGATGAGCTCGCCGAAGAAGAGCGAGAGCCGCCAGAACGAGGTGTCGGAGATCTCCCGTGCCATCAAGCTCCTGGCCAAGGAGCTCGAGGTGCCGGTCATCGCGATCTCCCAGCTCAACCGCGGCCCCGAGCAGCGCACGGACAAACGCCCCCAGGTCAGCGACCTGCGCGAGTCGGGGTGCCTGACCGCCGCCACGCGGATCATGCGGGCCGACACGGGCGCGGAGGTCTCTCTCGGTGAGCTGCTCGCGTCGGGGGCCCGTGACATCCCGGTCTGGTCCCTCGACGACCGGCTGAAGCTGGTGCCGCGCACGCTGACGCACGTCTTCGAGAGCGGGGTCAGGCAGGTCCACCGCGTCCGGCTGCGTTCGGGCCGGGAGGTGGAGGCCACGGCCAACCACCCCTTCCTCACCTACGACGGCTGGGCCGCGCTGGAGCGCCTGGCACCGGGGTCACAGGTGGCGGTGCCGCGCCATGTGCCGCCACCGCTGGACATCGTCCCGCGGGAGGAGGACGAGCTGGCCGTCCTGGCCCGTCTCGCCCGCGACGGGCTGCCCGGAGGGCTGTTCTCGCTGCCGAAGGCGCAGGCCGCGCTCTTCCTGCGGCAGCTCTGGACGGCCGGCGGCTCGGTGCGGTGGGACGATCGCGACGGCCGGGCCCACATCGGCTACTCCTCCGCCAGCAGGCGGCTGGTCGACGACGTGGCCCGGCTCCTCCTGCGTTTCAACGTGATGACCAAGGTGGAGGAGGTGCGCGGCGGAGATCGCCCGGCGCACCGGTTGCTCGTCCACGAGGTCGAAGACCAGCTCCGGTTCCTCGACGGGATCGGCACGCCCGGAGGCGATCACGCGAGCGCGGTCGAGTGCGCCGAGCGCCTGCGCGGCGTCACGGGCCACACCGGCCTCGGGTCGGTGCCGCGTCAGGTCTGGCACGGCGTACGGGCCGCGCTCGACGACCGGGAGCCCGCCCAGCCGAGCCGCGAACGCATCGGCAGGGTGGCGGCGGTCCTCGACGACGCGGACCTCGACCTGCTGGCCACGAACGACGTCTTCTGGGACGAGATCGCCTCCATCGAGCCGCTGGGCGAGCAGCCCGTCTACGACGCCACGGTGCTGGGCACGCACAACTTCGTCGCCAACGGCATCAGCCTGCACAACTCCATCGAGCAGGACGCCGACATGGTCATCCTGCTCCACCGGGAGGACGCCTACGAACGCGAGTCGCCGAGGGCGGGCGAGGCCGATCTCATCGTGGCCAAGCACCGCAACGGCCCGACAGCGACCGTCACGGTGGCGTTCCAGGGCCACTACAGCCGGTTCGTGGACATGGCCCAGCACTGAGCACCGCCCTGGGATGTGACACACCAGACAGCGCCGCCGCGGAATCGCGGCTGTTCCGTCCCGCGCTGCAACAGGTGAAGGCACAGCGAAGGGAGTGCACGCCATGACCATCCTCGTCGCCTATGACGGCTCGGCGGACTCGCGCGCCGCGATCGAGTTCGCGGCCGAGCACCTGGCAGCCGAGCCGACGGTCGTCCTCACCGTGTGGGAGCCGCTGCTGGTGCAGCTGAGAAGATATCCGCTGGCCGGTGCCGCGGTTCTCCCGAACGGGCCGAACGGGCCGTACGGGTCGGACGGGTCGGACGGTGAGTGGCGGGCGCAGGCGGAGCGGCACGCGAAGGAGGGGGCCGAGCTGGCGACCGCGTCGGGGCTCACCGATGTCACCCACCGCGCTGTGGCCGACAGGGAGTCGATCTGGAAGACGATCGTGGACGTCGCCGACGAGGTGAACGCCTCCGTGATCGTGACGGGGTCGCGGGGGCTGGCCGGAGCCCGATCGGTGCTGCTGGGCAGCGTCTCCAACCACGTGCTGCACCACGCGCGCCGCCCGACCCTCATCGTGCCTCCGGCGAAGGACCGGTCCGCCATCGGATGACCGCGAGTCAGCTCGCCGCGGGTGCGGGGCGGCAGTCGTGGGTCGGGCAGAGCCGAGTGTCGATGCGCCGGGCGCCGGGGCCCTCCTCGCCCAGCCGGTCGTGCGGGTTGGCCAGCGCGCACCGGTCGAGCGAGAGGCAGCCGCAGCCGATGCACTCGGTGAGGTCGTCGCGCAGCCGCTGGAGCTGCTCGATGCGGTCGTCGAGCTCGGCCCGCCAGGCGGCGGAGAGCTGGGCCCAGTCGTCGCGCGTGGGGGTGCGCTCCTCGGGCAGCGCGGCCAGGGCGTCCTTGATGGTCTTGAGGGGGATGCCGAGGCGCTGGGCCAGCCGGATGAACGCGACCCTGCGCAGCGTGTCGCGGGTGTAGCGGCGCTGGTTGCCCGCCGTGCGGCGGCTGGCGATGAGGCCCTTGGCCTCGTAGAAGTGGAGGGCCGACACGGCGACCCCGCTCCGCTCGGCGAGCTGCCCGACGGTCAGCTCCTTGGAGTGCCATGCTGCCCTCGTCATGACCTCAAGGATACTTGAGGATCGCTCGGCCGCTCGAAGCCCCGCTCGCGCGGCTTGCGGACCCGCTCCTGCTTCCTCTGGATCTCGTGGTGCGGTTTGCTGCGGGCATGATGGACACGATCCCCACTGAGTTCGAGGTGCTGGACGAGCGGTTCGCCCGGGTGGCGGGCGACGACGTGGTCGAACGGCTCTACTCCGGCACCCGCTGGGCCGAAGGGCCGGTTTACTTTCCCGCAGGGCGTTTCCTGGCATGGAGCGACATCCCCAACGACCGGATGCTGCGCTGGGACGAGATGACCGGTGCCGTGGGCCCGTTCCGCGTGCCCTCCGGCTACGTCAACGGCAACACGCTCGACCGCGAGGGCCGCCTGATCTCCTGCGAGCAGGGCGGTCGCCGCGTCACCCGGACCGAACACGACGGCTCGATCACCGTGATCGCCGACCGCTGGCAGGGCAGGCGGCTCAACAGCCCCAACGACGCGGTCGTGCACTCCGACGGCTCCGTCTGGTTCACCGACCCGCCGTACGGGATCACTAGCGACTACGAGGGCGTGCGGGCCGAGCAGGAGATCGACGGCTGCCACGTCTACCGCGCCGATCCGGTGACCGGCGAGGTCCGGATCGTGGCCGACGGCCTCGAGCGGCCCAACGGTCTGGCGTTCTCGCTGGACGAGGGGCTGCTGTACGTGGCCGACACGCACCGCGGACACCTGCGCGTCTTCGAGGCGCGCGACGACGGCACGCTCTCGGGCGGCCGGGTGTTCGCCGAAGGAGCGGCCGGCGACGCCTACGACGGCATGCGGATCGACGACACCGGCCGCGTCTGGGCGGCGGCGGGCAAGGCGGTGCACTGCTACGACCCGGACGGCACGCTGATCGGCAAGCTCCACCTGCCGGACCACGTGGCGAACCTGGTGTTCGGCGGGCTCAAGCGCAACAGGCTGTTCATCGCGGCCTCCACCTCGCTCTACTCGCTGATGCTGAACGTCACGGGCGCCCGCCCGGTCTGGGCCTGACCAGACCGGCCGCTGACTCCCATCCGCTGACTCCCATCCGCCTACTCCCAGCGGAACAGCCGCACGGCCAGCCCGCCGAACACCAGCAGCCCGGCGGCCATCACGGCCAGGTGCAGCGGCTGCGGCCACCCGCCCGCCCAGGTGTCGCGCAGCGCCTGGGCGAACGGTCCCGCCACGGAGTAGTCGCCGACCGTGCGCAACGCCTCCGGCATGACCTCACGCGGGAACCACATGCCCGCCACGAACATCAGCGGGAACATCACCGCCGACCCGATGCCCGGCGCGGCCTTCCCACTGCGCGCCACCGAGGCGATGACCAGACCGAGCGCCATGAGCGCGGCCGTGCCCAGCAGCAGGACGAGCACGAACCCGAACGGCTGCCGGGGCGGCGACGCGTTCAGCACCACCCGGCCGAGCAGGACGACCAGCGCGGACGTGCCGATGCCGATGACCACGTTGATGACGAGCTGCGCCGCCAGCAGCAGTCCGGGATGCACGGGCGTGGTCGACATCCGCCTGAGCACGCCCTGCTCCCGGTACCCGGTGAGGTAGGCGGGCAGCACCGTGCACGCCAGAGTCAGCAGCGAGAGCAGGATCATCATGGCCGGCAGGTGGGTGTCGACGACGCGCTGGCCGGCCAGGTTCGGATCGGGCTCGGCCAGGCCGGGGATGCTGCCGAGGACCAGCAGCAGGGCGACCGGCAGCACGATGCTGAACAGCATGGCGGGCCAGTCGCGCAGGTACAGCTTCGACTCGACGACGAGGATCTTCTTCATGAGAGCTTCCTTCCGGTGAGCGCGAGGAACGCGTCGTCCAGGCTCGCCTGCTCGATGCGCAGGTCGGCGGGGATGATCTGGTGCCGGGCGAGCGCCAGCGTGACGGCCTGGGCGAGGTTCCCGGTGCCCGACACCGTGAGCTGCTCGCCGCTCCGGGTCACCTCGCGCACCTCCGGCAGCGCCAGCAGGACCTCGTCGTCCACGGGCGCCGACGGCCGGAACCTCAGCCGCTGCTTCCCGTCCACCCGGGCGATCAGCCCGGCGGGGGTGTCGGTGGCCACGACCCGCCCCCGGTCGATCAGCGCGATCCGGTCGCAGAGCCGGTCGGCCTCCTCCATGAAGTGCGTGACCAGCACGATCGTGACGCCCGAGTCGCGTACCTGCTCGACCAGCTCCCAGGTGTCCCGGCGCGCCTGCGGGTCGAGCCCGGTCGTGAGCTCGTCCAGCACCGCGACGCGCGGCCGGCCCACCAGGGCGAGGGCGACGGACAGCCGCTGCCGCTGGCCGCCGGACAGCTTGGCGAAGGCGGTGTCCCGCACCGCGCCGAGCCCGACCCGTTCCATCAGCTCGCTCCAGTCGGCGCAGCCGGGATAGAAGGAGGCGTACAGGTCCAGGGCCTCCCACACCTTGATCTTGTCGGGGAGCGCGGCGCTCTGCAGCTGCACGCCGAGCACGCGGCGCAGCCCGTCCCTCTCGCGGTGCGGGTCGTGCCCGGCCACCCGCACGGTCCCGCTGTCGGGGACGCGCAGGCCCGCGACGCACTCGACGGTGGTCGTCTTGCCTGCGCCGTTGGGGCCGAGGACGCCGAAGATCTCTCCCTCGGCCACCTCGAACGACACGTCCTCCACCGCGACGTGGCGGTGGTAGCGCTTGCGGAGGTTCCTGACCTCGATCACCTTCATGGATACGACGCTAGGAAGCGCGGCCCGCATCCGGAATCGGGCTGGATGCCGGACAGAGGTGTACCTAGGTGCAATGTCGGTGCGGGCCGGGCTCGCGCACACTTGAGGCATGCTCGTGAGAATGGGTCGGGTCAGCGTGCTGATCGCGTTGATCGTCGTCCAGGTGCCGGTGACGGTGCTCTCCCTGTGCCTGCTGCTCGCCACCTTCGCGCTGGGCCTGGTGTTCCTGTTCCAGCCGCAGGTCCGGCTGGTGCGGGGGCTGGCGGAGGACACGCGGCGCATGGTCGGTGAGTGGACGGGCAGCGAGATCGCCTCGCCGTACCTCCCGGAGCCGCCGCCTCCTCGGCCGGGGGCCGACGGCATGTACCGCTCGGCCCGGACGCTCTACAGGTCGCCGCGCGTCCCCGCCTGGAACGACCGGTGGAAGTGGCTGATAACCGACCCCGCGACCTGGCGCGACGACCTGTGGCTGCTGCTCGATCCGCTGGTCAAGGTGGGGCTGCTTCCGGTGCTCCTCACGGTTCCCGCCCGGGGGCTGCGCCTCTACGGGCTCTGGTGCGAGCTGCTGCTCTCCGCGACGAGGGCCAGCCGGCTGGCGAGCCAGGTCACCCACCTCAACCGGGTACGCGACCTCGCCGCCGGCTCGCAGGCCGCCGAGCTGCGCCGGATCGAACGAGACCTGCACGACGGCACGCAGGCCAGGCTCGTCGCGATCGGCATGACGCTGGGCGCGGCCGACGAGCTCCTCGACTCCGATCCCGCGGCGGCCAGGGCGCTGCTGGGCAAGGCCCGGGAGGCGTCCTCCGACACGCTGACCGAGCTGCGCCGGGTCATCCGCGGCATCCACCCGCCGGTGCTGGCCGAGCGAGGGCTCGCCGATGCCGTGCGGGCCCTGGCCATGGACAGCGCGCTGCCGGTGAGCGTCGCGGTGGACTTAGCCCACCGTCCGGACCCGCCGGTCGAGGCGGCGGTCTACTTCGCGGTGAGCGAGCTGCTCGCCAACGCGGCCAGGCACGGCGGCGCCGACACGGCGACGATCGACATCAGGGGCGCCGGGCCGGACCTGCGGGTCACCGTGGCCGACGACGGCCTGGGCGGCGCCGACCCCGCCAAGGGCAGCGGCCTGCGGGGCATCGAGCGGCGGCTGGCGGCGTTCGACGGCGTGATGGCGATCAGCAGTCCGGCAGGCGGTCCCACGAACGTCACCCTGGACCTGCGCCGGGTGCTGCCCGAGCACTGGACGCTGCCCCGGCTGCCCCGCTGGAAGGCGGCGCTGGTGGGCTTCCTCTACCTGACGGCCTGGTGCCCCCTCTTCCCCCAGGGGCTCGTCCCGGCTGTGTTCAAGGTCTTCGGCGTCGAGGAGAAGGCCTGGTTCCTCGCCCTGTACCTGCCTCCGCCCTGGCAGTGGCCGGTCATCGCCTTCATGGTCACGCTCGGCGTCACCATGTACGTGCTCGCCCTCGTACTGCCCGTCGGTCACACCAGGGAACCTGGCGGTACGGAGAACCGGCCTTGTGACGGCCGATGAACCGCGTACTGATCGCCGAGGACCTCTACCTGCTCAGGGACGGGCTGGTCCACCTGCTCCAGGCTCACGGCTTCACCGTCGTGGCCGCCGTGGAGAGCGGGCCCGAGCTGCTGAAGGGCCTGATCGAGCTCCGCCCCGACGTGTCCGTCGTGGACGTGCGGCTGCCGCCCACGTTCACCGACGAGGGGCTGCAGGCGGCGCTCGCGGCCCGCGCGCAGGTGCCGGGACTGCCCGTCCTGGTCCTCTCCCAGCACGTCGAGCAGCTCTACGCCCGCGAGCTGCTGGCCGACGGCTCCGGCGGGATCGGCTACCTGCTCAAGGACCGGGTGTTCAACGCCGGCCAGTTCGTCGACGCGGTCCGCAGGGTGGCGGAGGGCGGCACGGCCATGGACCCCGAGGTCATCGCCAAGCTCCTGGCCAGCAACGCCCGCGAGGAGCCGCTTGCCGCCCTGACGCCCCGCGAGCGCGAGGTGCTGGGGGCCATGGCCGAGGGCCGCTCCAACGCGGCCATCTCCCAGCGGCTCCACCTCAGCGAGAGCGCGGTGGCCAAGCACACGGCGAGCATCTTCGCCAAGCTCGGCCTCGCGCCCTCCGACGACGACAACCGCCGCGTGCTGGCCGTACTCGCCTACCTCAACAGCCGCTGACGTCTCCGCAGCCCAGGCCGCCCCAACGGTGAACGGGCTTTGTCGGTGGGACCGGCTACCTTCGTAGGAGGCGGACGAGACGAAAGGGTCGATCAGGTGAAGATCCGGGTTAACCGTGATGTCCTGGCGGACGCGGTGGCATGGGCCGCCAGGGTCCTCCCCAGCCGTCCTGTGATGCCCGTGCTCTCCGGGTTGCTGCTGGAAGCGGGCGAGGAGCTGAGCCTGTCCGCGTTCGACTACGACGTCTCGGCGCAGGCGCGGATCGACGCCGACGTGGCCGAGGAGGGCGGCGTGCTCGTCCCCGGCCGGCTGCTCGCCGAGATCAGCCGGAGCCTCCCCGGCGAGGAGGTGGAGATCGTCACCGAGGGGCCCGAGGCGGTGCTGACCTGCGGCAGCGCCGAGTTCGGGCTGATCACGATGCCCATCGAGGACTTCCCGACCATGCCCACCATGCCGCCCGGCATCGGAGCCGTCGGCGGTGGGGTGTTCGCCTCCGCCGTCAGCCAGGTCGCGCCCGCGTCGAGCCGCGACGAGACGCTGCCGATGCTCACCGGCATCCGGGTCGACATCGAGGGCGAGACGGTCACGATGGCGGCCACCGACCGCTACCGGATCGCGGCCCGCGAGTTCGCCTGGCGTCCCGCCGCCCCCGACGTCGCGGTCTCGGCCATGGTGCCCGCCCGCGTGCTGGTCGAGGTGGCCAAGTCGCTGCGCGGCGGCGAGGTGCTGATCGCGATGGGCGACGGGGTGGCCGGGTTCGAGAGCGTCGGCCGCAGCACCACCGTGCGGCTGCTCGACGAGCAGTTCATCGACTACCGCACCCGGCTCGGCTCCGACTGGTCGATCCGGGCCGACGTGCGGGTCGGGCCGTTCGCCGACGCCATCAAGCGGGTGGCGCTGGTGGCCGAGCGCAACACCGCGATCCGGCTGTCGTTCAGCAAGGGGCAGGTGCTCATCCAGGCGGGCGGCGGCGACATCGGCCGCGGCTCCGAGGTGCTCGACTGCGAGCTGCGTGGCGACGACATCCAGATCGCGTTCCAGTCGCAGTTCCTGCTCGACGGCCTCACGGGCATCGAGAGCGAGCTGGCCCGGATCAACATGGAGTCGCCGACCAGGCCCGCCCTGATCCAGGACGTGCCGGGCGACGCCGAGCCCGCCTTCCGCTACCTCGTGATGTCCCTACGCCTGGGCACCTGACCACCCCCGCCGCCACCTACGGCACCGCGTGCCAGGCGCCACCTACGGCCTCCGTGTGCGGGGCCTCGACCGGGCCCCGGGGCCACGCCGTCATCAGCCGTTTCGCGCTCGGCGGTCTTGCGCGCGCTCGGCTGTTCCGCTCGGCTGTTCCGCTCGGCTCTCGCGCGCTCGGCCGTCGCGCCTGGGCCGGTCGTCGTGGTCGCCGTGGTCGGTGCGGTGGGGGCGGTCGGTTCGGTCGGCTCCGGGTCAGGGCTCACCGCGAACTGCGGCTCCGGGTCAGGGCTCACCGCGAACTGCGGCTCCGGTCTGATCCACCCCTTGGCGGCAGGGATGGTGCGGCTGGGGCGGGGCTTCCCGGCTCTCCGCCTCACGGAGGCCGTGGCCGGCGAGACGCCGTGACGGCGCCCGGCCACGCGCGGGTCAGCGGCCGTCTCCCTGGAGGCGCTCAGCCCTGTGCGGTGGGTGGGGTGCCGTTGGCTGTGCCGTAAAGGATGGCCTTAAAGGCGTTTACGGCCTTAAAGGGGGAAGCGGTCACGACTCGGTGAGAGCGATCAGGATGTGCTCCATGCAGGCGTGGCTGGCGCGTTCGGCGGCGGTGGCGTCGCCGGCGGCGATGGCGCGGGCGATGGCGTCGTGCGGGATGTAGCTCTTGTTGAGCGACGTCCCGGCGGCCGTGATGCTGGCCCGCAGCGCGGCCGAGAAGTCCTCGAAGAGGTCGATGAGCACGAGGTTGTGCGTGGCGTGCGCGACCGCCATGTGGAAGGCCAAGTCGGCCTCCACGAAGAAGTCGGGGTCGTCGAGCTCCCACGCGCGGTCGCGCTCGGCCAGGGCGGCCTCGATGCGCTTGATGTCGTCGTCGGTGCGCCGGGTGGCGGCCAGGCGGGCCGACTCGACCTCCAGCGCTCGCCGCACCTCGAGGATCTCGAGCTGCTCCGCCTGCTTGAGCCGACGGAGCATGGCCCCCGAGAGTTCGCTGGTGGCCCGGACGTAGGTGCCGTCGCCTTGGCGGCATTCCAGCAGCCCGGCGTGCGTCAGCGCGCGTACGGCCTCGCGAACGGTGTTGCGACCGACCCCGAGCTGCTCCGCGAGCACGGTCTCAGTCGGGATCTTGCCGTTCATCTGCCACGACCCTGCTGTGATCTGCTCCTTGAGCTGATCGATCACCTGGTCCACGAGCGAAGCCCGCTGAGCCGTACGCAGACTCACAGTCCGCCTCCTCCGGGGGGTAACCAATCATCCTATGAGTCAATGACTGGTAGACCCTAATTATTCCAGAC
The DNA here is from genome assembly GCF_003313395.1 of Nonomuraea lactucae. GTDB lineage: Bacteria > Actinomycetota > Actinomycetes > Streptosporangiales > Streptosporangiaceae > Nonomuraea > Nonomuraea lactucae. Next base: position 369 of record NZ_QNFZ01001051.1, on the reverse strand, counting down.
CGAAGAACACAAATCTGGAACTTCCCCAGAGCTTTTCCCTAACGGGAAACCGAGGTATCCACCGTCAGGCCTGCCAGCGCGGAACGCACACCCGCCGCTTCCAGAGCCTTACGATACGCGCCCGTCTGCCGCACCCGGTCACCGACCCGGCCGTAGAGGTCGCCAAGCTCCCGCCAGCAGCGAGCGGCCTGCCTGTCGGAGCCGAACACCGGCCGGTCGAGCGCCTCCAGGAGCCCCCGGGCGGTGCCCAGGTGCCTGGCGGCGTCACCGCCCAGGTCGAGCGCGACCGTGGCGAGCACCAGGTGGGCCTCCGCCGGCGTCGTGCGCGGAGCGGCGTGCGCCAGGTCGAGCGCGGCCGTCGCCAGCTCG
>NZ_QNFZ01001048.1 GCF_003313395.1 Nonomuraea lactucae | reverse complement strand
CCACCCCGACGCCCACCCCAACTCCCACTCCCACGCCTACCCCAACTCCGACACCGACCCCGACGCCCTCCCAGACAGGCGCCACGTCGTGGAAGCCTGACACCGCCTACGCCGCGGGGACCCTGGTCACCTACGCCGGCGTGACCTACCGATGCTGGCAGTCGCACACCAGCCAGGTCGGCTGGGAGCCGCCCAACGTCCCCGCCCTCTGGCAGCGCGTCTGAGCGGAAGCGGGCGCCCGTCCCCCTACGGGCGCCCGCTGTCTTCTGTCGTCGTTCCACGGCAGATGGCGACAGAGATCGACATCGGCCCTCGCCATGCCAGAGCCGAGCTGGGCGGGATGTTCCGGCATGTGCCCGGCCAGTCGGGCTGCAACCGGCGACTGCGTAATAGGTGCGGCCTGGTGGCGCACGTGCGGTGCCATCCTCATCACGTGATCGGCCTGCTCATCGAGCGCAGTGGCCACGGTATGGATCCCGGCACGGGTCGCCGGTCAGCCGCGTGCGTCGAGCGGGAAGTGCAGCGAGAGATGCGAGGACAGGGCGCGGAGAAAGTCCGGGGCGTCGAAGGCCGCGCCCGCGGAGGCGACGCCTGTGGTTCTGGTCCGGCCGGTGAGGATACGGTCTACGGCCTCCACCGCGAGCGGCGCGCTGATGGCGTAGATGTCCTGACCGGCGGCGACCACGCGCCGTTCCGTACCGCCGGAGCGGACGAGGACGTCGATGACGAAAGTCTGCGCGGAGCGGCCGCGCTCGTCGACAGCGGTCGGCGCCGAGGCGTCAGGGGCGGACAGGTCGGCGGCCGCCTTGGCGGCCATGTAGGTGCGCACCTCCGGAATGGCCAGGTGGCTGGGAACGGTGACGACATCGGCCATGGTGAACTCTCCGATGACGCTCTGGGGGCCGAGCGGGGCCGGGAAGGGCCACTCCAGGGTCGGCAGAGCGTCGTCGTGGTACTCCAGCCGTCCGCCGGTGTAGCGGACACGGCGGCCGCCCCGTCGCTGTCCCGAGACCACGCCCGAAGCGAGCGTTCCGGCAGTGGGGTACCAACTGCTCAGGCCGTAGGCGATGTGCGCCTCGTCCGCCGCCGTCCAGTCGCCCATCGCGGTGGTGACCAACAGGTCGCCGAGGCCGCCGTAGAAGGCCATCGCCGGGACCACCACGGTGCCGGCGGCACGGGCGCGCTGCGCGAAGTGTGCGAACGTGTCAACGTTCGCCTCGATCTCGGCCGCCACGTCGACATACGGGATGCCGGCGCGCAGCGCCGCCTCGATGAGCGGGGCGGCGGTTGCGGCGAAGGCGCAGTTGATCACGGCCGCCGCGCCGTTCAGTGCGCGGTCGAGCGAGGCCGGATCGTCGACCGACGTCTGCCGCGCCTCGAGCCCCGGTTGGGCCTGCGCCAGCGCCAGCAGCTTGTCCTGGTCGCGACCGAGGAGCAGCGGGACGTATCCGCGCTCGCGCAACTCCGCGACCACGAACCGCCCGGTGTGCCCGTAGGCGCCGAACACCGCCACGTTCCGACCCGATCCCATGCCTGCTCCCACGTGATCGAAGTGTTCCACGGCGTAAATCCTGTCCGCGTTGGTCCATCGGTTCCAGTGTCTGGAACGACAAGACCCGTACAATTTCCGACATGAGTTCCTTCCCGCGCTCCGTCGCGGTCGCCGCTACCGACGGGATGCTTCACTTCGAGCTGGCCCTGGCCTACGAGGTGTTCGGCTCCGCCCCGGACGCCGTGCCAGGCCCTTGGTATGACGTCAGGGTGTGCGGCACGCATGCCGTCCGGGTCGGCCGGTTCCTGGTGGAGCCGGACTGCGGGCTCGACCGGCTGGCGCACGCCGACACCGTGATCGTTCCCGCCTTGGCGGACGTCGAGGAGGACCCGCCTGCCGACCTGGTCGAGGCGGTGCGCGCCGCCCACGAGTCGGGCGCGCGGGTGGTCTCCCTGTGCACTGGCGTGTTCGTGCTCGCCGCCGCCGGCCTGCTGGACGGGCTGAGCGCGACCACGCACTGGGCCCACACCGAGGAACTCGCCGCGCGCTATCCCCGGGTGAAGGTCGACCCGGACGTGCTCTACGTCGACAACGGCAGCGTGCTCACGTCTGCGGGCAAGGCCGCAGCGATGGACCTGTGCCTGCATCTGGTCCGCCGCGACCACGGCTCGGCGATCGCCAACGTGGTGGCCCGCCGCCTGGTCGTGCCGCCACACCGGGCCGGTGGCCAGGCCCAGTTCGTCACCACACCGATGCCCGCCCAGGACGGCCATCCCCTGGCTGAGCTGCTCCCCTGGGTGATGCGGCGGCTGGACCAGCCGCTCACCGTGGAGGACCTGGCCCGGCAGGCGAACATGAGCTCCCGCCACCTGGCCCGCCACTTCCGCTTGGTAACCGGCACCACCCCCCTGCAGTGGCTGCTGACGCAGCGGATCCGCCGCGCGCAGGAGCTGCTGGAGGCCACGGACGACAGCGTCGACACCATCGCCTCAGCCGCGGGCATGGGTACGGCCACGACACTGCGCCGACACTTCCACCGCACAATCGGCGTATCGCCGGACACCTACCGCCGCACGTTCCGGGCGTGAGGGAGTATGGCTTGGAGCGCGGTCTGCACGTCCCAAAGTTCTTCCGGCGCGCCCACCTCCAGCCGCATCCGTGCCAGGTCGGTGGTGTCGTCGAACGCGGCCAGCGCGACGAAGTGCGCAGAGTCGAGCCGGCCGACCCCACGTATGACGGCGAGCTGTTCGTTCGTCGCCGCCGTCTCGATCGTGGCCCCGGTGATGCCCAGGGCAGGCACGATGATGGAGATGTTGTCGGCGTCGAGTTGCTGGAGAAGGGCGATCACGTCGTTGTCGCCGCGGCTGACCTCGGCGAGCAGGCGAACGTCGAGAACGTAGCCGTCAGCGGGCATTCAGGATCTCGCGCGCCTTGCGATGCGGCGCGCTCGACGACTTCGGGGTCCTGATGGGCTTTCTCGATAGGTGTCGCTGGGCCAGTTCCAGGTTGCGCAGCGCCTCCACCACCATCGGCAGCGTCTGCGGCACACCCCGGTCGCGTATGCCCCTGAAATGCCACTCCAGGCGTTGCGCGAACAGGTCCCTGCGGCGGCGCGCGCTCTGCGCGACGCAGGCGGCCAAGGGATCCGCGGTCAGCAGCCCGGTCGCCGGGCAGGTCGACAGCCCGCTGTCGACCATGGCCTGGCTTTCCGGTACGTTCTCCGCCACCGAGCCCATGACCCCCCGGCCCGCCAGCAGATCGGTGGCGGCCCGGCTGTAGGCGTCGGCCATGGCGCCCGGGCTCATCCCCAGCCCCGCGGGTCCGTACAGCAGTGCGCGCAGGGTGTCGTCGGCGTGGACCGCGCGTGGGAAGCCCAGCGTGGTGTAGGCGCGCAGCAGCCGCAGGTTGTCCTCGAGCAGCTCGGCGCGTGGCAGCTCGCCGCGGGTGAGCTTGGCGGCGACCAGCCGCAGGTAGTGTGCGCGGCGTTCGTCGAGCATGGCCCTGACCTGAGGTGCCGCGGCGTCGTGGTGCACGGTCTCGGTGACAGGCGTCAGCGTGGTCTGCGGCAGGTGGGCTTCGGCGTCCTGCGCCTGCCTGCAGTGCGCGGGCGCGGTGCCGTCGGGGTGGGGGGCGGTCCACCGGCACTGGGGGCCGGGCCCCTTCGCCTGGACGGTGCGGCCCAGCACCGCGCCGACTCCTTCGACATGCACCCACTCCTGGACCTCGGCATGGATGGGGCTGGTGCCCGTCATCTGGTAGCCGGTGATGATGGTCTCGCAGATGCGGCCGCGTGACTTGGGATCGTACTCGCAGACGCGCCGGGTCAGCGGCCTGCTGGTCACGTCCGTGGCCTCACCCATGGTGGCGTTGGTCCAGCAGGAGTGGGAGTAGCGCACCTTCTGGCCGTCCAGGTACATGCCGGTCAGCAGCGAGCGGGGCAGGGCCCGGCCCGTCGCGACGGCGCGGGTGGGAGTGCCCCCGGTCGAGGTGCCGCACTTGGGAGCCAGGTCCGGCACGCCGGTCAACGGGCCGTCCGCGGTGGCCGCCAGCCGGTTGACGTCGATGTCGGCCCAGCCGTCCGCGGCCGACCAGAGCGTGAGCGGGCGTCCCGGATCGTGTGCCTGGTCCTCCACGTCGCGCAGATCGTCGAGGAGCGCGGTGGTGAGCTCCTGGTTACGCCGCAGCAGGCCGGAGAAGAGCGCGTTGGTGGCAGGGCCGGTGCCGGGCCTGGTCGACGCGCCGCTGCGGGGCAGGGGCTTGCTGAACTCCTGGGCGGTCGCGAGGATGGCGCGCCCGTTCGCGGCGATGATCTCGCCATTGGCCGACTGCTCGGCGGCGCCGATCTCCCGTTTGGCGTAGCCGGGGTTCTGCAGCGCGAGCAGCGTGTAGGCGCGTGCCGCCTCGGCCCACAGGTCCGCGTTGGCCACTGGGCGTTCCGTGCTCGGTATGGGCATGCCGTAGGAGGCGGCCAGCTTGGCCAGGTAGGTGATCGCCCCGGCAGGGCCGTTGGTCTGCAGCGCCAGTTCCGGCGAGTCGCCGGGGGGCCCCGGGTAGGCGAAGTTGGGTCCGCGCGCGGTCTGGGAGGCGGTGATGCCGAAGCGGTCGGCGGCCAGGAGGTAGTCGGCGTAGTCCGGGATGGGTATGTGCTTCTTGGCCTCGTAGTCGACGTAGGTGTACGCGGTCGACAGGAACGGCTCGCCGGCCAGTTCGCTGAGCCGCTGGTTGAGCTGCTGGTTGAACTGCTGGGAGGCGGCCACGAGCCGGAGCAGCCGGTCATGCATGCTCTCCAACCGCAGGTCGCTCTGGCGCAGCAGCTCCATGGTGTCGCCGAAACCCCTCAGCATGTCACGATAGATCGTGTTCAGCCCCGCATCTATGCGGTCGAACCGGGCGTCCATCCGGTCGCTGACCAGTTTGAGGTTCTCGTTGGTCTGCTTGAAACCGGCGTGGATCTCCTCCACCACGGCCTGGGCGAGTTGCTGCGAGACCTGCTGCGCGGCGCTCTCGTCATCAGCGCTCAGGCCGCCGAAGAACTGCACCGCGGCCATGACCAGTCCTACGGCCGCCCCGGCGATCGCCCCGTAGGCGCCCAGCGTGCTTCCGATGGCGGTGCTGGTGGCCAGGGTGGCGGCCGCGGTGACGATCGTGCTGACCGCGGTGGCCACCTGGTAGGCCGCGGCGGCGAAGGTGGCGACGTAGCGGCCGATCTTCTTGTCCAGCATCCCGGCCACGGTCGCGACCACGTCCAGGGCGCCCTTGACCCCGTCGATGGTCTCGCGGCGCTTCTTCTCCAGCTCGAACGCCCTGGCGATCTCGGCCTGGCTGGCGCCGGAGTTCGGCCGGTCGGGAATGCCGGCCTTGCGCAGCAGCTCCTCCAGGCTCGCGCCCAGCTCGGTGGGCTTGCCGTTGGCCTCGTTGAGCTTGAAGCGCAGGTTGGTGAAGGCGGCACCGATCTCGGTGATCAGCTCCTTGGTGCCGAGCTTGGCCGCCGCGATGAGCTTGTCGAGGTCGACGAGCTCCTTGAGCTTGGCGACCTTCTTGAGGTCGTCGAAGGTCCACCTGGGGTCCAGCCCCCCGGGCTGGGTCGGCGTCGGCTTGCCGTACACGCCCTGCCAGGACTGGGCGACCGCCTCATCGGCGCCGCGCAGTGCGCTCCACAGGCGGGTCTGGGCGTGGCCGTAGAAGACGTCCACCGAGGTCAGCTGCTGCGCGCCGGACAGCCGCCTCGTCACGTCCACCACGGCGGCCTCGGGTGCCATGTCGCGTACGGCGAGCGCGCCCAGGAGCCTGCCCGCCTGCTCGCCGCCGACTGCCGCGTCGGGAGCGGCGTAGGTGAGCTCGAGCAGCCTGCCCAGCCGTTCCGGTGTGGACCTGCTCGCGTCGGCGGTGGAGAAGCCGGAGCGCACCGCCGCCTCGACGCTCGCAGCGTGGCCGCTGACCTCCGCGGCCGAGGCGGTCGGATGCCTGGCCCGCCAGTCCAGGAGTTCCGCGGTCAGCACCACGCGCTTGTCGTAATCCGGGCCCGGGTCTTTGATTCGTACGGCCGCGCCGAACGCGACCCCGGCCAGCAGCCCCTCGTCGAGGGGGACCGCGTCCTCGGCCGCGACGGGCTGGACGAATCCGGCCAGCAGGCAGGCGACCAGGCCAACTACCGTGATACGCACGCCGTGTCCTTAGAGGTTCGAGTCGGAGCAGACGAAGGGGCCGCCGGTGCGCACGGAGTCGTCCGTGCCCTTCCAGGCGAGGAAGATCTGGTCGGCGGTGTCACCGGCGACGGCCGGGCTCGCGCCGGTCGTGACGTCCCGGAGCGTCACCAGGGGGCCCCACCCCTGAGTGCCGGAGTGCGCGGCGTAGACGTTCTGATCCGTGCTCCGCCCCTTCCACAGCGCGCAGTAGCCGTTGCCTTCCGCAAACCCGACGAGCGCGGGCGCGTGGTCGCTGTGCGCGTTGTCCGGCGCCCAGGAGGCGTCGCTCCATTTCCCGGCGCGGTAGTGGGCGAAGTGGAGCTGCCCGTCCGGATAGCCAGTGCCTTTCCAGCCGAGGACCAGCCCGTCGGCGGTGGCGGCCAGCGCCGGCCCCTCGCTGGTGCCGCTGAAGGGGACGGTCCCCTGCTGGGGTGCCCAGGTCCTGCCGTCGACGCTGGAGGACATGTACATGTTCGTATCGGCACCGATGCCCTTCCAGACGAGGTAGAGCAGGCCACGGTGGACGGTGAGGGCCGGGCCGTGGCTGGTGCCGCCGTCCCAGACGATCCGCACCTGGGGGGTCCAGGTCTTGCCGTCGACGCTGGAGGACATGAACATCCGGGGATCGTCGCGCAGGCCCTTCCACACGAGGATGTACCTGTCAACGAGCCGGGCCAGCGCCGGTCCGTGACTGGAACCGCCGCCCATGTCGATGTGGCGGCCGTGCCAGCCTTCACCGGATCCGTCGAGTTCGCTGATGTAGAGACCGCTGTCCGATGCCCGGTAGGCGACTGCCGTGTCCTGGGCCATCGCGGGGCGGTCGCTGGTGGCCATCGGGTCTGTTGTGCCTGTCATGAGGGAGGCCGCGAGGACCAGGGCGGCTACTGTTGCGTGCACCTTGATCTTTTATCCCGGCGAACGTGAAGACGATCTATCGAGCGGGGCTAGATCCGTTTACCCATCGGCGGGTGCGCCTTCGACCTGGCAACGGTGGCTGGGGAAGAGCAGCCCCCAGCAGGACCGTACGTACGGTCTTCGCCATCCATTGCTGGAGGGGGCGCTGTGTGCCTTGCGCTGCAGAGCCCGCTTGGGGCGATGTTTAGTTCAAGTAGTCAAGCTGCATGTACAATGACTAGATGAAGGCATCATCGCTACATCCCGCGATCTACACCACGCCTCCCCTGACCACAGAGGATCGCGGTGTCCTGGCCGAGATCCACCAGATGCGCAAGCGGCTCCGCCACGTACTGCGAACACCCAAACGCTGGGAAGGCGGACTGCGTCGCTCCGCTTTGGCACGAGCCATCCGCGGTTCCAACAGCATCGAAGGCTATCAAGTCGCCGAGGATGACGCTGTAGCCGCCCTCGACGGCGAAGAGCCAATCAGCGCCGACGAGCGGACTTTCCTGGAGATTCAGGGATACCGTCACGCTTTGGGCTACGTTCTCGCGATGGGCGAGGACGATTATTCGACTTTCGACTCCACCGAGATTCGCGCGATGCACTACATGATGCTTCAACACGAACCGTCGAAGTCACCCGGGCGCTACCGCAAGGGGCCAGTCTTCGTACACGATGATCGCAAGGATCAAGTAGTCTACGAGGGCCCCGATGCCGGCGATGTACCAGCACTCATGGATGCGCTGGTCGAGAGCCTGCACGCGGAACCAGAGGTCGATCCAGTGGTGCGCTCAGCCATGGCACACCTGAACCTGGTCATGATTCACCCGTTTCGCGATGGCAACGGACGTATGGCTCGCGCTCTCGCAACCTCCGTACTCACAAGATCAGACATCGGAGAGCCCGAATTCTCCAGCGTCGAAGAATGGCTTGGGGCGAATACTGAGGACTATTACGCCGCCCTGGCTCTCACCGGCCACGGTTCGTGGCAACCGCGGGACGATGCACATCTTTGGATCTCATTCAATCTTCGTGCCCATCACATGCAGGCCCAGACCGTGGCTCAACGAGTGCGGGAGGCTGGAGCAACCTGGAGTGAGCTCGACGCCCTCATCCAGGAAAATTCGCTTCCCGAGCGCGCGATCGACGCCATGTTCGAGGCCGTCCTGGGCTACCGGGTGCGACGCGCCAGCTATATGAAGCGAACCGGCGTCGAGGACCAGACCGCCACCCGCGACCTGGCAGCTCTTTCCAGCGCCGGAGTCCTCGTCCCGCACGGCAACGGAAGAGGACGCTTCTACACAGCTGGCGAGCCGCTTCAACAGATACGACAGAGCCGTCGAGCAAGACGCACGCCACTCACCGACCCCTACTCGTGGATGCGCCCACGTCTTGCCTCGGCACCGTGAATTATGATCGCCCTGCGCGAGACCTGCCATTGCAACTACTCCACTGAAGCTCTGGTCAGTCCGACTGAACAAGGCACTCCAGTCCCGCCGATCCCGCAGTACCCGTTGGGAACCTTGTACAGGTACTGCTGGTGGTGGTAGTGGTCCGCCTTCCGCAGGAGTTCCGGAGACCCCGCCCGGCTTTCAAGCAGTCTCAGACAGGGATCACCCGCACTACCTTCCCGCACAGTTTGCTCATGTCGTCCTCGTCAGACGTCAGAACGATGGCAGGGCGCACCGAGCGCAGTGCGGTGGCCGCGACCACAGCGTCGATGGCGTACTTGTGACCGTTCAGGCGGGCCTCTCGAAGAAGCTCGATCGCTCGCGACGAGATGTCCTCGGTCACCGGCTCGATCTTCAGCCGGGAGAGATACCACCTGAGACGATTGCTTTTGACGTGGACGTCTTGTGCCTGGATCGGTGTCATGGCGCTGACCACAAGCCGAAAGTCGCTGTCCTGCGCCTCCCGTACGAACGCTGTCACCCGCTGGTCGGCCTCGCACCACTTCACAAGCGCCTCGCAATCAAGAACGACGGTGCCCGCGCTCAACGGGCTTCGTGTGCGCGCCATCCGTCCTCCTCTTGGAGTTCGGGCGCGGACTTGACCCGGCGGAACAACTCCGCCGCCTCATCACGCAATGACTGTGGGATCGGCCCAGAAGCGGCCTCGTTCTCCTGCAGAGCCTCCTCCAAGAGATCCCGCTCGATCTGGCGCTCCACAGCGGCATCGACGTAGGCGGAAAACCCGCGGGCCCCGACTCGCTCTCGGACAGCGCGAATGTTGCCCGCTCTCAGAGACACACTGACCTTGGCGGCCGGGCCGTCTCCCGGGGCGAAGTCTCGCTCTGGCATGCACATAGGCCCAGTTTACTACTCGAAGTAGCAAAATGCCGGTCCTCGCTCTGCGCAAGGACCAGCCGCTACGTATGCCTACGCGTCGCCGGACGTCAGACCGACCGGACAGGAGCAGCCGGATGTCGCTGCACACGAAGGGATTTACCCGGCCGCTCGTGCTCCATCAGCACGAAAGGTGCGGTGGAATCACGACGGCAGTTCGCTCCCCGTCTGCTCCGCCACCATGTACGCGGCGTACCAGTCCGGCCAGTTCTCGTCTTTTTGACCGGTCCGGGCCTCGTACTTGCCGTGCGCGGCCTCGGCACGTCGAAGGGCGCTCGCGAGATCGTTGACCGACGCGAACGTCGTCGTTCTCGGGTCGACGCGACCGGCCAACCGCGTCGTGACCTCCTGGAACAGCCAGCCGTTGCCGTCCGGATCCCGGAAGGAGGCGTAGGAGCGGTAGGTGCCGTGCTCGGGATCCGGACCGCTGACCCGGCGCCGCCCGAACAGGTAGGGATCGTCCGTGCCGGTGTACACGCCGTCGCTGTGGAACACCTCGCTCACCTCGACGCCGCGACTGGCGAGCTCCTCACGGGCCGCTCCGATGTCGGACACGATCAAGTACAGACCCTGGGCGGAGCCGGGTGCCGCGGCGGTGACGTTCTTGCCGAAGATGACCGAGCACCCGGAGCCAGGCGGCGTGAACTGCATCACCCGGAAGTCGTCGCCGCTCGCGAGGTCCGCGTCGAGCCTCCATCCGAGCCTCGCGTAGAACTCCTTCGCGCGGTCGACGTCGGAGACGGGAATGACGACGACCTCGAGCTTCATGTCGTTGCCGTTAACGTTCGTGGTGCTCATAGTGCTCTCCTGGGTGGTGTCAGCTCACGATTTCGTTGGGGTCTCCTCACGTCGTGATGCGCTGGAAAGAGGCGGCGCACCGGTCGGCTGCATTCCTCGACCCATGCCGCCCACGCACGGACTCGCCCCCGCCAGCGAGGACGACTTCCCGCCCGCCGCAGAGACGGTCTGTTGTGCAGGGTCTTCCCGCCGCCCGCCTGCATTAACACCCTCATTCGCTCCACAGCCGGCTGATCGAGCGTGATCAGCACTTCGCAGTGATCTCCGTCTGAATCAACCTGGTGGCGTGGTCGGACGGAGATCGTTTCTGGTGGCGAGTGGGCCGTGACAGCTCGCGTGGGCTACCCACATTCCCATGGCATCCGGCCACCCCCGAGACCGGTACGGCTGCGAGGTGTGGCTTGCGGCGGGCGTGCTCGGTCACCCTCAGCCGAGCGATCTCCCAGGGCTGCCGGATCGGGCGATCGACGGTTCCTGCTGACTCGGCGCCCGACGCCGTCCGCGGCCGGTCGGCCCCGACGAGCAGCAGCCCAAACGCAGAGCTGCACACCAGATGATCATGGCTGATGAGTCGCACCGCGGCGACTTCTCCACCAAGTCCCGCCACTACTCGATCTGGGTCTTCCGTCCCTGGCCGAGACCTTCACGGTCGCCGAGTGGCGCTATGCCGGGAGCGGTCTCCGCAACGGAGAGCCGTGCTGGGCCGAACTCGCCCGCCAACGCATCGCTACTGCGCGCATGATCGCCTGCCGGAGGGAGCAAAAGGCGGCCTAGCACTGACGGAGTGCGCGGCCGGCGCCCATGCGAAGCACCCGAAAGGCCGCGGAGCGGTGGGGGCCGGCAGCGCACAGCCATGGAAGATCTAAGCCTCGGCCAGGACGTAGAGCAGGGCTGCCATGCTGGTGCCGCTGACGATGTCGCGTTTGTCGATGAGTCGGCGGATGTCGGTGATCGGTACCCACTCGATGCGCTCGGCCTCCCACCCCTCGGTGGGCGGGCCAATATGGGTCGCGCTGTCGGCGCGGAAGATGTGGTGCGCAGAGTCGGAGATGCCGTTGGTCGGCTCGATGTAGAGCAGTGGGCGCAACGGGCCTGGCCGCCACCCGGTCTCCTCCTCGACTTCGCGCGCAGCGGCAACGCTCGGCTCCTCATCTTCATCGATCTTGCCGATGGGGATCTCCCAGCCCCACGAGTCAGTGATGAAGCGGTGCCGCCAGATCAACAGCACGCGACCATGGTCGTCGGTGACAACCGCTCCGGCTCCCGGTGCTGTGCGGATGAGGCGGTGATCCAAGTGCCTGCCGTCAGGCAGTTCCACGTCTGCCACCCGGACGTCAAGCCAGCGGTCAGTGTAGAGAGGATCTTCTGAGTGGACCTGCCAGCGCATGCGGCGTGCTCCCGGTGTGGATGCCTGATCTCGGCTCCACGCTACAAGGGCACACGCGCCTGTTGCCCTGCCCGCGCCAGAAACTCCCGCACGGGTCGGGTGTCGAAGGGACGCAACGCGGCGGTCACCATACCTATCCGCTCGGCGATGCGCTCGGACTCCATGCCCTCGGCCCGGTCCAACATGAATTCCGCCGTGGCAGCGGCCTGGTCCAGCTCGCCGCGCCCGGCCAGTACCAGAGCAAGCGTCGCGAGGCGGTGCGTCTGCCCTCGCAGATGGCAGCCATCAGCGGAGCGGAGGGCCTCCTCGGCGTACTCCTGGGCGGCCATGAGGTCGCCGAGTCGCCGCAGGGCCTCTGCATGCTGGCACTCCAGCAAGCCCGGCTGTACGTAGCCGGTCTCGGGTGGCTCGTCAGCATGCCGGATATGGGCCGCCGTGGCCTCGGAGCGGCGTAGGTGCGCATGACAACTCGCCCTATCCCCAACGCGCGCATATGCCTTCGCCTGAAGGGTGTGAAGGTCGGTGGCCAAAGCTGGGCTAAGGTGGCCGCGTGCGCCTCGAAGCGCCGTCTCGCAGTACTGGATCACGTACCGGTACCGCGCCCGCGACATCGCCTGATTGGCCAGCAAGGCGACCACGTACCCGCCGAACGCGAGGTTGCCGGACGCCTTGGCCATGCGCAAGGCATGGAACAGGTAACGCTGGGACAGCGCCTGCCGGTGGGAGTCGTAGGCGCAGATTCCCGCGAGCGCGACCAGACCGCCCGCCGCGCGGAACAGCTCCCTGCCGACACGGTCGTCGTGGCTGCCCTTGAGCAGCGGTGTCACGCTGGTGTTGAGGAAGGCCACGATGCGCGGCCGTACGGCCACGCCGCCGACCCTTCGATACATGTGCTCGTACCGTGTGCGCGCGTCCTTGAGGACCTGGACGTCGTCCATGTGGACGGGCCGCAGGCCGCGGCGTGAGACATCGATCTCGTGCGGCGGGTTCTCTCACTCGAAGACGGGCGCGATGGCGGCCGGCCCGTCGATCATGGATGCACCCGCGATGAACACCTTGTTGCTGAGGTCTCCCCGCCAGAGCGCGACAAGCCTGGTCAAGGGCCTGCGGCAATTCGACATCGTAGGAGCCCGAACCGCGCCTGACCATCTCGCAGATGATCTCCGGTACGTCGCCGCGGGGAATGGCGTTGTCCCTGATCCAGCGGGCCACCGCGGTGTGGTCGTACCGGGTCGGGCGGCGGGCTGTCGCCGTGACGGCGTTGATCCGCGCGGCGAGTCCCGGGTGGGAGATCCCTGCCTCGGAGAGCAGCGAGTCCAACAGGATGTTCGGCTCACCCACTGATCGGCCCTCCGCGTCGGCTGCCAACCTCCGTTCGGAGTGTAAGCGGGCCATCACCCCTCGAACAGGCCATGAACCCTTACACGGGATCACAGCTGCGTCGCATTCACACGGGGTGTGAACGGCTCCCCACCAATGCCGCTGATCACGCGCTTATGCCGTGCACTTCGACATCGGTGAACTGAGCCTATGACCAGGCGGAAAACGCAGATCATGGCTCCCCCGGTGCCGTTGAACACGGCCGAAGAGCTACGCCGATCACTCCAGGCGCTCGGCATCTCCGCCGATGTTCACGAGGGGTTCGGGCTGGCTCTCGTATCCGTCTGGGTCGGCCTTGTGGTGTGGTCGGACGGAGATCGTTTCTGGTGGCGAGTGGGCCGTGACAGCTCGCGTGGGCTACCCACGTTCGCGTGGCATCCGGCTACTGAGCCCGAACGGGCGGCCCGACGAATCGCTCTCCGCTATGCGGACCTTCGCTCCACGCATCCGCCTTCCAACCTGATCGCCGGGGAGCCACTATGGCTGTGACCCTGCGCGAGCTGATCAGTGCGTTCCCAGGCTGGGAGATCCAGGACGCTGCTGGGGGCGGCTGGTACGCGGTAGGTATCGTCCCGGTTCCGACACACAACGGGCTCTCGAATGTACGGTGCGGGGGCACCCTGGACGAGCTGTACAAGCACCTGGAAGCCGAGAGTCGAAGCCAGGCCACCCCGAGACCGGTAAGGCTGCGAGGTGTGGCCTGACTTTAGGCGGCGGGGCGATCACCTGGCGGCACAGGAGTAACTCGATGGCAACCCGACCCGGAGCGCAGGGCCGCCAAGGCCCGAGCACAGGAAGCGGGACGGCAGCTCACCCTGTAGAGAAACTTGTCGCCGAAAGCAGCTCTGGCCCAGGATCGACACCGGGCTTGCCGAGCGACCGAGGGCCAGATTCAGGCTTTCTACGCAGGTCTACGCCTCGTCGTACGTCAGACCCACCGGACAGGCCACTCCCGTTCCGCCGAGACCGCAGTAGCCGTTCGGCACCTTGTACAGATACTGCTGGTGGTAGTCCTCGGCGAAGTAGAACGGGCCTGCCGGGGCGAGCTCGGTGGTGATGTCACCGTAGCCGGCCGCCTTGAGGACGTCCTGGTACGCGTCCCGGGACGTCTCCGCGGCCTTCTGCTGCTCCGGGGAGTGGTGATAGATGGCCGACCTGTACTGGGTGCCGACGTCGTTGCCCTGGCGCATGCCCTGGGTGGGGTCGTGGGCCTCCCAGAAGACCTTCAGGAGCTCCTCGTACGAGACCTTGGCCGGGTCGTAGACGACTCTGACCACCTCGGTGTGGCCGGTGAGGCCGCTGCAGACCTCCTCGTACGTCGGGTTGGGCGTGTGGCCGCCCTGGTAGCCGACGGCCGTGGTGATGACGCCGGGCGTCTGCCAGAACTTGCGCTCCGCGCCCCAGAAGCAGCCCAGGCCGAAGTCGGCGATCTCGGCGCCGGTGGGGTACGGCGGGGCGAGGGGGGCGTCGAGGACCGCGTGCCGGGCCGGCACGGGCATGGTCGTTGTGCGCCCGGGCAGGGCGTCCTCCGGCCGGACCATCGATGTCTTGTCGCCGCCGAGACTGCTGCCGAACAGCCAGCCCATGGTGCCACCTCCACAGTCCTGTCTACGGTTACAGCAGGGGCAACGGTTTAGGATCCCTACATATTCCCGTGTAGCGATACGTGTTTGTGTTTAAGGGTGGTAATGGCCTTAGATGGGTGACATGCCTGACCTTCGGCGTGGTGTGCTGTACGGTGTCGCCGCCTACACGATGTGGGGCCTGCTCCCCCTCTATTGGCCGCTGCTCAAGCCGGCCGGAGCCGTCGAGATCCTCGCCCACCGGATCGTGTGGTCGCTGGTGGCGGTCGTCGCGGTGCTGGCGGTGCGCAGGCACTGGTCGTGGGTGAGGAAACTGCTCCGGCAGCCGAAGAAGCTCGGGCTGCTCGGGCTGGCGGCGTTGATCATCACGGTCAACTGGGGCGTCTACATCTACGCGGTCAACACCGACCACGTGGTGGAGAGCGCGCTGGGCTACTTCATCAATCCGCTGGTCAGCGTGGTGTTCGGGGTGGTGCTGCTGCGGGAGCGGCTGCGGCCGCTCCAATGGGTCGCGGTGGGGTTCGGCACGGTGGCGGTGCTGGTGCTGGCGTTCGACTACGGGCGGCTGCCGTGGATCGCGCTCGCGCTGGCCGTCACGTTCGGTGTGTACGGGCTGGTCAAGAAGCAGGCGAACGTGGGAGCGGCCGAGAGCCTGACCGTCGAGACCCTCTTGCTGCTTGCCCCGGCCGGCGCCTACCTGGTGTACCTGGAGGCGGCTGGTCAGGCGACGTTCGGCCACACGGACGCGGGGCACGCGCTGCTCATCGCCGGCGCCGGGGTCATCACCGCGGTGCCGCTGCTGTGCTTCACCGCGGCGGCGATCAGGGTGCCGCTCAGCACGATCGGGCTCCTGCAGTACATCGCGCCGACGCTGCAGTTCCTGTGCGGGGTGCTCGTCGCCAAGGAGATCATGCCGGCCAGCCGTTGGATCGGCTTCTCGATCGTCTGGCTGGCCTTGGCGATCTTCACGTACGACAGCGTCCGCACGGCGCGCGCGACCGCCCGGGAGAGGCGGTCGGCCCCCAGCGAGTCGTCCCACACCGAGACGTCCCGCACCGCGTCGCCCCACACCGAGTCACCCCCCAGCGAGTCGCCCCACACCGAGTCGCCCCGCACCGGGTGCGGGAATCAGCCCGAGCGCTCTACCACGTAGTCGCACAGCGCCAGGAAGGCGTCCTTGGCCGGGATGTCGGGGAGCCCGGCGATGTCGACGCGCGCCCGGTCCACCCAGGCGTCGAGCTCGGCGCGGGCCTGGGCCATCCCGGGATGCGCCCGCAGCAGCGTCAGGGCCTCCTCCACGTCGTTCTCGGGAACCGGCCCCGACAGGAGCTCCACGAGCCGCGAGGGGCCGCCTGTGGCCAGCGCGTACAGCACCGGCAGCGTCTGGATGCCCTCGCGCAGGTCGGTGCCCGGCGTCTTGCCGGACTCCGACGACGTGGAGGCCACGTCCAGCAGGTCGTCGCCGAGCTGCCAGGCCACACCGATCGCCTCGCAGGCCCGGCTGAGCCGCTCCTCGACGTCAGCGGGTGCCCCGGCCAGCAGTGCGCCGAACCGGCCGGAGGCGGCGATGAGGGAGCCCGTCTTGTCGGCCAGCACGCTGATGTAGTGGGCCACCGGGTCGTCGTCTCCCTTCGGCCCGATGGTCTCGCGGATCTGCCCCTGAACCAGCCGGGAGAACGTCTGGGCCTGGATGCGGATCAGTTCCGGCCCGAGGTCGGCCAGGATGTCGGAGGCCTGGGCGAACAGGTAGTCGCCGGTGAGGATGGCGACGGTGTTGTCCCAGCGGGCGTTCGCCGATGGGGACCCCCGGCGCACCGGGGCCTCGTCCATGACGTCGTCGTGGTAGAGCGAACCCAGGTGCGTCAGTTCGATGACCACGGCGCCGGGCACGACGCCCGGCGCCGAGGGGTCGCCGAACTGGGCGGCCAGCAGCACCATGAGCGTGCGGAACCTCTTGCCGCCGGCCTCGATGAGGTGCTTGGACGCCTCCGTGACGAAGGCGTCCTCGCTCTCCACCGACGAGCGCAGGAGCTTCTCGACCGCGGCCAGCCCGGTGGCCAGGTCCTGCGCCAACCGCTCGTCCTCGATGGGAAGGTCAACAACGGGTGGCGCGGTCATACGAGTCCCCTATCTGATGAACAGGCCGGAAGCGGCCTGGTTGGCCAGGTCGAGCATGGGCTGCGGAAAGAGTCCCACCCCTACCGTAATCAGAAGAGAGACCGCGATGACGGCTACGGTGCCCGTACTGGGCACGGCGATCGTCGGGCCGTCGGCCGCGGGCTCGCTGAAGAACATCAGCACGATGACGCGGACGTAGAAGAACGCGGCGATCGCCGAGGCGATGACACCCACCACGACCAGCCCGGTCATCCAGCCGCCGAGCGAGTCGCCGGCCTCGGACCCGCTGGCGAGCGCCGCCGCGAACACGGCGTACTTGCCGAAGAAGCCGCTCGTCAGCGGGATGCCGGCGAAGGCCAGCAGGAAGAAGGCGAAGATTCCGGCGAGCAGCGGTGACCGCTTGCCGAGCCCCGCCCAGCGGGACAGGTGTCCGGCCTCGCCGCCCGGGTCGCGGACCATGGTGACGACGGCGAACGCGCCCACGGTGGTGAGGCTGTAGACCAGCAGGTAGAACAGGATGGCCGACAGCGAGCCGGAGTTCTGCTCGCTCACGTCGAACGTGGCCATGACACCGATGAGCAGGAAGCCGGCGTGCGCGATCGACGAGTAGGCGAGCATCCGCTTGATGTCGGTCTGCGTGATCGCCAGGATCGCGCCCACGATCATGGTCAGGGCCGCGACCGCCCACATGATCGGGCGCCAGTTCCAGTCGAGGTTTCCCAGACCCACCCAGAACACCCTGAGCAGGGCGCCCACGGCCGCGACGAGCGTGCCGGAGGCCATGAGCGCGGTGATGGGCGTCGGCGCGCCCTGGTAGACGTCGGGCTTCCACGCCTGGAACGGCGCCGCACCGATCTTGAACAGCAGGCCGACGCCGAGCATCGCGAAGCCGATCAGCAGCAGCGGGTCCAGCAGCGCGCCGGTGCCCAGCGCCCTGTTGATGCCCGGCAGCGACACCGTCCCGGCGAAGCCGTAGATCATGGCCGTGCCGTACAGGAAGAACGCCGAGGAGAACGCGCCGAGCAGGAAGTACTTCATCGACGCCTCCTGCGACAGCAGGCGGCGACGGCGGGCCAGACCGCACAGCAGGTACAGCGGCAGCGACATGACCTCGAGCGCGACGAACATCGTCAGCAGGTCGTGGGAGGCGGGGAAGAGCAGCATGCCGCCGACCGCGAACAGCACCAGAGGGTAGACCTCGGTGTGCTCGGACCCGGCCGACTCGGCCTCCTCCTCCTCGGCGCTGCCGGGCACGGCCGCCGCCGAGGCGACGAAGTGGCCCTCGTCGTTGATCATCAGCACGCACACGAACGACAGGACGAGGATCACGCCCCAGATGAACAGCGCGGGCCCGTCGACCGCCACCGCGCCCATCGCGGACGCCGTGGTCGGCACGTCACCCTTGACCACCTGGATGAGAACCAGCGCGAACGCCCCGAGCAGCGACAGCAGCGTGAGGGGCACGTGGATCGCCCTGCGGAGGTAGCGGGGCGCGAACGCCTCCACCAGCACGCCGATGACGGCGGCGCCGAACACCAGCAGCATCGGCGCCAGCGTGCCGTACTCGATCGTCGGCGCCTGAATGACACCGTTCACTGGCCGGCCCCCTTCTCAGCGATATCCGGATTGTCCACGTTCGCGTTGACCAGCGTCTGGGTCACCGCGGGGTTGATCACGTCCAGCAGCGGCTTGGGATAGAACCCGAAGCCGATGATCAGGGCGACCAGCGGCGCGAGCACGACGATCTCGCGTACGTTGAGGTCCTTGAAGGCCTTCACCGGCTCGGCGGTCGGCCCGTTCATGGCCCGCTGCACCATCCACAGGATGTAGACGGCGGCCAGGATGACGCCCAGCGCCGAGACGACCGCCGCCGCTGACAGCGCGCCGGCGCCGGCGGCAGTGCTGGAGTACGTGCCCACCATGACCATGAACTCGCTGACGAACGACGACAGCCCCGGCAGCGACAGCCCGGCCAGGCCCGCGACCAGGAAGAAGCCGGCCAGCAGCGGGGCTACCTTCTGCACGCCGCCGTAGTCGGCGATGTGCGGCGAGCCGCGCCGCGCGATCAGGAACCCGGCGGCCAGGAACAGCGCCCCGGTGGCGAAGCCGTGGTTGACCATGTAGAGCGCCGCGCCGGCCTGGGAGATCTGGGACATGGCGAACACGCCCATCACGATGAAGCCGAAGTGGGAGATCGAGGTGTAGGCGATCAGGCGCTTCATGTCGGTCTGCCCGATGGCCACGATCGCGCCGTAGATGATGCTGATGACCGCGAGCACCACGATCGGCGTCGTGAACGCCTTGGCCGCCTCGGGGAACAGCTCCAGGCAGAAGCGGAGCATCCCGAACGTGCCCACCTTGTCCAGCACGCCCACGAGCAGCACGGCGGCGCCCGCCGGGGCCTGCGCCGCCGCGTCGGGCAGCCAGGTGTGCACCGGCCAGAGCGGCGCCTTGATCGCGAAGGCGATGAAGAAGCCGGCGAACAGCCACTTCTGCGTGGCCGGGTCCTGGATGACCCCGACGAGCTCGGGGAACATGAACGTGCCCTTGCCCGCGACCACGTAGAGCCCGATGACCGCGACCAGCATGAGCAGGCCGCCGAAGAGCGAGTAGAGCAGGAACTTGACGGCCGCGTAGGACCGCTGGGCGCCGCCGTACGACCCGATCATGAAGTACATCGGGATCAGCATGGCCTCGAAGAACACGTAGAACAGGAAGATGTCGGTCGCCGCGAAGACGCCGATCATCATCGCCTCGAGCACGAGCAGCAGCGAGAAGTACGTCTTGACCGACCGCTTCGGCGTGATGAGCGTGCCGTCGGCGGTGCGGACGCCGTCGGCGTCGTGCCAGGAGGCGAGCACCACGATCGGCACGAGCACCGCCGACAGGGCGATCAGCACGAGCGCGATGCCGTCGACGCCCACCCCGAAGTGCACGCCGAAGCTGGGGATCCAGTCGTAGGCGGCGGCGAACTTGAACCTGTCGCCGCTCGCCGACGGGAACTGGAACGCCATGACCAGCGTCAGCGCCAGCACGACCAGCGAGACCGCCAGCGTGGCCTGCTTGGCCAGCGTGTCACTGCCCTTGGGAAGCAGGGCCACCACGACGGCGCCCAGCACGGGCACCGCCATGAGTATCGGGAGCCAGAGTGACGACATCAGATGTTCCCAACGAGGAGCAGGGCGCCGGTCAGCAGGGCGGCGCCGATCAGGATGGACAGCGCGTACGTTCTGGCGAAGCCCGTCTGGACCCGCCGCAGCCGGCCGGAGGTCCCGCCGATGCCCGCGGCCAGCCCGTTGACCACCCCGTCGATGCCGCGGTTGTCGAGGAACACCGCGATCCGGGTCAGCCACTGGCCGGGACGCATGAACAGCGACTCGTTGAGCGCGTCGCCGTACAGGTCACGCCGGGCGAACGCGGTGACGAACGAGCCGCGCGGCGCCAGCACGGGCACCTCGGCCCGGCCGTACCTCATCCAGGCGAAGCCCGCGCCCACCGCCACCAGCCCCAGCGTGGCGAGCCCCGGAACGCTCGCGAAGTGGAACTCCGGCAGCTCCTCGGGGCGCCCGACCGCCGGGCTGAGGAAGAGCAGCAGCCGGTTGCTCAGGATCAGGTAGCCGCCCAGGAAGACCGAGCCGATCGAGAGCACGATCAGCGGGATCGTCATCACCGACGGCGACTCGTGCGGGTGCGCGTCGTCGGCCCAGCGCTTCTCGCCGAAGAAGGTCATGAAGACCATCCGCGACATGTAGAAGCCGGTGATGCCCGCGCCCAGCACGGCCAGCCAGCCCAGCACCGGCTGCAGGTGGACCGCGGTCTCGATGATGCCGTCCTTGGTGAAGTAGCCGGACAGCAGCGGGAAGCCGATGATCGCCAGGTAGCCGACCATGAACGTGGCGAAGGTCAGCGGCATGTACTTGCGCAGGCCGCCGTACTTGCGCATGTCCACCTCGTCGTTCATGCCGTGCATGACCGAGCCGGCCCCGAGGAACAGGTCGGCCTTGAAGAAGCCGTGCGTGAACAGGTGGCCGATCGCGAACGCGTAGCCCGCCGGGCCGAGGCCCGCGCCCAGCATCATGTAGCCGATCTGCGACATCGTCGAGCCGGCGAGGCCCTTCTTGATGTCGTCCTTCGCGCAACCGATGATGGCACCGGCCAGCAGCGTGGCGGCTCCGACGATCGCGACGGCCAGCGCCTGCGGCGAGCCGGGCTCGAAGAAGAAGGCCCCCGAGCGGACCACCAGGTAGACGCCGGCGGTGACCATGGTCGCGGCGTGGATGAGGGCCGAGACCGGGGTCGGGCCCTCCATCGCGTCGAGCAGCCACGACTGCAGCGGCAGCTGGGCCGACTTGCCGCACGCGCCGAGGAGCAGCAGCAGGCCGATCGCGGTGATCGTGCCCTGCGAGGCCGTGCCCACCTTCGCGCCGAGGTCCGCGAAGGCGAAGGTGCCGAACGACGACCAGATGACGAACATGCCGACCAGCAGGCCGAAGTCACCGACGCGGTTGACGATGAACGCCTTCTTCGCGGCGACCGCGGCCGACGGCTTGAACTGCCAGAACCCGATCAGCAGGTAGGAGGCCAGGCCCACGCCCTCCCAGCCGATGAACAGCCCGACGTAGTTGTCGGCCAGCACCAGCAGGAGCATCGCGGCGACGAACAGGTTGAGGTAGGCGAAGAAGCGGCGCCGGTCGGAGTCGTGCGACATGTAGCCGACCGAGTAGATGTGGATCAGCGATCCGACACCGGTGATCAGCAGCGCGAAACTGATCGACAGCGGGTCGATCAGCAGCCCCATGTCGGCCATGCCGGGGATGAACTCGTACAGGAACACGGCCTGGCGGCGCTGCGCCTCGGGCAGGCCGACCAGTTCGAGGAACGCCAGCACCGCCACGACGAACGAGGCGAGGGACATGGCCACGCCCAGCAGATGGCCCCACCGGTCGGTGATCCGCCCCAGGACCAGCAGGACCGCCGCCCCCAGCAGCGGGAGGGCGATCATGAGCCACGAGACGCCGATCACGCCGCCGGCGGTGTACTGGGCGATCTCAACAGGAGATTCCACCAGTCACCTCTTAGTACTTCAGCAGGTTGGCGTCGTCGACCGACGCGGACCTGCGGGTTCGGAAGATCGTCACGATGATGGCCAGGCCCACCACGACCTCGGCCGCGGCCACCACCATCACGAAGAACGCGATGATCTGGCCTTCGAGGTTGCCGTGCTGCCGGGCGAAGGTGACGAACGCGAGGTTGCAGGCGTTGAGCATGAGCTCGACGCACATGAACACCACGATCGCGTTGCGCCGGATCAGCACCCCCATGGCGCCGATGGCGAACAGCAGGCCCGACAGGACCAGGTAGTGCGCGGTCACTTGGACTCCTCCTCGGCCTTGTGCTGGATGGCCTCGGCCAGCTTGGGGTCCGTGGGGAGGTGGTCGTGCTCCACGTCGTAGCGCGCGATGTAGCGGTTGACCGAGTCCTCGGCGACGGAGCCGTCGGGCAGCAGCGCCGGCATGTCGATGGCGTTGTTCGTGGCGTACGTGCCGGGGCCGGGCAGCGGCGACGGGCGCTCGCCGCGGAATCGGGCCCGGGACAGGACCTTCTGCGTGGCCTTCTCGGTGAGCCGCTCGCGGTGCGCCAGCACCATCGCGCCGAGCGCCGCGGTGATCAGCAGCGCGGAGGTGATCTCGAACGCGAACACGTACTTGGTGAAGATCAGCAGGGCCACGGACCGGACGTTGCCGCCCTGGGCGGTGGCCGTGGCCAGCCCGGCCGCCGGGGTGAAGACCGCGTTGCCGACGGCCAGGATCACCAGCGTCGCGAAGCCGACGCCCGCGATCACGGCCCAGAAGCGCTGGCCCTTCAGCGTCTCGACCAGCGAGTCGGAGGAGTCGACGCCGACCAGCATGAGCACGAACAGGAAGAGCATCATGACCGCGCCGGTGTAGACGATGATCTGCACCGCGGCCAGGAAGGGCGCGTCCTGCACGGCGTACATGACGGCCAGGCAGAGCATCACGCCGCCGAGCATCAGCGCGGAGTAGACGGCCTTCCTGTTGAAGACCATGCCGAGCGCCGCGCCGACGGAGACGACGGCGAGCACCCAGAACGTGACGGTCTCACCCATTGGTCCGTCCCAGCCGGTAGTAGTCCTCTTCGGTCTCACCGAGCCGCATGGGGTGCGGAGGCTGCTCCATGCCGGGCGTGAGCGGCGCGAGGAGCATCTCCTTGGTGTAGATGAGGCTCTCGCGGTCGCCGTCGGCCAGCTCGTACTCGTTGGTCATCGTGAGCGCCCGGGTGGGGCAGGCCTCGATGCACAGGCCGCAGAGGATGCACCGCAGATAGTTGATCTGGTAGGTGCGGCCGTAGCGCTCGCCCGGCGAGTAGCGCTGCTCCTCGGTGTTGTCCGCGCCCTCCACGTAGATCGCGTCGGCGGGACACGCCCAGGCGCACAGCTCGCAGCCGACGCACTTCTCCAGCCCGTCGGGCCACCGGTTGAGCTGGTGGCGCCCGTGGAAGCGGGGCGCCGTCGGCCTCTTGACCTCCGGGTAGTTGGTCGTGACGGGCTTCTTGAACATCGTGTGGAAGGTGACCCCGAAGCCCTTGACGGGGTTCAGCCAATCAGTTAGTCCCACTGGGAATCTCCTTGTGCTGCACCCCGTGGTAGTGCGGCAGATCGAGCGGCGGCACCGGGAAGCCACCGGCCGTCGGCTCCTTGGACAGCTCCTCGAACTCGGCCTCGGCCTCTGCCTTCCTGGCCTCCTTGCGCCGCTGGTTGACCGTGTCGAACCTGGCCCAGATGGCCAGCGCGCCGATCACGACGATCGCGGCGATCACGTAGACGGGCGTCAGGGAGGTGTCGGTGAAGGTCTTGTCCTGGACGTACGTGACGGCCCTGACCGACGCCACCAGCATGATCCACGCCAGGTTGAGCGGGATGAGGACCTTCCAGCCGAGCGACATCAGCTGGTCGTAGCGGATGCGCGGGAGCGAGGCGCGCACCCAGATGATGAAGCTGAACGTCAGCGCGAACTTGATGAAGAACCAGAGCACCGGCCACCAGCCCTGGTTGGCGCCGTCCCAGAGCGAGATCGGCCAGGGCGCCCGCCAGCCGCCGAGGAACAGCGTCACGGCGATGCCGGAGGCGGTGAAGGTGTGCAGGTACTCGCCCATCATGATCAGGGCGAACTTCAGCGACGAGGAGTATTCGGTCTGGAAGCCGCCGACCAGCTCGCCCTCGCCCTCGGGCAGGTCGAACGGGATGCGCGCGGCCTCGCCGAACATGCAGACCACGTAGATCAGGAACGACGGCAGCAGGAGGACGGCGAACCAGGAGGGCATCGGCAGGCCCCACAGCGCGCCGCCGGACGCCTGCGCCTTGACGATCTCGGACGTGGACAGCGTCCCCGCGAAGAGGAACACGCCCACGAACGACAGGCCCATCGCGATCTCGTACGAGACCACCTGCGCCGCCGACCGCAGCCCGCCCAGCAGCGCGTACGGCGAGCGGGACGACCACCCGGCGAGCACCACGCCGTAGACCGAGATCGCCCCCATGGCCAGCATGAACAGCACGGCCACCGGCAGGTCCACGAGCTGCAGCGGCGTCTGCACGCCGAACAGGTTGACCATCGGCCCGAACGGGATGATCGAGAAGGCGAGGAAGGCCGGGATCACCATGATGACCGGGGCCAGGAGGTAGAGCACCTTGTCCACGGTCCGCGGGAAGATGTCCTCCTTCAGGCCCATCTTGATGCCGTCGGCCACGGACTGCAGGAGGCCGAACTTGCCGGCCCGGTTCGGGCCGTAGCGGTTCTGCATCCGCGAGATCAGCTTGCGCTCGTACCAGACGCCGAACAGGATGCCCAGCATCAGGAAGGCGAAGAGCATCACGGCCTTGACGATGATGATCCAGAGTGGGTCCTTGCCGAAGTCGGCGAGGGTCGGATCGGCCGCGAGAACGTGGGTCATGAGGCGCTCCCGATGGTGACGATGTCGCCGGCCTCGGCTCGCAGGTCGCGGGTGACCGAGCAGCCGCCGGAGTTCGCCGGGACCCAGACCACCCGGTCGGGCAGGTCCGCGACCCGGACCGGCAGCGTGACCGGGTTGGGCCCGGGGCCGCCGATGACGAGCTTGTCGCCGTCGCCGACGCCGATCTCCGCCGCCGTATCCGCCGAGATCAGCGCCTCGGCGGCCCGGGCGGTGCCCGCGAGGTAGGGCTCGCCGTCCTGGAGCCGTCCGTCGTCCAGCAGCAGGTGCCAGGTGGCGAGCAGCGCCTCGCCCGGCGCGGGCACGGACTGCGAGCGGGTGGCGGCGTTGGGCGCGGCGACGCGGGTGCCGCGCCAGGCTCCGATGCCGCTCAGCTCGCGCCGGGCCGCCGTGGCGTCGGGCAGGCCCAGGTGGACGTCCATCCGGTCGGCCAGGTTGCCGAGAACGGCCAGCTCGCTCCGCAGGCCGGGCACCTTGAGCGGCGCCTCGAACGAGCGGCCGCGGCCCTCCCAGTTGACGAAGGTGCCGCCCTTCTCCTGGACGGCCGCGACGGGCAGGACCACGTCGGCCCGGTCGGTGACGGCGCTGGCGCGGATCTCCAGGCTGACGATGAACGGGGTGTTCTCCAGCGCGTCGAGCGCGGCGGCCGGGTCGGCCAGGTCGTAGGGGTCGACGCCGGCCACGACCAGCGCGTCGATGTCGCCGTCGCGGGCGGCGGCGAGGATGCCGGCGGTGTCGCGGCCGGGCGTGGCGGGCAGCGAGGCCACGTTCCACGCCCTGGCGATCTCCGCCCTGGCGCTCTCGTCGTCGACCGGGCGGCCGATCGGCAGCAGGTTGGGCAGCGCGCCCGCCTCCAGGGCGCCGCGCTCACCGGCCCGGCGCGGGATCCAGGCGAGCCTGGCGCCCGAGGCGGCGCTGAG
>NZ_QNFZ01001049.1 GCF_003313395.1 Nonomuraea lactucae | reverse complement strand
GCCGCCGAGCACGACGCGCCGGGCGTCGAGGTCGACGGCGGCGGCCACGGTGGCGAAGTCGCCCCGCCGCTCGGCGTGCTCGGTCAGCGCGGCGTGCGGCGCCGGACGGGGGAAGACCACCTCGGTGATCATCTCCTCCGGCGCCAGCGCTGTGGCGAAGAAGCCGAGGAACATCTCCTCGGCCGGGACGCTCCGGACCCCGGCCGTCCCGCGGACGACGACCTCGGCGCCCAGCAGGACCGCGAGCAGGCACCACTCGGCGGTGGCGTCGCCGTGGGCCAGGCTGCCGCCGACCGTTCCCCGCGTGCGGATCGGCAGGTGGCCGATCCAGCCCATCGCGTCGCGGAGCACGGCGAAGTCCGGGCCCAGCGGCGCGTTCTCCACCTGGTGGTGGGTGGTGAGCGCCCCGACCCGCAGCGCGCCGTCCTCCTCGCTGACGTACGCCAGCTCGCCGCGCAGCCCGCCGAGGTCGACCAGGTGCGCGGGCCGGGCGAGGCGGAAGTTCATCATGGCGACCAGACTCTGGCCGCCCGCGATGTACTTGGCGTCCTCGCCCAGCTCCGCGAGCAGGGAGACCGCTCCGGCCACGTCGCGGGCGCGGTGGTAGGTGAACGGCGCGGGCTTCATCAGGTCCTCACAGGCACCGTGTCACCGGTGGGATCGGTGATGTGGTCCAGCTCCCGGCCCTTGGTCTCGGGGGCGGCGAACGCCATCCACAGCACGACCACCAGCACCACCGCCGCGAGGGCGACGAACGTCATGGTCAGCCCCAGCACGGGCCAGAGCAGCCCGCCGAAGATCAGCGGGATGAAGCCCGAGGTGACCCGGCTGGCCGAGGAGGCCCAGCCGAAGCCGCTGGCCCGGATGCGGGTCGGGTACAGCTCGGCGATGTAGGCGTACAGCACCGGGATGGTGAGCTGGATGACGAAGCCGAAGACGCCCAGCCACAGCAGCGCGGCGGACCTGACGTCGAGGAACATCGCGAAGCCCGCCAGAGAGAGCGCCGCCACCGGCGCCGACACCCCGATCGCCCACTTGCGCCCGACCGCCTCGATCAGCCACGCGGAGACGAGAACGCCGATGATGCCCACCGCCGTCATCAGGGTGGTCTTGGCGAAGGCCGCGTACTCGGTGTGGCCCTCCTTGATGAGGATCTGGGGCATCCAGCTCAGGGCCACGTAGTAGGTCGTCATGATGGTGATGAACAGCAGCCAGGCGGCGGAGGTCACGCGCGGGCTGAAGCTCCAGACGAGCCGGAGCTGGCCGAGGGCGGCCCGCACGCCCCGCGAGCCGCGGTCCTCGACCGAGGGCTCGATGACGTACGGCTCGGCGCGCGCGCCGGTGCGGGCCACCAGATCGTCGATGATCGCGCGGGCCTCCTGCTCCCGGCCGGTCCTGGCCAGGTAGAGGGGCGACTCGGGGATGCCGCGGCGTACCCAGAACAGCAGCAGCGCCGGCAGGATCATGACGGTGAGCATCCACCGCCAGTTGCCCGGCACCGGCGCCAGCAGGGTCGCGACCACGCCGCACAGCGTCGCGCCGACCGGCCACCAGACGTCCATCGCGGCCAGGATCTTGCCGCGCAGCCGGCTCGGCGAGAACTCGCCCACCAGGGCGTAGTCGACGGGGATGCAGCCGCCCAGGCCCACCCCGGCCAGGAACCGGAACGCCAGGAAGACGCCGTAGTTGGGGGCGAGGGCGCCCACGACCGAGAAGAGCGCGAAGATGAGCAGGGTCAGGCTGAACGCCCGCTTGCGGCCGACCCGGTCGGCGATCGTGCCCCAGGCGACGGCGCCGACCGCCATGCCGATGAGGTTGGCGGTCGCCACCAGGCCCTTCTCAGGCACCGACAGGCCGAACTCGACCCCGAGCAGCGGCGTGAGGAAGCCGTTGAGCGCGACGTCCCAGGCGTCGAACATGTAGCCGAGGCCACCGATGATGAAGATCTTGCCTTGGACGCGCCACTTCCACGGCAGGTCCTGGACGATCTGGTCTCCTGTTTTCATGGTGTTCCACCCAGATGTGAGGTGTCGGGGGAGACGGGAGCGCTAGAGGGGGGCGCGTCCCCGGGGGCCGCACCCGGCCGAGGCCGGGCCGGTCAGTTGTGGAACTGATAGGAGAAGGTCTCTTCGTCGGGGTCGTTCAGCGGGGTTCCGCTCCACAGCCACCGGTAGGAAACGTCGGACTCGCCGTCGAATCGCTTGAGCTTCTCGTCACGGGCCCGCTGGTCGGGCCCATCGGGCAGGTGGTAGAGGGACATGTTGCGCCACGCCGCGTCCTGGACCATCCCGGCGTGCTTGGCGCGGCGCGTCACGTACCGCATGAGGGCCGCCCGGACACCCTCCACCGGAACGGAGCCCAGCTCCTCGGCGAGCACGGCCGCGTCCTCCATCGCCTGCGACGCGCCCTGCGCCTGGTAGGGCAGCATCGCGTGGCAGGCGTCGCCGAGCAGGGCCACGTGGCCGTCCACCCACACCGGGTCGCGGCGGCGGTGGTACATGGCCCACACGGAGATGTCGCCCTCCGCCTTGGAGAGCATCAGGCCGACCCGGTCGTCCCAGCCCGGGAAGGCCCCCGCGAGGTCGTCGACCGTGGCGGGAACGCTCCAGCGCTCCTTGACCACGGGCGAGCACGGCACGATCGCCACGACGTTGAGCCACTCACCGCCGCGGATCATGTAGTGGACCAGGTGCCGGTCGGGGCCGTACCAGATGGTGCTCTGGAAGCGGTCCACCAGCCAGCGGGTCGCCGGGTCCGCGGCGATCTTGTCTCCGGGGATGAGCGCGCGGTAGGCCATCTCGCCGGAGAAGAGCAGGGTGTCGGGCAGGCCGAGCGCGTCGCGCAGCCTGGACCGGATGCCGTCCGCGCCGACCAGGACGTCCGACTCGTACCGCGAGCCGTCCTCGGTGACGGCGACGGGCCGGGCGGGGTCGGTCCGGTCGACGTCCACGACCTTCGCCCCGGTCCGCATCCGCACGACGGGGCCGGGCCGGTCCTCCGCCACGCACGCGTCGAGCAGCACTTTGTGCAGGTCGGCGCGGTGGTAGTGCCAGTAGGGGGCGTTGTACTCGCGCTTGCAGTAGTCGCCGAGCGGGGTCAGCCCGATCACGCTGCCGTCCTCCCAGCGGCGTCGGACCTGATCGAGCGGTTCGGTGCGGATTCGTTCAAGGGCGGTGCGCAGCCCGAGCCCGAGCAGGACGCGGCTGGCGTTCGGCGCGGTCTGGATGCCCGCGCCGACCTCCCCGAGCTCCGGGGCCTGCTCCAGGACGGTGACGCGCAGGCCGCGTTGCCGCAGGGAGAGCGCGGCGGTCAGCCCGCCGAGGCCACCGCCGACGATCGTGACGTGGTACGACTGACTCACCTGGCTCGCCGCCAACGCTCCTCCAGCCATTCGGAAACGGGATCGTGGGACGCCGCCTCGACGGCGAGGACGGCACGGTGCGGTTCTTCCGCCGGGCATGCGGATCACAGCCGTTCCGCCGGTACGGCGCACCCAGGGGGTGTTGCCCGGACGAAACTAATCCGAACACGGACGATTCCGAAAAGCAAGAGGTGAGCGAGGAGATCTATCCGGTGGGACCGGTGAGCGGAGACCGGGGATCAGCCCCGGCGGCGACTCCGGGGCGACGTCATTCGTCGCCCATGAGCGCCTCCCACTGGGCCGCCAGAGCGGTCATCTCGCGCAGCACGCGCTCGCGCTCGGCCTGCGAGTAGCCCTTCAGCAGGTGCTCGTCCAGCTCTCGCGCGCGCCGGTTGACCTCTTCGAGGCGGCGCGCCCCCTCCTCGGTGAGGTGCAGCAGCTTGCGGCGGCCGTCGTGCATCGCGGTGTGCCTGACGATCAGCCCGTTGTCCTCCAACCGGCGGACGATGTCGGCCATCGTGGACCGGTCGAGCGCCACCGACGAGGCGAGCGATCCCTGGTCGACGCCGGGGTAGTGGTCGACCGCGGTGAGCACCGCGAACTGCGGGCCGGTCAGGACGGGATCCACGGCGCGCGTCCACAGCGCCACGTAGGACTGGTAGAGCCGCCGGGCCACGTAACCCGGCGCGGCGAGGAGCGCTGCGGGGGTCGTGATGGCCTCGCCGCGGCCTCCCTTCGCCCCCGTCGATTTACCCGCTTCGCGCGCCATGCGTCTACCTAATCATGAACCCGCCGGACTCCCCGAATCGCCGCCAGGGGAGCGTGACCGCGCCGCCGTACGCTCCCGTCCGTACGTCGGGAAAGTGCGCCAGAGACGGATAAAGCTGGCCAGTGCGGCGCGTCAACCAAGCGGTGGTCGGAAAAGATTGAGAAAATCGCCTACCGTGACGGCGATTCTCGACCAGCTGCGGACGGCCCCCCGCTCGGTCCTCGGCAAGCTCCCCGGCGTCTCGGACGACGACGAGTCCCGGCGGCCGCTGCCCGTGTCGGGCATGCTGGCCGCCGCCTGCACGCTGGGCGTCGGGCTGGCCGCGCTCACCACGCTCACCCTGGTCGGCTGGATCGCGGCGCCCCGGGGCACCCTGGGGGCCGGGCTGCCCGGAGTGTTCCGCACGGCGGCGCAGCTCTGGCTGGCCGCGCACCACGCCGGATTCGCGATCCCGGGCGGACGGGTCGGGCTGCTGCCGCTCGGCCTGATCATCCTGCCCGCGCTGCTGCTCTACCGTGCCGCCCGCTGGATGGCCCGCGACGCCGACCTGCGGCTGCGGCTGCCGGCGCGGCTGCCCAAGAACAGCCCGCGCGAGAAGGCCAGTGCCCGGCGCCGGGCCCAGCTCGTGCTCGTGGTCCAGGCGGGGGTCTCGCTGGCCGCGCCGTACGCGCTGCTGGCCGGTCTGATCGCGATCGTCGCCCGCAACGAGATCACCCAGCCGTTCATCGGCGAGGCGCTGCTCAGCCACTTCACCCTCGCGTTCCTCGCGGGCGCGCTGGCCACCGCCCGCACCATCGGGCCGTGGCGGGCCATGCTGCGGCTGCTGCCCGAGCGGGTGCGCGCGCTCACCGTCGGCACGGCCGTGGCCACGGCGGTGATGCTCGCGGCCGGGCTGGTGCTGGTGCTGGTCGCCGTCGTGCTCAACTTCGGCCAGGTGCGCGAGCTGTCGGGCGTGCTGTCGCCCGGGTTCGTGGGCGGCCTGCTGCTCCTGCTCGTGCAGGTGCTCTACCTGCTCAACGCCGTCATCTGGGCCCTCTCCTACATCGCCGGGCCGGGCTTCGCCATCGGCGCCGGCACGCTGGTGGCGCCCACCGGAGTGCAGCTCGGCACGGTGCCGAGCCTGCCGCTGCTGGGCGCGCTGCCCGACAGCGGCCCCGTGCCCGGCTGGATGATGGCCGTGGTCGCGCTGCCGTTCGCGGCGGGGGCGGTGGCGGGCGTCGTGGTCGCCAGGATCTCACCCTCTCCCTCGTACGAGGCCGCGCCGCTGTGGGGCTTCTTCACCGGCGTCACCACCGGCCTGGTGGCCGGGCTGCTGGCGGCGCTGTCGGGCGGCCCGATCGGCGGCGGGCGGCTGTCGGCGGTGGGGCCGTCGCCGTGGGAGGTGGCCCTGTCGGTCGCCATCGAGGTGGGCGTCGCGGCGGGCATCTCGGCCGGGGTGACCAACCTGCTGCTGCTCAACCGGCGGGCCCGCGCCCCGCTCGACAAGGCCGCGGTGCCCGTGCGCAAGGCGGGTGCGGCGATCGCCAGGGCGGCGAGCAAGGTGGGGCTGGCCGAGGCCGACGCCCGCCCGCTGCCCGGCCACTGGATGGACGCCACCGAGGCCGACACCCAGCCCATCCCGGTCATCCGGGACGACTGGCAGGACGAGCACGCGTCGGCCGAGGCGGAGACGCGCGCCCAGGCCCGGTCCCGCCCGGTCGCCGAGGGCCGCGGCACACCGCGCAGGGACATCGTGGACGAGTCGGACGACCGCGGCGGCCACGTCATCTACGTCGACCCCTACGCCTGGGACCGCGACTGACCTCAGGGCTGCACAGTCTTCAGGGCTGCACGGTCTTCAGGGCTGCACGGTGCCCAGGAACTCCAGCACGCCGGGCGGCAGCTTCTGCTGCGCCGCGTTCCTGAACTGGGTGAAGCACTCGCCCTGCGACGAGACCGTGCCCGCCCCCTTCATGCACTCCTGGTAGGCGGAGTATTCGTCCATCAGGTAGAGCTGCAGCCCCGTGGCGATGCCCGAGAGCGTGAGCGCGACCGCGGACACGACGATGCCGCCCACGGCCGTGCCGGTCGGCTTGCCCGCGGCCTTGAGCAGCGGGAGCGCCCGGACACCCGCCGAGAGCGCGAACAGCGCCATCACCAGCCCCGCGAGCGGCAGCATGAACGTCATGGCCAGCGCCGCGATGGACAGCCAGATCGCGCGGCGGCCCGCGGAGTCCGCGGGCTGCTGGCCCGCCGGCGCCTGCACCGGTGTCGACACCTGACCTCCTCTGCGTGACCGGGCGAGGAGCGGATACGCTGGCAGCCCCACCCGGTTTCCCATTGGAGTGTGCGTGTCTAAGGCTGGGCGGCTCGTCGTCCTCGTCTCCGGCTCTGGAACCAACCTACAGGCCCTGCTGGACGCTTCCGCCGACCCGTCGTACGGCGCGCGCGTGGTGGCCGTCGGCGCGGACCGGGAGGGGATCGAGGGGCTGGCGAGGGCGGCACGGGCCGATGTGCCGACTTTTGTCGAAAAATTGGGTGAGTATGCGTCGCGGGCGGACTGGGATGCCGCGATCGCGGCCAGGATCGCCTCGTACGAGCCGGACCTGGTGGTGTCGGCGGGGTTCATGAAGATCCTGGGGGCGCCGACGCTCGACGCCTGTCCCGTGGTCAACACCCACCCCGCGCTGTTGCCGTCGTTCCCCGGCGCCCACGGGGTGCGCGACGCGTTGGCCCACGGGGTCAAGGTGACGGGCTGCACGGTCATGCTGGCCGATTCGGGGGTCGACACCGGGCCGATCATCGCCCAGGAGGCGGTGGCCGTGCTGCCGGACGACGACGAGGCGGCCCTGCACGAGCGCATCAAGTCCGTCGAGCGGCGGCTGCTCGTCGAGATCGTCGGGCGGATGGTCCGCGAGGGCTGGACCGTCAGCGGACGCACCGTCCGCATCGGGAACCGAACAGAAGGGGAATCCAAGTGACTCGCATCGCCTTCCGGCGCGCGCTGATCGCCGTGTACGACAAGTCCGGGCTGGAGGAGCTGGCCAGGGCGCTCGACGGCGCCGGCGTGGAGATCGTGTCGACGGGCGGCACCGCCGCCGCGATCTCGTCGTACGGCGTCCCGGTGACGAAGGTGGAGCAGCTCACCGGGTTCCCCGAATGCCTCGACGGCCGGGTCAAGACGCTGCACCCGCGCGTGCACGCCGGCCTGCTCGCCGACCTCACCAAGCCGCACCACGTGGCCCAGCTCGACGAGCTGGAGATCGACCCGTTCCAGCTCGTGGTGGTCAACCTCTACCCGTTCCAGGAGACGGTCGCCTCGGGCGCGTCCCCGGCCGAATGCGTCGAGCAGATCGACATCGGCGGCCCCGCGATGATCCGCGGCGCGGCCAAGAACCACAGCACCTGCGCGGTCGTCGTCGACCCGGGCGCCTACGGCGAGGTGCAGCGGGCGCTCGGCGAGGGCGGCTTCACGCTGGAAGAGCGCAGGCGGCTGGCGGGCCTCGCCTACGCCCACACCGCCGCCTACGACGTGGCCGTCGCGTCCTGGTTCGCCAACGTCTACCAGCCCGACGGCGACTGGCCGGCGTTCATGGGCGCCACCTGGGACCGCAAGGCCGCCCTGCGCTACGGCGAGAACCCGCACCAGCCCGCGGCCCTCTACACCGCCGGCTCCGGCGGCCTGGCGGAGGCCGAGCAGCTGCACGGCAAGGAGATGTCGTACAACAACTACCTCGACGCCGACGCGGCCTGGCGGGCGGCGTGGGACTTCACCGGCCCGTGTGTGGCGATCATCAAGCACCAGAACCCGTGCGGCATCGCCGTCGGCGCCGACGTGGCCGAGGCGCACCGCAAGGCCCACGCCTGCGACCCGGTGTCGGCGTACGGCGGGGTGATCGCGGTCAACGGGCCGGTCACGGCCGAGCTGGCCGGGCAGATCGCCGAGGTGTTCACCGAGGTCGTGGTCGCCCCGTCGTTCGAGCCCGAGGCGCTGGACGTCCTGACGCGCAAGAAGAACATCCGGCTCCTGGCCTGCCCGCGGGGGCCCGCCAACGCGGCGGAGTTCCGCCGCGTCGACGGCGGCCTGCTCGTGCAGCGGGCCGACCGGGTCGACGCGCCGGGCGACGCGCCCGAGCAGTGGGAGCTCAAGGCGGGCGCGCCCGCCTCGCCGGAGACCCTCGCCGACCTGGCGTTCGCCTGGCGGGCCTGCCGCTCGGTCAAGTCCAACGCCATCCTGCTCGCCGCCGACGGCGCGACCGTGGGCGTCGGGATGGGGCAGGTCAACCGGGTCGACTCCTGCCGCCTGGCGGTCTCCCGCGCGGGCGACCGGGCCGCGGGCTCGGTGGCGGCCTCCGACGCGTTCTTCCCGTTCGCCGACGGGCCGCAGGTGCTGATCGAGGCCGGGGTCAGGGCCATCGTGGAGCCCGGTGGGTCCGTACGCGACCAGGAGGTCATCGACGCGGCGGAGAAGGCGGGCATCGCCCTCTACTTCACGGGCACGCGCCACTTCTTCCACTGAGCAGGGTTGTTCGGCCGTGAGCACCGGCGAGGTGCGGTTACCCTGTGTGCCTCGCCGTCCGCTTCTCCCTCGGAGTGACCTATGGCCCTGCTCGACTCGATCCTGTACGTCTTCGTGACCGTGCACGGATTCGCCACGAGCCCCTTCGTCCTCGTGGCACTCGCCTTCGCGGGCGCCTACCTCGGCGTTCGGGCCGTCGAGCTCATCCCGTACACCCGCAGGATCATCGAGCGGCGCGAGGCTCAGGCGGCCGAGTCCGAGTAGGCCGCGCGCCACAGCTGCGCGAAGAGCGCCAGCGCGTGCTCGTACATGATGCCGTCGCTGGCCACCACCAGGCAGGGCGAGTTGCGCCCGTGCCCGCGACCGGTGAAGAGCGTGAAGTACGCGACCCGGTCCGTGGCGATGACGCGGCACGTGTGGGGCGCGTCGAACAGGCGCAGCGCCACCATGGGGTTGCGCGCGGCGATCGCGTTCAGATAGTCCACGTTGGCCGAGACCTGCTTGGCGAGCAGTCCCGGCTCGAAGCCCGGGTCGGTCCCGCGAAGGTCCTCCTCCCGCGCCCGTAGCCAGCCTCCGGTGTCCGCGGGGTCGGGGAGGAGCACCTGCACCGACTCGACGTGTTCGGCCTCGCCCTGCCAGAGAGCCTGGAAGCTGTCGCGGGTCAGCTCGTTCCCCCGCGGGGCCAGCACCCGTACCCAGCGGGCCTTGCGCAGGTCCGCGGCCAGGGCGGCATTGGCGATCTTCTGCTGCGGATAGACGCGGACGATCCCCGTGCCGGTCAACCTGGACAGCAGCCTGATGGCGAACCGCTTGGGCCAGGACAGGCCGAACCAGCCACCGATGACGGTGACCGTGGTGGCGGCCAGCGAGCTGACGACCCCGATGATGAATTCGCGCACGGGCCACTCCCTATGAGGTGACGTCCCTACCAGGGGACGCTTTCACCAGACATCGTCCGTCGGCAGGTCGAAGCAATCTAGGGTGTGATCAGATGCCTGTCTCGTGGAGTCCTATCGCGCGGAGTGACGGATGACCGGCTCCTCCCCCCTCGTAGGTGTGATCACCGCGCTCCCCGTGGAGGCGGTCGCCGTACGGCACGTGCTGGGTCTGACCCGGGCGGAGCGCCGCCGGAGCGATCCCAACCGCTACGTCCTGGGCGAGCTGGGATGCGGGACCGTGGTGTCCACCTCCCTGGTCGCCACCGGCAACACCGCCGCCGCCGACGCGAGCGCGCACCTCGTGCGCAGCTTCCCCGGCGTCCGCGCCGTCGTCATGTGCGGCATCGCGCTGGGCGTGCCGCGTCCCGGAGACGCCGAGCGCGACGTGCGGCTGGGCGACGTCGTGGTGGGCAGCGGTGGTGTGATCCACTACGGTCACCGCCGCGTCACCGACGAGGGGGCCACGCTGCGGGGCGAGCCCCTGCCCGCCTCCCCGATGTTGTCGCGCGGCGTGCACGAGATCCGGGCGGCTCAGCTCCGCGGCGAACGCCCCTGGGAGGCATGGCTCGAACCGCTCCCGTCTCTCGCGTACCGTCGGCCCGCGACCACCGGCTCCGAGAGGGAGCTCCAGATCTTCTACGGCCGCATCGGCAGCGGCGACGAACTCCTCCGCAGCGCGGCTCGACGCGACGAGACCGCGCACGCCTACGACCTGATCGCCATGGAGATGGAGGGGGCCGGGGTCGCCGGCAGCGCCGCTCTGGGCGGCCGGGAGTGCCTGGTGGTGAGGGGGGTCAGCGACTACGGCGACGCGGCGAAGTCGGACCTGTGGCAGCCGTACGCGTCACTGACCGCCGCCGCGTACCTGCGCGCGCTGCTGGACATCCTCGGCCCGGCCGCGGGTCCGCCGGCCGTCGCCGGCCCGACCGGCCTGGCCATGGAGTCGCTGGCCCGGCTCGTGGACCTGGTGGATCTCATGGAGCGCGTGCCCTCCCTGCAGACGCCCACTGACCGCGACCTGGTGCTCTCGCTGCTGGGGCCGCCGATCGAGGGCAGGGTGTCACGCGATCACCGCACCCGCGCGGCGCTCTTCAGCCTGGCCCAGGTCTGCGGCCGGTTTCCGGACGGCTTCGGCAGACTCGTCGAGGTGCTCGCCGAACTGGAGAGCCGCGAGTCGCTGCCCCTGCGCGCGCTGGAGGAGGCGCTCAGGCGCCACTCCGAGTAGCCGCTCCTAGTAGTCGAACTCGCCGTCCATCGCCCCGGCCACGAAGGCCTCCCACTCGGCCTGGGTGAACACCAGCACACTGCCCGCGTCGGCGCCGTTGCGCATGAGGACGTTCTCGCCAATGAACGCGACCTGCACGGGATCATCACTAGGACGGTCGGTGCTGCCGATCCACTGGACGGCGGACAGATCGAAACTCTCTGGCGTGGGCTTGACCTGCGTCATGCGCAGATCCTAGTCGGATGAGGGCGGATCATCAGGCGGCGCAAGCGTATCCTGTCCACAAAACACGACGGTGAGTGTTCGAGTGATCGCGGATGGTCACCGATCGGGGATCCGTCCTCGGCGGGAGAATGGGGAGAATCATGGGCGAGGAGCAGCCGCTTGTATGGCGGAAGAGCAGCTACAGCACCGAGCAAGATCTCGGGACGTGTGTGGAGGTGGCAGAGCTGGGAGACCGGCTCGGTGTGCGTGACTCCAAGAATCCGAGTCAGCCTCACCTCACGTTCTCCCGGCAGTCATGGTCGACGTTCATCGGCGCGATCAGGTCCGGCTCGGTCTGACCCGGCGGGGGCGCGAACGCGCGTATCGCGCCCCACATGATCGAACTCCCCCCGCTTCACCGCTGCGAGGAACGCCCGCCAGGCGGTCAGGGACACCACCATGTAGCGCCCGGGGTTCTTGCTGTCCCTGACCGCGACGCGCGTGCTCAGGTGCGCCACGCTGACGCAGCCGCCCTGATCACCGCCCGACCAGGTGCTCTTGTGCCACCTGGTCCGTAAGAGTTCCGCTTCGTCGATCACGTTGCTTGACTCCAGGTCGGGTTCCGTGGACTCCTGCCGGCGGCGGGAAGGTCGCTAGAGCGGGATGGGATAGATGTCGCAGTTCGCGCGCCTTCCCTTGAGTGCCGCTTCCACGGCGGGATGCTCCTCGCCGAGCACTCGGCGATACCGTTCGAGCGTCTCCTTGAACATGGTGTCGGCCTCCTCCTCGCGCCCCAGGGCACGCAGATCCAGGCTCAGGTTGTGCGCGCAGGCGAGCGTCGTCGGGTGATCCTTG
This sequence comes from Nonomuraea lactucae, assembly GCF_003313395.1. Classification (GTDB taxonomy): domain Bacteria; phylum Actinomycetota; class Actinomycetes; order Streptosporangiales; family Streptosporangiaceae; genus Nonomuraea; species Nonomuraea lactucae. The sequence continues at coordinate 13,685 of NZ_QNFZ01001049.1, read as the reverse complement.
CCGTGCACCCGACGCAGCCGCTGGAGGGTGTCGCGATCGCGTTCCAGCGCGTTCTCGTACTGTTCCAGCTCGAACAGGTCGCTGGCCAGGTTGACCGAGCACACCAGGGTCCGCGGGTGGTCGGGGCCGAGCATCTCGATGAAGGCGGCGAAGGACTCCTGGTCCATCTCGCAGGCCTCGTCGAGGCGTTTCATCAGGCGGAGGCTGACCGCGACGTTGACGGCTGCGGTCGGGGCGTTGGGATGTCCGGAGCCGAAGATCTCCTCGTAGAGCACCTTGGCCTTCTGCCCGATCTCCACCGACTGGGACAGATCGCCCATGTGCCGCAGGTTGACCGCATGGTTCAGCGAGGTGGCCACGGTGCTCTGGTATTTCTCCCCGTAACGCGCGGTGAAGAGGGCCAGGGCCTCCTCGGAGAGCTTGAGGGCGTCGTCGTGGTTGCCCGCCTTGCGGTGCATCACGGACAGCAGGGCGATGCTGTCCATGGCCCCGGGATGGCTCTTGCCGTACCTGCTCACCATCACGTTGTGGTGGCGCTCCTGCAGCCTGAGCGCCTCGCGGTAGTTGCCGCACTCCATCTCGTCGATCACCAGGGCGGCGCGGCTGCTCTGCGTGCTGATGCTGTCGGGGCCGAGCACCTCCTCCTTGCGGCGGTAGGTCTCGACGTCAATCTCCTTGGCCCGGGCCGGCTCGCCGTTGAGCCGCCAGTCAATGCAGAGCAGGTGGGCCTGTTCCAGCGTGAGCGGGTCATCGGGACCGAACCGTCGATGCAGGGTCTCGTAGGCCCGCTTGTCCACTTCCAGGGCCTCCTTGAAGCGGCCCAGGAAGCGCAGGCCAATGCTCAGGAAGCCCTCGGCTTCGAGCGTGCGCTCGTGGTCCGGCCCGAGCCGGTCGCGCAGCGTGTCCCGGACATGCAGTTGGAGCTCGTAGGCACCCTTGAAGTCGGCGAACCTGTTCAGTGCGCGGCTCAGGCGCAGCTCGGCCGCGAGCGTCGCGTCGTGGTCGGGGCCGAGCGCCGCCGCCCACGTCTCGACCGCGCGCCGCGCCATCGCCCGGTAGCCGTGGATGTCGCCCCACAGGAAGAGGTAATCCATGAGGTTGAGATAGAGGTTGCGGGCCCACGAGTCGTCGCACTCCTCCAGGTCCGAGGCCAGCACGTGGGGCAGGAGCATCTGGTACTCCGGCCATCGCGTCCGGTCCCTCGGCTTCCTGGGATCGGAGTTGGCCAGCAGCAGGTGCCCGCAGTGCCTGGTCAGCGCCGTCTCCTGGGGAGAGAGCTGGCCCGTCACCACGCGCTGCACCAAGCGGTGCAGCGACAGGGAGTTGTCGCGGTGATTGACCTTGCACAGTGAGTACTGGCCGATCGCGCGGATCATACGGCTGATCGTGATGGGGTCGCGCAGCGCCTCGACCAGCTCGGCCGGTCCCTCCAGGTCGCGGCTGCTCGCCAGCAGCGACCACGGGATAGGGTCCGGCGCCAGGTGCGCGCACACCTGAAGCAGTTGGAGGGCGGCGGGGTCGGTCTGGCGGAGCCGTTCGAAGGAGATGTTCCAGGCCACCGCGACCGGCACGGCGGAGCCCTCCACCCGCAGCAGCTCATCGCGCTTGGAGTCGAAGAGCCGCAGGTACTCGGAGATGGGCATCCCGGTCTCGGCGAGCAGGACCGCGGCCTGCTCGATGGCGAGCGGCAGGTCACCCAGCCGCTCGGCGATCTCGTCGGCCTCACGGTCGGTGAGCTGGGGTCCGCGCCGGCGCAGCAGCTCCCGGCTCTCCTCGCGGCGGAAGACGTCGACCTCCAGCCGGTTGGCGTGCTGGAACCATTCGCGTGAGCGCGAGGTGATGATGATCTTCCCGGGGCCGTTCGTCGGGAAGAAGCGCTGGATCTCCTCGACGTCTTCGGCGTTGTCGAACACGAGCAGCCACTTGCGGTACGGTCGGCCGATCCGCAGGGCCTCCTTGACCGCCGGTACGGTCACGCTCGGTTCGTTGACGTCAAGGTTGAGGTGCGCGGCAAGGTCCACGTACGCCTGACGCACCACGGGCAGGCGCTCGGACGGCACCCACCACACCAGGTCGTAGTCCTCCTGATGGCGGTAGCAGTATTCGATCGCGATCTGCGACTTCCCGACGCCGCCGAGCCCGTGCAGGGCTTCGGGCAACACGGCCGTCGTCCCCGACTGGAGCTTCTCATGCAGCAGTGCCAGCAGGTCCTCCCTGCCGGTGAAGGCCTGGTTGCGTTGCGGAATGTTCCAAACGGGCGTGGGCTCATGAGGCTGGCGAGGCTGGGCGACTTGTTGGGTGCTCATGTTCACGGTCACTCCGAAGTAGTCAGGGTCAGGAAACTCCTTGACGACGTGCTGGTAAACGCCTTCCCCCGGTAAGGGGTCGCCTTTTCGCCCTGTCTTCCGCGGTGGTGCAGCGCTGTGCAGCGCGTCCTTGAGCAGGCGGGCCGGCTTGCTGTAGGGGCCTGCCATGCTTTCCAGCCCCGCCAGCGTGGGCTCGACGAGCGGGGAGAGTGACGCCGGCAGCACGGGCAGCCGGGCACTGCCGGGCGAGGTGATGACGTCGCGCAGCTGGCGCAGCTCGCGGACGTCCTCCCCGAGATGGTCCACCACGGTCATGAGCACTCTGGCCGTCTCCGACCGGCGTCCCGCCATCAGCAACTCCTGGCGGACGCCGGGCCTGAAGTCGTACGGCACGCCGCCCGCGACGGGCAGGCCGTCGCCCCGCTGCCCGGTGAGCCGCACCAGCCCGCTGCCTAGCAGTTCAGCGAGGTGCGCGTCGGTGGAGCTCGGCAGCAGCCGACGTTGCACCAGCCGCATGACCGGCAGGCTGAGCGGAGCCGCAGCCAGGTGGACCGCGAGCTGGAACGCGGTGGGCGTGACATCCGTCCTGAACCGCTGCACCCACTCCTCGGCCGACAGCTCGTCCTCCAGGTCCGGCAGGTCGTCCGCCTGCTGCGTGGTCGAGCACGTCATCGCGGGGCCCTGCCACCGCTCGCGCGCGCCCATGGCGAACTCGGCCCACGACCTCAGCCGCGCCGGCCAAATGTCCAGCAAGGGGATCTCGACCCCGCCGACCGGCCGCCCAGCGGCTCGATAGTCGGCGTTGGGTCCCGCCCGCACGGTATTGCGCAGCACGGCGCGTGACGCCTCGATGCCGGTACGCCGCCACAGCGAGGACGGCATGAGATGCACGACACAGACGGCCGAGCCCTGCCCCCAGCGGGCCAGCAACCGCTGGGCGGCCTGGTGGTGCCAGGCGTCGCCGATCCCGTCGGTGAGCACGATGATCAGCCGCCGTCCGGTCCGCTCCGGCAGGGCGAGCCCGGAGGCGGGCCCGAGCACGCTGCGCGGCGCGCGAGCCCGCAGCAGCGGCTCCCCGCCGGCCGCGACATCGGTGTCGAGCAGGTGGACGCGCTGGGCGCGGAACGCGCCGAGGTCGGCGAGCGCGGCCACGAACCGCTCCGATTTCTCCTGGTGGAGCAGCGCCGTGCGGCTCTCGTCGATCACGATGTCCACGTCCAGCAGGCGCTCGCGTGAGAGGTTCACGACTGGCAGCCAGAGACCGTCACGGGCGGCCCGCTCGGCGGTGCCCTCCTCGTCGAGCAGCGGTGAGTGATGCGGGGACGGGACCGTCGCCCGGAGCGGCCTGAGCGCTCGGGTGATCGCGCGGCGGCCGATGCGTGGGCGTTCGGCAGCCGGGACGGCGGAGCCGGTTTCCGGCGATCCGCCGACGCCGAGGCCGACCCAGGGCCCGGCCTGGTGGATGTGCTCCGGTGCGCCCGCGCCTTCGAGCGGCGGGTCGGGAGCGGTCCGCGGCGGCGACTGCTGTGGGGCACGGGGCGGCATCACCTGTTCGGAAACCCGGTCGGGCGGAGGGGCCGACGGCGGCTCGGCCGTCGGCGGGTCGTACACGGCCACCCGCGAGGCCAGCCACACCAGGTCGGCCAGCAGGTCTCCCTGCGGATCCGCGCCCCGGCCGCGCTGGGGCGGAACGGCTGAGCCGTTCACCCCGCGGTCGCCGCATCGAGTCGCTGCAGCACCACTTCGAGGATCCGGCGCCACTCCTCGTCCTCTGGGTCTGTGGGGAATCCCTGCACGGCCAGATACAGCGCGTTCAGGAGCTGGTCGGCGGCCAGGGGCCAGTGCTTCCGGTATTTCAGGAACTCCTGGATCAGCCTGTCCTGGTGGGGCGCGGCGGCCTTGGCGAAGTGGGCGGTCACCAGGTCGGCCAGGCGTTCGGGGCCGGGAACCGGCATCTCGTACTGTACGCAGCGCCGCAGGAAGGCCGGGGGGAAGTCCCGTTCGCGGTTACTGGTGATGACGATGAACGGGAAGGCGCGGCAGCGCACCGCGCCCTCGGTGACCACCGCCGCGTGCCCGGGGTCGGCGGTGTGCACGCGCACCCGGGGGGCGCGGGCGCGCACGCGGAACAGTTCGGGGATCGTGAAACCGCCCTCCTCCAGGACGTCCAGCAGGTCGTTGGCCAGGTCGGCGTCCCCCTTGTCGAACTCGTCGACGAGCAGCACCCGTGGCAGCTCGTACGGCAGCAGAGCCGTGCCCAGTGGGCCCAGATGCAGGAAATCGCCGATGTCGGTCTCCGGCTCCTCGTCGTGGGACTCCACGCGCCTGCGCGCCTCCTGGACCCGTCCGATGGCGTCGTACTCGTACTGGCCGGAGCGCAGCGTGGTGCGGCTGTTGACCGGCCAGCGGAGCACCGGGCCGAGCCGCAGCTCGCGGCTGACCTGGTAGGCGAGCGTGGACTTGCCGACTCCCGGCGGCCCCGTCACCAGCAGGGGGCGGCGCAGGAAGAGGGCGATGTTGACGGCGGTGACCTCGCGCTGGTCCACCTGCCGGGGGTGGACGAAGGTGACTGGGCCCAGCCTGCGGTCGAGGTCCGGAGGGTCCTCCTGCGGCGCCGGCAGCACCGGTCCGCCGTCGAAGTCGCGCCAGGGAGGAGGGGCGGGCAGCGCTGTGCGGAGTGAGACGTCTCTCAGTGGCCGCCCGGTGCCCTGGTAGACGAATCGCCTTGCGGGTATGCCGGTGCTGTTGCCGTCCGTACGTGAACTTTCGGCGCTCATCTGGGACGTTCCTCTACTAGGCGCACGCGGGTGCGTCCGGCAGTTATCACTCCCTTGCAGCATCCTCTTTTTTGCCGGACGGATGCAAGCCTTACTAGCGGGGAGTCGGCGTCCTCAGTGGCCGATTGCTTGGCAGCGCGTGATGCGGGTCGTCCCACAGCAGCGATACGGCACGGCAGGCCGGCATTCCTGAACAGCGCAGATTCTTGATACTGGCGGGCAACCGCTTCAGTTTCGGCGGTTGAATGGCGTCCGCGACGGCCTTGCGGAAATCCTTATTCAGCCCTATATCACGACACCAAAGGACAATTGGGAGGCCGGCGTTGATGGCTTCCTGGAGCTCCGACCGGCCGGGCTCGAGGTCGGGTGGCGTGGACAGGACGCACGCCACCAGGTTGGGGGTGTCGCGTAGCTCGGCGCGCAGCGACTCCAGGTCGACCGGCCCGTCCAGCGGGATGGAGTGCGCCGTGCCGTCGGTCCGCAGGAAGCGGTCCCAGCGCGAGTGCCACGGCCGGTGCTTGTGGCGCGGCCGCAGCGTCGTGTCGCTGCGGATGATCACCTCATAGCCGGAGCCGAGGCGGGCGGGCGACGTGGGGTCGTCCTCCTCCAGCGGCCAGACGTCGATCTCGAGGTTGATCAGCTCGACCGGCAGCACGAATTCCAGCAGGAGCGGGCCCTCGCCGTATCCCCAGTCCTCCTCGGCCTTCATGATCAGTTCGGCCACCGTGGCGGGAACCTCGCTCATGGGCACGTTCCGGTCCTCGCCCCGCTCCGGCTGCCAGGACACCTGATCCACTTGGCGCCAGTGGCTCACCGTGTGCAGATCCCGCTCCGTATCGGAGGTGGGCACGGGCTCGATGCGCACGATCAGGGTGATGGGGAAGTCGTCGCGGGTCTGATGCGGCGGGGGCTGGCGCAGCAGCCGGTCCAGCTCCGCCGCCGCCGCGCTGTCGCCGCTCTCGCGCAGCCCGTCGCACTGCTGGTACATCCACCGGCGCAGCTCGACCACGAGGCCGGGCGCCGCCGCGGTCGGAGTGTGGACCAGGTCCCTGACCACCAGGGCGACCAGCCGCAGGTGCGGGGCCAGGGAGCCGGGTCTGGTGTTGGAGTCGAGCAGGTAGAAGAAGACGTCCCAGACGTCGGCGAGTCCGGGAGGACAGCCGCGACCGGCACCCCTGGTCGCCACGCGGTACATGGCGGCCAGGTCGCCGATGTCGCACTGCCGCAGGAGCTCCTCGATGCGCCGCTCTTCGCGGGGGCTCAGGTACGGAGCGGCCGGGCTGAGCAGCTTTCCGATGTCATCCACCTGAGGGGAGCCGTCATACAGCGTTTTGACCGCGTTCAGGAGAGCCGACGCCCCCTCATCGAGGCTGAGACAGTTATGCACCAAGTCGAAAAGGTCGGTTTCCAAATTAAGCGCCCGATTGAGGGCGATATGGCGTCGTCCCAGCTCGGCGTTGACGCACGTGAGCAGGACGTCGGCCTGTACCGCCGGGATACTCGCCAGCAGCCTGACAATCGCTTTCGGATCGACCACATGATCGCGCACATCCCTCCCCGCCCCGTGCTGTAATGCTAGATATGCATAAAGTGAAGGAAGATGTGCTATTCGCGCAAGAGGGTAGGGATTATCGGGACTGCTGTGAATAGTCCCAAGCCAGCTTGGCCGCGCCGGCCAGTCCGGCCCGGACGCCCAGCATCGTCGGCTGCACGTCCACCGATCGGACGAAAGCCAGCCCCGCCACGTCGTCGAGTGCCCGTTCCAAAGGCTCGAACAGCACGGGACCGGCCCCCGAGACGCCGCCGCCGATGACGACCCTGGTGACCTCCGTCGCGGCGGCCGTGGAGGCGATCACCGCGGCCAGCGCCCTGGCTCCTCGCTCGAACGCGGCCACGGCGACGGGCTCCCCCGCCGTGGCGTCCGTGGCGAGGGTCCGGGCGTCGGCGAACTCGCCGGCCGGGGCCTTCCAGCCGTTGTCCTGAGCCCAGCGGGCCAGGTTGGGGCCGCTGGCGTAGCGTTCGGCGCAGCCGCGCCCGCCGCATTCGCAGCGCTCGCCGTACGGGTCCACCGTCATGTGCCCGACGTGCCCGGCGTTGCCGGTCGGCCCGAGCAGGGGCACGCCGTCGATGACGAGCCCGCCGCCGATCCCGGTGGACACCACGATCCCGAGCAGCGCCGAGCTGCCGCGTCCCGAACCCAGCCAGTGCTCGCCGAGCGCGAAGCACTGGGCGTCGCCCGCGAGGACGGTCGGCAGCCCGGTCAGCTCCCGCACCTCGTCGCGGAGCGGGAAGCCGCGCCAGCTGGGCATGTTCACCGGGCTGACCGTGCCGCTGGTCAGGTCCAGCGGGCCCGCGCAGCCGATGCCGACCGCGCGCGGGGCGGGCCCGCCGTCCTTCACCTCGTCGATGAGGCCCGCGAGGGTGGCCATGACGTCCGTACGCGGTGTCGGCCGGATGGCGGAGGCCGCGACGGAACCGTCCTCACCCACCAGTGCGGCGGCGAGCTTGGTCCCGCCGATGTCGATGGCGAGTACGCGGCTCATCGGCGACCCGCCAGGGGCGCGTGCGCTCGCCGCTCGTGACAGGTGTCGGGGTGGCGGTCGGGCACGGCGGCTCCCTCGGTGGACAGGTGGACAGTGGGCCGGAGACCGTCACCTTATGCGCTTCCCACGACTATGACAACGATGTCAAAAGTCGGGAGGGCACCGGATGCCGGGGGTGCGGCGGCATCGTGGAAGGATTGTGCGACATGAGCGCAGTGAAACTCGATGGCAAGGCCACGGCCGCCAGGATCAAGGCAGATCTCGCGGCCCGTGTGGCCGCGCTCAAGGCCCGCGGTGTCACCCCCGGCCTGGGCACGGTCCTGGTGGGCGAAGACCCCGGAAGCCAGATCTACGTCGCGGGCAAGCACCGCGACTGCGCCGAGGTGGGCATCGCCTCGATCCGGGTCGATCTGCCCGAGAGCGCCACGCAGGCCGAAGTAGAGGCCGCCATCGACGAGCTCAACGCCTCACCCGAGTGCACCGGATACATCGTGCAGCTCCCGCTGCCGCGCCACCTCGACACGATGGCGCTGCTCGAGCGGATGGACCCGGCCAAGGACGCCGACGGGCTCCACCCGGTCAACCTCGGCCGGCTCGTGCACATGGTGGACGCGCCCCTGCCGTGCACGCCGCACGGGATCGTGCTGCTCCTGCAGGAGTACGGCGTGCCGATCAAGGGCGCCGAGGTCGCCCTGGTCGGCCGCGGCATCACGGTGGGCCGCTCGCTGGGGCTCCTGCTGACCCGGCGCAGCGAGAACGCCACGGTCACCCTCTGCCACACCGGCACCCAGGACCTGGCCGGCCACGTCCGCCGGGCCGACATCGTCGTGGCCGCGGCCGGCGTGCCCGGCCTCATCACCCGCGACATGGTCAAGCCGGGCGCGGCCGTGCTGGACGTGGGCGTCTCGCGGGTGGACGGCAAGATCGCCGGTGACGTGGCCGCCGACGTGGCCGAGGTGGCCGGCTTCCTGACCCCCAACCCGGGCGGCGTCGGCCCCATGACCCGCGCCCTCCTGCTGTCCAACGTGGTGGAGGCCGCCGAGCGGCTCTGACACCGGCCCCGGCGACCGGCTCTGACACCGGCCCCGGCGACCGGCTCGCCCGTGTGGCGATCGAGGGCGTCAGCGGGCCGTCCGGGGGCGGGCGGCGAAGACGCCGGCCACCGCCTGCGCCAGGCAGAACGCCAGCCCTGCCAGCAGCGGCACCGTCCAGCCGCCCGACGCCTGCCTGAGCATCCCGATGAGCAGCGGTCCGAGGGCCGCCAGCACGTAGCCGCACGACTGCGCGACCGCCGACAGCGCGGTCACCGACGACGGGTCCGGGGCGCGCAGCACGATGATGAGCAGCGCGAGCGCGACCGACGCGCCCTGGCCCAGTCCCAGGATGATCATCCACAGCCATGGCACCGTGGTGGGCGCGAGCAGCACGCCGAGGTAGCCGACGACCGTCAGCCCGGCCGCGACCACCACGTGCGGCACCTGGGAGGCGCGGCGGCCGGCGTGGACCGGCACGGCGAGGGTGGCCGCCACCTGGGCCAGGCTGGTCAGGCTGAGCAGGTAGCCCGCCTGGTCGGCGGGCACCCCCGACTCCTGGAAGATCGTCGGCACCCAGGCGAGCATGATGTAGAAGGTCAGCGACTGAAGCCCCATCAAGGCCGTCACCCACCACGTGACCCCGCTGCGCAGGATGGCGGCGAAGTGCCGGGAACGGCCGTCAACGGGCACCGCCTGCTTCCCGAGCGTCTGGGGCAGCCACAGCAGGGCGGCGGCCACGGCCGGCACCGCGACGAGGGCCGAGACGCCGCGCCAGCCGTATCCCGTGGCCCGTTCCAGGGGGATCATGAGCGCTGAGGCCGCGGCGGCCCCCACCACGAGGCCCGAGACGTACACCGACGTGTACACCCCCACCTGCCGCGGGAAGTGCTGCTTGACCACGCCGGGCATGGCCACGTTCATGACGGCGATGGCCGTGCCCGCCAGCGCGGAGCCCAGGTAGAGCGCGAACACCCCGTCCACGGTGCGTACCAGCACGCCGAGGGCCAGCAGGAGCAGCCCCGCCAGCAGGGTCCTGTCGAGCCCCGCCCATCTGGCCAGCGCGGGCGTGACCATCCCGAACAGCCCGAGGCAGACCACCATGACCGTGGTGATCGCGCCGCCGGCGGCGGGGGTCAGCCCCACGTCCGCCATGATCTCGCCGAGCAGTGGCGAGACGCCCGCGAGCGCGGGGCGCAGGTTGAGCGAGGCGAGGATGAAGCCGCCGAGCAGGAGGGCGGATCTCGGCGACAACTGGGCGCCTATGCCGCGGTGGTTATGTGCGTGGTCATCCAGGACAGAGTACGCCGGGCCGGCCTGGCTGCGGCCGGCTGAGGCGTCAGGGCCGGTGCCGGTATCTGTCCGTGGCCTCGCGGGTGGCGCGGATGGCGGCGCCGGCCGTGTCGAAGGCGCGCTGGGCGAGGCCGACGAAGATGCAGTCGACGATCAGCAGCTGGCTGATCCGGCTGGCCAGCGCCCCGGGCCGGAAGGCGGTCTCGTGGCCGGTCGAGACCATCGTGTGGTGGGCCAGCCCGGCCAGCGACGAGCGCGGGTTGTTGGTGATGCACACCACCACGGCCCCCGCCTCGGCCGCCGTGCGGGCGGGGACCAGCACGTCGGGAGTCTCGCCGCTGCAGCTGATGGCCACCGCGACGTCGCCCTCCTTGAGCAGGGCGGCGCTGGTGAGGGCCAGGTGGGCGTCGGCGAACGGGTGGCTGGACAGGCCGATGCGCAGCAGCTTCTGCGACATGTCGGCGGCCACCAGCCCCGAGGCGGCGACGCCGTACACGTCCACGCGGCGGGCGGCGGCGATCGCCGTCACCACCTCGCCGAGCCGCGCCGGGTCGAGCTGCGCGGCCGTGTCGGCCAGCGCCTCCGACTCCGAACGGGCGACCTTGGCGATGACGTCGGTCAGCGGGTCGTCGGGGGCGAGGTCGCCCGGCACCAGGCGGTCGGGCACCATGGCCTGCTCCTTGGCGACGGCCGCCGCCAGCGCGAAGCGCAGCTGCGAGTAGCCGGAGAAGCCGAGCACGCGCGCCGTGCGGACGATCGTCGCCTCGCTGGTGCCGGACACCACGCTGAACTCGGTGATCGTGCTGCGCACGACCAGCCCCGGGTCGTCGAGGATGATGCGGGCGATGGCCCGCGCCGCCGGCGTGAGCGACGGCAGCACCGCCCGCACCGCGGCGACCGGGTTGGCGGCGGTCAACGGATCAGCCATTCAGCCGCCGCCCGCGCCGAGACGCGCGAGACACCGTGCGTGGCGAGGTGCGCCGCGCCCGCAGGGAAGGCCGGGACGCCGGTGTCGACCACGATCGTGTCCGGACGAGTCCGTACGGCCCGCGCGATCCTGTCGCGCACCCACGCGAGCCGGGCCGCGTCGTGCACCACGAGCACCACCGGCCGGTCGTCGAACGGCGGCAGCTCCCCCTCCTCGGCCAGCCTGACGCGGGCCGTGCCGGGCAGCACCTCGGCGAGCGCGGTGGCCAGGCCCGTCGGCATGGACGGATCCACGGCCTGGCTGAGGCGGGTGTTGACCTCCACGACCAGCGGCGGCCGGGTCAGCCGGGCGGTCCCGGTCGTGGTCAGCGCCGCCCGGGCGGCCTCCATGCCCGCCCCGGGGTCGGCGTCGGCGATCGCCTTGTCGCGCAGCGCCGCCTGCTCGCCGTACCAGCCGGAGACCGCCCGTACGCGTGCGGCCGCCTCCGCCAGGCGCTCCTCGGGCAGCGCCCCCTCGCGTACGGCCGCCACGATGGCGTCGCGGAGGTCGCGCAGGCTCCGCTCCGTGGCCAGGCTCACGCACACGGCGTCGGCGCCGGCGGCCAGGGCGCGCACGGCGATCTCGCCGGGAGAGAACACGGCGGCCACGGCCCGCATCTCGATCGCGTCCGTGACCAGCATCCCGTCGAAGCCCAGCTCGCCCCTGAGCAGCTCGGTGAGGATGGTACGGCTCAGCGTCGCGGGCACGGCCGGGTCGAGCGCGGGGGCGAGGAGGTGCCCGCACATGATCGCCCGGACCCCGGCCCGCACGGCGGCGCGGAACGGCGGCAGGTCCCGCTCGGCCAGCACCTCCCTGGAGGCGCGCACGGCCGGGAGCGCCAGGTGGGAGTCGGTGGTCGTGTCGCCGTGACCGGGGAAGTGCTTGGCGCAGGCGGCGACCCCCGCCCCCTGCACGCCGTCGATGTAGGCGACCGTGTGGCGGGCCACGAGATCGGCGGCCGGGCCGAACGAGCGGATCCCGATGACCGGGTTGGCCGGGTCGGAGTTGACGTCGGCGGACGGCGCGTAGTCGAGCGTGATGTCCGCTTCGGCGAGCATCCGGCCGATCTGGCGGCCCACCCGTTCGGTGAGGCGCACGTCGTCGACCACGCCGAGCGCGCGGTTGCCCGGGAAGGAGCTGCCGGAGGCGGCCTCCAGCCGGGTGACGGCCCCGCCTTCCTCGTCGATCGCGACGACGGCACCGGGGTTCTCGGCGCGCAGGGCCTGTATGTGCCGCGCGTCCGGGCTGTTCCGGGCGAACAGCACGGCTCCGCCCAGCCCCTCGCCCAGGGCCCTGCGCAGCCAGTCGGGAGCCCTGGTGCCCTCGTAGCCGGGCTGCAAGACTGCCATGGCGAGTCGGTACAGGTCAGCGGTCATGCGGCATTTTCCTTCATGGTTGTTGAACTGAAGGTAATTTTCTGTCATCGTCGCCCTCGACACAACCACATTCGAGAGGCCACCCCCCATGCCCAGCAGAAGGACCCTCCTGAAAGGTCTCGCCCTCGCCGCCGCCGCGTCCGCCGTGCCGCTGCCCGCCTTCGCGGTCGCGGCCGGAGGTTCGCCCCTGGGAGCCGCCCCCGAGCAGGTCCCGCCGCTGCGCCAGATGCGGGGCATGTGGATCGCGTCGGTGGCCAACATCAACTGGCCCTCGAAGCCCGGCCTCCCCGCCGACCAGCAGAAGGCCGAGTTCGCGGCCTGGCTGGACCTGGCGGTGCGGCGCCGGCTCAACTCGGTGTTCGTGCAGATCAGGCCGACGGCCGACGCCTTCTGGCCGTCGCCGTACGAGCCGTGGTCGCACTGGCTGACCGGCACGCAGGGGCAGGACCCCGGCTACGACCCGCTGGGATTCGCGGTGGAGGAGGCCCACAGGCGGGGCCTGGCCTTCCACGCCTGGTTCAACCCGTACCGGGTGTCCATGCAGCCCGACCCGGCCAAGCTCCACCCCGACCACCCCGGCCGCAAGCACCCCGGCTGGATCGTGCCGTTCGGCGGCAAGCTCTACTACAACCCCGGCCTGCCCGCGGTGCGCAGGTTCTGCCAGGACGCCATGCTCGACGCGCTCACCCGGTACGACATCGACGGCCTGCACTTCGACGACTACTTCTACCCGACCAACACCACGGCCTTCGACGACAGCGCGGCCTACGCCCAGTACGGGGCCGGCTTCCCCGACCTGGCCACCTGGCGGCGCCGCAACGTCGACCTCATGGTCTCGGAGATGCAGCAGCGCGTACGGGCGGCCAAGCCGGAGGTCGCCTGGGGCATCAGCCCGTCGGGCATCTGGCGCAACAAGGCGAGCGACCCGCTCGGCTCCGACACGAACGGCGGCCAGTCCTACGACAACCTGCACGCCGACACCCGCGGCTGGGTGCGGAAGGGCTGGCTCGACTACATCGCGCCCCAGCTCTACTGGTACATCGGCCAGCCGCCCGCCGACTACGCCAAGCTCGTCCCCTGGTGGTCGGACGTCGCGAACGGCACCGGCACGCTGCTGTGGATCGGCCAGGCGGCCTACAAGGCGGGCGACCCGGCGCAGGCCGCGCCGTGGCAGGACCCCGCCGAGCTGTCCAAGCACCTCACGCTCAACCGCGACCACCCCCAGATCTCCGGCGACATCTGGTACAACGCCAACGACCTGCGGGCCGACCGGATCGGCTCGATCAGCACGGCGATCCGCGACCACTACCAGCGCCCCGCGCTCGCCCCGGTGCTGCCCCGGCTGGCGGGCGGCGAGCCGCCGCGGCGGCCCGTCCTGGCGTACGCGCTGCG
>NZ_QNFZ01001047.1 GCF_003313395.1 Nonomuraea lactucae | reverse complement strand
GTGCTCCGCGGCGCCGCGCTGGCGGGCGGGGTGCTCGTGGCGGGCGCGGCTCTGGGCCGCCTGCCCGCGTACGCGGAGATCGAGTACGACGTGGTCGTGGTGGGCTCCGGAGCCGCGGGCATGACCGCGGCGCTGACGGCGGCCAGGCGGGGCCTGCGGACCGTGGTGATCGAGAAGGCGCCCACGTTCGGCGGCTCGGCGGCCCGGTCCGGGGCGGGGATCTGGATCCCGTGCAACGAGGTGATCCTGGCCGCCGGCGTGCCGGACACCCCGGCCAAGGCCGCCGCCTACCTGGCCCGCGTCGTCGGCGACACGGTGCCCGCCGACCGCCAGGCGGCGTTCCTGGCGGACGGCCCCGCGATGCTCTCGTTCGTGATGCGGAACAGCCCGCTGCGCTTCCGCTGGATGGAGGGCTACTCCGACTACTATCCCGAGTTCCCCGGCGGCCTGCCGAACGGGCGCTCCATCGAGCCGGACCAGCTCGACGGCAACATCCTCGGCGCGGAGCTGGCCCGCCTCAACCCGCCCTACATCCCGACCCCGGCCGGCATGGTCGTCTTCAGCGCCGACTACAAGTGGCTGACCCTGGCCGCGGTCAACCCGAAGGGCGTGGAGGTCGGCGCCGCCTGCCTGGCGAGGGGCACGGCGGCCGCCCTCCGCGGCGAGAAACCGCTGACCATGGGCCAGGCCCTGGCCGGGGGGCTGCGCGCCGGGCTGCTCGCGGCCGGCGTACCGGTGTGGCTGAACACCCCGCTGCTCGACCTCCGTCTGGAAGGCGGCCGCGTGACCGGCGTGCTGGTGAACCGGAACGGCCAGCAGACCCTGGTCAGGGCCCGCCGGGGCGTCGTCGTCGGCTCCGGCGGGTTCGAGCACAGCGCCGCCATGCGCGCCGAGTTCCAGCGCCAGCCCATCGGGACGGACTGGACGGTCGGCGCCACGGAGAACACCGGCGACGGCATCGAGGCCGGGGAGCGGGCGGGGGCCGCCCTGGAACTGATGGACGACGCCTGGTGGGGCCCGGCGATCCCGCTGCCCGGCGAGGCGTACTTCTGCCTGGCGGAGCGCACCCTGCCGGGCTGCATCCTGGTCAACGGCGACGGCGCGCGCTTCGTCAACGAAGGGGCGCCCTACAGCGACGTGGTGCACGTCATGTACGACCGCGACACGCCGTCAGCGCCGCACATCCCCGCCTGGCTGATCGTCGACCAGAACTACCGCAACCGCTACCTGTTCAAGGACATCGCCCCGCTCCTGCCGCTGCCCGACTCCTGGTACCAGAGCGGCGCCGTGCACAGGGCCCTGACGGTCGAGCTTCTCGCCCACAAGATCGGCGTCCCGCCGTCGGCCCTGCGCGCCACGGTCACCCGCTTCAACGGCTTCGCGCTGCGCGGCACGGACGCCGACTTCCACCGCGGCGACAGCGTCTACGACCGCTACTACGCCGACCCGCACGTCAGGCCGAACCCCTGCCTCGCGCCCCTGTGGCTGCCGCCCTTCTACGCGTTCAAGATCGTCCCGGGCGACCTGGGCACCAAGGGCGGGATGCGCACGGACGCCCGCGCGCGGGTGCTGCGCGCGGACGGCTCGGTCATCCAGGGCCTGTACGCGGCCGGCAACGCCAGCGGCGCCGTCATGGGACACAGCTACGCCGGCGCCGGCTCCACCCTCGGGCCCGCCATGACGTTCGGCTACGTCGCGGCCAACCACATCGCCGACACCCCCGCCTGAGCCCGCCCGCCACGGGCGGGCCACCCTCCGCCACGAAGGTCGATCACCCGCGTGTCACACTTTCGCGCCCTGCCTGGACCTCATCCGCGCCCTCATCCCCGCCTTCACCGGGACGGGCCGCCGCTCGTCGTGCCATCCCGGTGAGAGTCCTTCGCGCAGCGCCGGGACCCCGGTGACCACCGCCGAGATCATCAGTGTCATCGCCAGCAGCACGATCACCGCCGCGTGCACGTCGAAGAGCATGATGAGGGCGCTGCCGAAGAGCGGCCCCAGCGCCGCCGCGCCGAGGCTCACCAGCCGCAGGACGCCCGCGGCCCGGCCGACGATGTGCGGCCCGAGCCGGCTGGTCACCGTCCTGATGCTCACGTTGCTCAGTCCGCCGCTCATCCCCATGAGCGCCAGGGCGACCGCGAACACGAACGGCGTGTCGGTCACGACGATGAGGATGAGCGCGACCGCCCACAGCCAGGTGTGCAGGACCAGCGTCGAGCGCCCTTGGCGGGTGAGCCCCGCCATGTCGGTGAGGCGGGCCAGGACGGGCCTGCCCGACGTCTTGTCGTCCATCCAGGCCGCGATCCCCGACCTGGCCGGCGCCATGAGCGCGCCCACCACCCCGCCGATGCCCGTCGCGGCGAGGACCAGCCCGGTGACCAGGGTAGAGGTGCCCTGCGCCAGTCCCGTGGCGATGAAGACGATGACGAGGGCCTGGAAGATCAGGTTGGTGCACGCCGTGAGCGAGATGGCCACGCGCAGGAACGGGTTGCCGCGGACCTCGCGCACCCCGGTCCGGATCTCGCTCAGCAGCCGCGCGCCGGGCCGGGGCGTGAACGAGTGGTTCAGCTTGCCGAGGGTGCCCACGAAGGCGCCGATCAGGAGGAGGTTGGCCACGAGCGGGACCACCGGCCCGAACCCGAAGAGGAATCCGCCGAGTGGCCGCCCGGCGAGCACGGCCACGTGCACGCTGCCCTCCTGCACAGCCATCGCGTCGCCGATGTCCCGCTTCTGGACGATCGCCGGGATGAGCGCGGTCATGGCGAGGGTCGAGAAGACCGAGAGGGCGGCCTCGCAGAAGGCGACGACGAGGAGGTGCCAGAGGTGCAGCTCCCACCACCCGAGGGCCACGACGAGGCTCGCCAGCGCGGCCACCCTGAGGAGCTCGCTCCACATCAGGACCCGCCGGGGATCGTGGCGGTCCACGATGGCGCCCGCGGGTACGTAGAGCAGGGTGGGCGCCGTGCAGGCGAACACGACCCAGCCGGCCCACACGACCGAGCCGCCGATCAGGACGGCCAGCAGCGGATAGACGACGCCCAGAGCCCGTGTGCCGGCCATGGATACGGTCGATCCCGCCCATATCCACCGGAACCCTGGATAAGAGGACAGGACCGATCGCGGTCCCCATGCCTTCACGCCTCATCCTCACTACCGGCAGGATCCACAGCGACAGCTTCACGCGGCCCCGGCGGCCTGGGGGGAGGACTCACCGCTGAAGGTTAATACACTGCGAACAATTTGATCACCGCATTGTCGATTTACTCGGGGATCAGCCGATCCGCCTCCACGGCCAGCGCGCGAGGCAGCGGCGGGCGGGTGTCCCGCTCCTTCGCCCGCCGGGCGAGGGAGGCGGCGGCGGTCGCGTTCCCCGCCGCCTCCTCGATACGGGCCACCCGTAACAGCACGGCGCCGCTCCTCTCCCGCTCCACGGGAGGCGCGATCGCGGCCGCCTCCTTCACCTTGCCCTCCAGGGCGAGCGCCAGCGCGTAGGCCGACCGGGTGGACGGGGAGTGGTGCGGCCGGAGCCGGTCGAGGTCCTGCAGCGCCGGGGCGGGCCGTCCGAGATCCGCCATGATCTCGCCCCGCGCGCGCAGCGCCTCCTCCGTGTCGCCCTCACGCGCCAGCACCGCGTCGAGCACGTCCATCGCGCCGTTGACGTGCCCGCCGTACCACAACGCCCAGGCGAGCTCGGTCTGGATGATCGGATCGTCGGGGCGGCGGCGGAGAGCGGCCTCGAGATCGCGCAGCGCCGGTTCGAAGCGGCCCTGCCCGATCCTGATGCGGCCGATGGCGGTCAGCAGCATGGCGACGGCCGAGTCACCGCCGGGGACGCTCTGCAGGAGCGCCGCCGCGTGGCCGTAGCGCCCGGCGGCCTCCTCGAGGTCGTCGCTCTGGAACGCGATGTCGCCGAGAAGCGACTCGGCTTCGGCGCGCCGCCGGATGTCCCCCCCGCTGCGCTGGAGAGCCACCTCGGCGTACGTCGCGGCGCGCTCGAAGTCGCCCTCGCTCAGCGCGAGCTCGGCGAGCCTGCGCAGCTCGACAGGATCGGTGGGGTCGCTGGCCCGCTTGCCCGCGCCGTCACGCATGATCGCCTGTACGAGCCGGTCGTGGGACAGCTCGCACAGGCGGCCGCCCATCGGGCGCTCCTCCAGCTTGAGTATGCGGCGCTCGACCAGCGCGCGGATCACCCGGTCGGGCAGCCCTGCGGTCTCGGTCAGGCCCAGGCTCACCACGTTCCTGCTGCCCCACTCGGTGACGAAGGCCGCGCGCAGCTTCGCGCGCAGCAGTTCGGACTCGTCGCGGAAGACCTCGTGGGACACCTCCTCGATCATCCGGTCGCAGAACACCGCGAGGGAACGGTCGGCGTCCGCCAGCTCGCGCACGTGGTCGACGGTGATCACGGACTCGCCGCGCGGGAGGGCGCTCCAGAGCGTTGAGCACACCACCTGGAGCTGGAGCGGCTCGACCAGGGGGAGCCGCTCCACGATCTCCTCGCCCAGGGGGGTGCCAAGCCGCACGGTCCTCAGGTCGTCGACCAGCGTCTCCGCCGCGCCTTCGGCGAAGCGCAGGCCCGTGCCGCGCAGCGGCCCGCAGGCGGCCTCCACCGCGGGGCCGGGTTCGAGGGCGCTCAGCGGATACTCCACGGGCCGCCTGAAGATCCCCGCCTGCCGCTTCAGCGTCGCGAGCTGGTCGTCACGCAGCACCATGAGCACCCGGAGGTACGGGTCCTCCTTCATCGCGTGGGCGAGCTGGCGGAGGAAGTCCTCGCCCTGCGTGTGAGCGCCGCCCGGGTCGGCGAACAGGTCCTCCGCCCGGTCGATGGCGACGAGGGAGAGCATCGGGTCGCCGTACTGGTCGTGGCGCTGGGGCCGGCGGCGGCGCAGGAAGGCGGGGATCGTCAGGCCGGACAGGTCGGCCGGCGACTCGTACGGCGACCACGACGAGAGCACGGCGAAGACGTGCGGATTGTGCCCCTCCCGCAGCGCCGCGCTGGGGAAGGAGCGGACCCGCGAGACGCGGCCGATCGGCGGCAGGTCCATCCGGTCGGGATCCAGCAGCGGCACCACGCCGGCCCGCAGCAGCGAGGTCTTGCCGACGCCCGAAGGGCCGCAGAGGACGGTCAGCGGGTTCGCCGACCAGTGATCGACCAGCTCCCGCGCCTCCCGCTCGCGGCCGAAGAACCTGTGGCGATCCTCGGCGCGAAAGGAACGCGGCCCGACATAGGGCTCTCCTCGCCGCTCAACCATGCCGATGGCTGACATCGCCCTGCCCCAATCGCCGCCGCAGCTCCGCAGTGAATTCGTCGATTGTCCCCCAGTAGATGGAAATACGCCATTTCTCGAAGCGATCGGCGATGAACTGCATAGTCGGAGGCCCTTCCCTGCCATCCGACCGATCGTTCTCAGGGCGCCGTTGCACGCTGACGTGACGGCGGCGGACGATGCCCGGCAGAACGCGCTGCAGTCCGTTGAAGATCGTCCGGAACGTCATATCTCTCATGCTGTATCCAATGAACAACAACGACCGCCTGGTCAGCGCCCCTCTGATCACCGGCGGAATGATGGTCTGGTCTGCCGCCAGGCTCGTGATGAATTCCTCATAGTCCTCGTCGGTCAGCACGATGGACTGCGGCTGGGCCAGGCTGCCATGGAGGTGATAGATCAGCGGCGCCTCCGGCCGGGGGTTCCAGCCCGCTTCGCTCCGCAACAACTCGGCACTGTGGTCTATCTCCGCATGCCAGGGACATATAGCCACATTCGGCGACTTACCGGCATGAATGAGCGCTTTAAGTAAAAAGTCATCGTAATTGGTGGTGATGAAGATCGGCAGCGGCAGGCCGGCCAGGAGGCCGTGCGGCTCCAGCGGGTCGTCGAAGTCCGGCGGATCCGCGCGGAGCTCCTCACAGATCAGCGACTTGACGTAGGGCACGTCGCCGCCGAACCACCAGACCAGGTAGTCGGTGACCTCGGTGAGGTCGTCCGGCCTGTCGTACGGATATTTGTGCTTCTCGGCCAGCCGCCTGCTCAGCGCGCGGCCGTCCGGGAGGCTCCCGGCGCAGGCGCCCGCGCCGATGAAGGGCACGCAGTCGCCCGTGGCCAGCTGGTCGATCAGCCGGTCCCACTCACCGTCTCGCCACGCGCCGAATTCTTTCATGGCACCCTCGGAGCGCGCTGCTCGCGCGCGCTCTCAAGTGGCCGAGTCGAATGCCGCCAATGTCTCCTCGTCACCCTCGCGCAGGCCGTCGAGCACGCGCCTCAGCGCCACACTGTCGAGCCTTCGAAGGTTTTCCAGCGATACGCCGGAGACGTCGATGAGGGCGGCGGTTCGTGGGACCTCTTCGCTCATGCACAACTCCCTGCGGTTGACACGGGGACCATATTCGGTCGCCCGGATCGCGGATATATACGTACGGATATATTCGGCGGGCAGATGAGCGTCTCCAATGGTCACGATCATTGGCGTCTCATATGCGATTCTGTGACGGGACGCCGCGCTAATCAACCTTTAGGATCGCTGTATCGGGAAATATCTTGTCGGGAGGTCCCAGATGGAGTCGGTGGGCAAGGTCGCGAATGCTCCGGCGAAGGCTCCCGAGGTCTGGGGCAAGGTGCCGCCGCGCAACAAGAACTTCACGGGGCGAGAGGAGTTGCTGGCGCAGATCCGCCGCAGCATAGACGCCGTCACCGCGGTCGTCCCGTTACCGCAGGCGCTGCACGGCCTCGGCGGGGTCGGCAAGACGCAACTGGCCATCGAGTACGCCTGGCGCTACCGCGGCGAGTACGACCTGGTGTGGTGGATCACCGCCGACCAGCGTGTCCTGGTGCCTCCGGCGCTGGCGGCCCTGGCCCCGCGGCTCGGCGTGCCCCAGGCCGACACCGTGGGCACCGAGGAGTCCGCCGAGGCGGTCTGCGACGCCCTGCGCCGGGGCGACCCCTACAGCCGGTGGCTGCTGGTGTTCGACAACGCCGACCAGCCCGAGTCCATCAAGGGCTACATCCCCGCCAACGGGCACGTCCTGATCACCTCGCGCAACACCCGCTGGGACACGGCCGCCGAGACCGTCTCGGTGGACGTGTTCGCCCGCGATGAGAGCGTGGAGTTCCTGACCAGGCGCCTGCCCCACGCGATCAGCGAGGCCGACGCCTACCGCCTCGCCGAGGCGCTGGGCGACCTCCCCCTCGCCCTGGAGCAGGCGGGAGCGCTGATGGCGCAGACCGCCATCTCCGTCGACGACTACCTGGACGAGCTCGCGAAGAACACCAGAACCCTCCTCAACGCCGGCAAGTCGACCGAGTATCCCGTGTCGATGACCGCGGCGTGGCGGCTGTCGGTGACCCAGCTCGGGACACGGTGCCCCGAGGCGGTCGAGATCCTGCGCTGCTGCGCCTTCTTCGGCCCGGAGCCCATCCCGCGCGACGTGTTCCGGCGGGGCAGCGGCTCCCTGCCGCGCCGGCTCGGCGAGCTGCTGGCCAGGCCCATCATGCTCACCAAGGCGATCGGCGAGCTCAACCGCTTCGCCCTGGCCCGGATCGACTCCGACACCCGCACGATCCAGGTCCACCGGCTGGTTCAGGCCCTCCTCCGGGACGATCTCTCGCCGGACGAGCAGGCGGGCACCAGGCACGTCGTCCACCGGCTGCTCGCCGACGGCGCGCCGGACGATCCCGACGACAACGCCTCCTGGGGCGACTGGGCCGAGCTCGTGGGACACCTGCGGCCCTCCCTGGTGGCCGACTGCGACGACCCGGCCGTCCGCGACTTCGCCATCAAGGTCATGCGCTACCTCTACCGCAGAGGCGACTACCGCACGGCCAGGGAGATCGCCGAGGAGCTGCTGGACAAGTGGACGAAGGAGTCGGGCCCGCACGACCGCGACGTGCTGACGGTGCGCCGGCATCTGGGCAACGTGCTGTGGCAGCTCGGCGACTTCGACCGGTCGTACACGCTCAACGAGGAAACGCTGGCCATGATGCGCGAGACCCTCGGCGCGGAGCACGAGCAGACGCTGGCGGTGATCAACAACTTCGGCGCCAACCTCCGGGCCCGTGGCGACTTCGCCGAGGCCAGGAAGGAGGACAGCATCTCGCGGCAGCTCCATGAGCGGGTCTTCGGCAAGACCCATCCCAACACCCTGCGCGCGATCAACAACCTGGCCCTGGACCACGCGCTCGTCAGCGACTACCAGGCCGCCCGCCAGGAGCACGAGTACGCCTATCTGGAGCAGAGCACCGGCACCGCGGGGGCCAGCAAGTGGGCGATCCTCAACTCCATGTCCTCGCTGGCCCGGGTGGTGCGGCTGTGCGGCGACTTCTCCGACGCGTGCGACATGGGCGCCGAGGCGTACGACTACGGGCGTGACGAGCTGGGGGTCGACCACCCGCTGACGCTCAAGGCGGCCAAGGACCTCTCGATCGCCCAGCGGATGCGGGGTGACCTGGGCGAGGCCCTCGAACTGGCCGAGGCGACGTACACCAAGCTCAGAACGCTCTTCGGGGTGCGGCACCCCGACACCCTGGCCGCCGCCGTCAACATGGCGAACGCGCTGCGCGTGGCCGGGGAGTACGGTCCCGCGTTCGAGATGACGAAGGACACGGTCCCCCGGTACATCGAGATCTACGGCACGAAGCACCCCTACACGCTGGGGTGCCGGCTGAACCTGGCGCTCATGCACAGGCTGCGCGGCCGTCCGGACGAGTCGCGCAAGACCAACGAGGAAGTGCACGAGTCGCTGCGCGACCGGCTCGGCCCCGACCACCACTACACCCTGACCTGCGCCATCAACCTGGCCGGCGACCTGGCCGCCCTCGGCGAGCACGCCGCCGCCCGCGACCTCGACGCCAGGACGCTGGACAGGCTCCGCGCCCACTTCGACGAGGACCACTACCTCACGTTCTCCGCCACCAGGAACCTCGTACTCGACCTGCGCGAGACGGGAGAGCACATGAAGGCGGACCGGCTCCAGGAGGCCATGTCGGCGCGCCTGCACCCCGACAGCCGGGCGGGAGACCACCGGGAGGCGATCCTGGCGGGTGGGCGCGTCGACATGGACTTCGACCCGCCACCCCTCTGACGGCCCAGGCGGGGGCCGTGTACGTGCCCTTGCGTCACCCGTGGGCGTCGGTCCACTTGTGCCGGTGGAGGCCGGACTCCTGGCGGGCGACCGCGACGGCCTCCTTCGGCACCCGCTCCTTCAACCACTGCTGGAGGGTGCCGCGCATCCCCTCCACGAACCTGTCCCCCGCCCGGGTCAACCGCCCGGAGGCGGCGAGCGTACCGGTCACCTGGTAGGCCGCCTCCCGCCAGCGGACGAACTCCACCTCGGCCCGGAACCTCTCCTCGCCGGGACCGAGCAGCGCCCGCTGCCGCCGCCAGAAGCCGCTCACCCCGAGGTAGGCGTAGGCGCCATGCAGCAGCCCGGAGGCCGGCCGCGGGTCGTCGCGCCACGGCGCGTAGAAGCGCCGCCCGTCGTCGGGCTGCACCAGATCGGTGACGGACAGCAGCGCGGACAGCTTGGCGTGCTGCACCTCGTGCGCGAACGTGCCGGCGAGCCGGAGCGCGTCCGGCGGGGGCGACAGCGCGACGGCGCCGAAGTGGTCCTTGGAGGAGGCGCTCTTCATGACCCCCTCCGGCGCGTGGATCGGCGTGAGCACCGTGACGATGGAGGCGGTCTCCTCCGCGATGGTCCAGTGCCCGGCCACGAGGACGCGCCATGCCTCCCGGAGCCGGGCTGCCAGGGCGAGGCGTTCGGGCCCGGTCATCCTCTCGTGGGTCGCGGTGCCGGCGGGCCACCGGTACGGGTCGAGGTCGTCGAGGAGAACGCTGAGCCGGTGGCCTTCCGCCTCGGCGGTCAGCCGGTGGAGCCCCCGCCAGCAGGGCGACTCCACGCCCTCCCCCACGGTCACCTCGCGCCCGCCGGCCGTCACGGCGCACCGGCCGGCGGTCCGGAGGCGGACGAGCCCTTCCGAATCCGGCACGGAGAGCGCCCCGAGCGAGGGCAGCATCACGTATCCGTCCACCGCGGGCGCCTCCGCCTCGCAGGGCACGCCCCCCACGACGGCGGCCGCGACGGCGACCGCCCCGAGCCCGGCCGGGTCGTGCCCGCCGCCCTCGCCGGAACTGGCCGGATCGTGCCCGCCATCCTCGCCGGAACTGGCCGGATCGTGCCCGCCATCCTCGCCGGAACTGGCCGGATCGTGCCCGCCATCCTTGCCGGAGCTGGGCGGTCCGTGCCCGCCGTCCGCGTCGCCGAGGAGCGCCGAGACGGTGTGCCAGGCCCACGCGCCCACGGCCGGGTGGCGGATCAGCCGGTCCACCGCGGCGGGCGCCGCCCTCTCCATCGCGGCGAGGGCTCCGTAGGCCCGCTCCGCCACGTCGGCGTGCGGGTGGCCGGCGAGCCTGGCCGCGTCGACCACGCCCAGGATCAGGAGCAGGTGCCTGCTGCGTTCGGCGGCCCGCAGGTGGCGGGCCGCGGCGGCTCCCCCGGCTCCCCGCGCCAGAGCGGACAGGACTTCGCCGGGCAGTCGGTGCGCAGCGTGCTGCATCGCGTTGTCCTTTCGCACGTGCTCCCGCGCCCCACCGGACGGACCCGCGGAAGCGGCCGGGCGGCTCATGATGACGGCCCGCGTCGGGCGGCTCATGATGACGGCCCGCGCAGATCGGTGACGAGCCGCGAACGGATGTGGCCGATCAGCCGGTAGAGATCGGCGCAGTAGACCGACGGGCTCCGGAAGCCGGTGCCCGGCCGGTAACGGTGCGGGTAGAGACCGGCGCCGCACACCCGCCCGTAGCGGCAGGCGCGGCACTCCGCGCCGAGCGCGGCCCAGCCGAGTTGCCGCGCCACCACGCCGGGGTGCCGGAGGGCGGCGTCGAACGGGTGGTCGGTGATGTTGAGGCCCGTGGCGGCGGCCCCGTGGCCGACGGCCTTGAGGGAGTCGGTCTGCTCGATGGTGCCGTCCGTCTCCACGACCACCAGGCTCGTCGGGGTGAGGCCGACCGCCTCGGTCGCCGACGCGCCGCCGAGGAGCAGCCGGATGATCTCGTGGAACAGCCTGACGACCGTCTCGTCCCGGTCCGAGCCGTACCAGCGGTCGAACACCTCGATCATCCAGTCGGCGTACGGCGTCCTGGTCTGGTCGGGGGTTCGGCCGGGCGGCGGCGACTCCCAGGTGCCGTGCGGCAGCAGCAGGTCGATCATGGGCGGGTCGAACGCGATGAGCGCCTCGTAGGTCTCCACGGGGTCGTTGTCCAGGTCGATCGTGCAGAGCAGCCCGCCGTACAGGTCGCGGAAGTCGTCGCGCATGAGCAGGCGGAGCGCGGCGGCCACGGCCGCGTGGGTGCCGCGCCCGTCGGCGTGGCGCCGGTTGCGGTCGTGCGCTCGCGGGGAGCCGTCGAGGCTGACCCCCACCTTCAGGTCCAGTTCGTGGAAGGCGCGCAGGGCCTTCTCGTCGAGCAGGACGGCGTTGGTCTGGACGGTGGCGTCGACGCGCACGTCGGGGGCCGCCTCGGCGCGGATGACGCGGACGGCGTCGCTCAGGTAGTCGTGGCCGGCCAGCAGCGGCTCCCCGCCGTGCAGGATGACGCGGAGCGAACGCAGCCGGTGGGCGCGCGCGTGCTCGGCGATGCGGCGGGCGGCGGTCGCCACGACCGCGGGCGACATGACCATCGGCTGCGAGCGCCAGCTCTGGTCGGTCAGCGTGTAGACGTAGCAGTAGTCGCAGGCCAGGTTGCACCGGCTGTGCACCTTGAGCAGGAACTGGCGGAAGGGCCGGGGACGCCAGCCGTCCGCGATCAGGCCGTCGACGTCGAGTGTCTCGGGCCACTCACGCCTTGGCTCCGCCGCGTCGGATTTCATCCGCGAAACCACTCCCGTGTCGGCTGAAAGCATGAGCAATTACCGATGGTATCCGCGTGGTGGATGAATGGGGAGCTCCACGGTAAAGGTGGTGCGATATCGGTTCGGTGCGAATACCGGAACCGCGGGACAGCGGCGCGAGGCCGCGACGCCACCGCTCCGGACGGTCCCCGACCTGCGCGGCGTCACGCGTTACGGGCCGAAAGGCGGCACCGCGGTGAAGGCCGGACGGCCGATAAACCGGCCCGAACCGCGAATTCCACGCCGTCTCTTTCCGGGATTTCCGTCGGCCGGGAAAACCGGAATCACGGCCGGGCGCGACACCAAACCCTCGCTTTCGTGATCGCCCAGTGGCCGGCTGAGCCATTCTGCTGAGGCGTGATTTCCGGCTTTGGTCGGCGCGTAACGCGCCCGGGGGTCGGGGTTCAACGGGCCCGCTGTCGTCCTTCCTGGTCGTCGGGGCGGCTTGACACGGGTCAGTCCGGGAGGGACAGTGCTAGGTTGGCGCGGTGATCGACACTGATCCCGATCCGCAGCCTCGGTACGTGTGGCTTGCCAAGGTCGGCTGCGAGGGCGGGCCGTTGCTCGTCTGCGAGGTCGACGCCTTCGCCGCCTGGGGCGGCGCGGTCCTGACCCCGGAGTACGAGCTCGATCCCGGGTGCGACCTCAGCCGCGCCAACGCGGTGCTCTACCCCTCTGACGAGGAGGAGTTCGAGACCGGCCTCGTGCGCTTCGGCGCGGATGACCAGCACACCGGTCTCGTGTGGGAGATGGACGGTCAGGGCCTTGCCGAGGTGGCGACCTCGGGCGACGACGGCTTCCTCGTCATGCGCTCGTGGGTCCGGAACACGGACGCCCCGCACCGCTACGCCGCCGGGCCGGCCGCACGGAACAAGGAAACCCCGACGGCCGAACTTGATCTCCAGACCGGCCGGGTCGCCGTCGTGTGGGCACCGGTCGGCGCCACCGAGGTCGGCCCGTTCAGCACGATCGAGGAGACCACCGCGGGGCTGCGTGCCCTGACCGAGCAGGACTCACCGGTGAAACTCGACCTGGACGACCTCCGCGGCGTCGGCACACTGCTGCGGGTGCGACCCGGCAGATA
This sequence comes from Nonomuraea lactucae, assembly GCF_003313395.1. Taxonomy (GTDB): domain Bacteria; phylum Actinomycetota; class Actinomycetes; order Streptosporangiales; family Streptosporangiaceae; genus Nonomuraea; species Nonomuraea lactucae. Next base: position 12,515 of record NZ_QNFZ01001047.1, on the reverse strand, counting down.
CCAGGTCAGCCGCGGGTTGCACGAAGGGACCCGGGGACGGTACGCGCCCTTCGAGGAGCAGTACGGACCGCCGGTGCCCGGCAACGACGACGACTGGAGTTGCCGCTGGATTCGTTTCGCTCGGTCCGGCGGTGAGGCCGCGGTCGCGCGCAGCTAGCCCGATTACGGGTGCCTCGCGGAAAGGCTCACCCGGTCTGGAGATACTTCGTCAGGCCGGCGGCCAGGGAGGCGGCGACGCGTTCGCGGAAGGCCGTGTCCGACATCTTGGCGGCGTCGCCGGTGTTGCGCATGTTGCCGCACTCGACGAACACCGCCGGGCGGGTCGACAGGTTCAGCCCGCCGAGGTCGGTGCGGGTCTCCAGGCCGTTCCGGCCCGTGTACGTGGCGTACGGCAGGCCGGTGCCGGTCCGGTAGGAGTCGCGGACGGCGAGCCCGAGCCGGCGGGACGGCTCGACGATGGGGTCGTTGTGCCCGGCCACCAGCCCGGGAAGGATCACGTGGAACCCGCGCCCCGCCGGGGCGGCCCCGTCTCCGTGGATGGACAGGACCGCGTCGGCCTCCGCCCTGTTGCCGGCGGCGGCACGTTCGTTGATGCACGGGCCGACGCCGGTGTCGTTCGGGCGGGTGAGCACGACCTCGGCGCCCGCGCGTTCCAGGAGCGGCTTGAGCCTGGAGGCCACGTCCCAGGCGAAGGCGTGCTCGGGGTATCCGGCGTCGGTCTCGGTCCCCGTCGTGTTGCACGGCTTGCGCTGGGTGATGATGTCCACCTGCCGGTTGATCACCTCGGGGTGGGAGGCGTTGCCCCCGTTGTGCCCGGGGTCGAGCACGACGACCTTCCCGGCCAGCGCGGGCACGCCGGGGGTTCGCATTGGGCTCGTCGCGGTCACTCCCACCCGGGTCTCCGGACCGGGCGGGCTCTGGGCGGGCGGTCTCTGGGCGGACGGTCTCTGGGCGGACGGTCTCTGGGCGGACGGGGCCGTGGCGGCGCACGCGGTGGACAGCGCCACCAGCGCGGCGAGGATCCCCGGTGCCGCTCGGTCGGCGCGCATGGCTCGTACCGTACCGGGACGTTCCGGACACGTGGGTCTGGAAAGACCCCGCTGAGCCCCTCGATTACGGAGATCAGAATGTCCGGTGCCGATATGGGTAGCTGGGGCGCATGAGACTTCCGCTCGCGCTGCTCGCACTCGCGCTGGCGGCGGCCTGCTCCATCGACACCACCGCCCCCGCCCGCGCGGCGGAGCGCTTCCACGCCGCCGTGGCGGCGCGGAAGGACGAGGCAGCCTGCGCGATGCTCGCCCGCCGTACCGCGGAGAAGCTGCCCGATCCCGGCGAGACGTGCCCGCAGGCCCTGCAGGCCCTGGAGCTGGGCCCCGGCGGCCGGGTCACCGGTGTGGAGGTCTGGGGTGACGAGGCCCAGGTGCGGATGGCCGGCGACACCGTGTTCCTGCACCGCTACAGCTACGGCTGGCGGGTCAAGGCCGCGGGCTGCGAGCCCCGCGGGGACCTCCCCTACGACTGCGAGGTGGAGGACTGATGCGTGTCATGTTCGCGGTGACCGTGCTGATCATCGTGTCCGGCCTGATCTGGTTCATCGTGGTCGGCCTGTCCCACCTGTGAGCTCGAGGAGTCGGGGATGAAGTGGATCAAGGAGAACGCCCTGTCGCTGACGTTCCTGGTGCTGTTCGTGCTGGCGCTGGGCGGGCAGGCGGTGGCGGGCGCGCTGCAGTTCAACGACGAGCAGCGGGTCATGGGCGCGGAGCCGGTCTCGATCCTGGAGTACGTCGTGTCGTCGAACTTCGCCGTGGACGTGGCGGAGAACTGGCAGTCCGAGTACCTGCAGTTCCTGCTCTTCACCGTGCTGACGGTCTGGCTGGTGCAGAAGGGCTCCCCGGAGTCGAAGGAGCCCGGCAGCGAGGGAGCCGGGTCCGACGACGAGCAGATGGTCGGCCCGTACGCCCGGGAGAACTCCCCCGCGTGGGCCAGGGCCAAGGGGCTGAAGCTCTGGCTGTACAGCAACTCGCTGGGGCTGGCCATGGGGGCGGCGTTCGTGGGGTCGTGGCTGGCGCAGTCGGTGGCGGGCACGGCCGGATACAACGCCGAACGGCTGGCCGAGCTGCGGAACCCGATCTCGTGGGGGTCGTACCTGACCTCGCCCGAGTTCTGGAACAGGTCGTTGCAGAACTGGCAGTCGGAGCTGCTGGCCGTGCTGTCGATGGTGGTGCTCTCGATCTATCTGCGCCAGCGCGGCTCACCCGAGTCGAAGCCGGTCGGCGCGCCTCATGACGTGACAGGCGTGACGGCCTGACCGGCCACCACGTCCGGGTCTCCCAGGGGGAAGGGCAGGCCGGTGATCACGGCGACGACGCGGGCGCCGTCCCGGAAGAAGCCCTGCCGTGCGCGGTCGAGGACGCCGTACAGCATCTTCGCCACGTAGATCCCCTCCACCCCGTGTCCAGCGGCGAACGCCTCCAGGGCGGGTGTCGAGCGCGCGTAGCCGCCGAAGTGGTAGCCGAGGTCGATCGACCAGTTCGGCCAGACCCGCCCGTATGCCTCCCGCTGCAGCCGGGCCACCTCGTCCGCCAGGAACCCCGCTCCTTTCAGCACCGCGAACCCGAGCGCCGTGCGGCCCGGCGGCAACCCGGCCGAGATGCCCGCCAGCGTGCCTCCGGTGCCGACCGGGCAGCAGATGACGTCGTACTCCTCCGCGATCTCGCCCGGGAGCTCGGCGCACCCGCGCACGGCCTCAGCGTTGCTGCCCCCTTCGGGGAGAATCGCCACGTCCCCCCACCGCTCGCGCAGCCCGGCCAGCACCTCGGGCGTGTGCTTGCGGCGATACGTGGCCCGGTCGAGGTAGGTCAGCGTCATCCCGCGGGAGACCGCGTAGGCGAGCGACGGGTTGAGCGGCAGCCGCTCCTCGCCGCGGATCACCCCGATCGTCTCGAAGCCGTGCCGCCTTCCGGCGGCGGCCACCGCGCGGATGTGGTTGGAATGGGCGCCGCCGAAGGTGAGCACGCGCGGATGGCCCAGGTTGTACTTGAGCTTGCGCGCCTTGTTGTCGTCGTGCTTGACGAAAACCCGGACCGAGCCGAGGCCAGGCTCCAGGAGCTCCTTCATGGGCGCTAGTCTACGGTCGGGCTGATGTTGAGGAGTGTTTGGTCATGCGCGTTATTGAAGCTTTCCGTGCGGCGTTCGGTGCCGACCCCCGCACGGTCTGGCACGCCCCGGGCCGCGTCAACCTGATCGGCGAGCACACCGACTACAACGACGGCTTGGTCCTCCCGTTCGCGGTGCCATGGGGCGTCACGGCCGCGGTCAGCCCGCGCGACGACCGCGCCGTCCGTCTGCTCTCCCTCCAGTCACCCGGCGGTCCCGTCACGATCAGCCGGCACGAGGACGCCCAGGGCTGGACCCGCTACGTCGTGGGCGTGCTCGCGATGCTGGACCACCGGCTGGGCGAGCAGGTGCCGGGAGCCGACATCGCCATCGACGGCGACGTGCCGCGGGGAGCGGGGCTCAGCTCCAGCGCCGCCCTGGAGGTGTCCGTCGCGTGCGCGCTCAACGACCTGCACGGGCTCGGCATGACCCCGATGGAGCTGGCCCTGCTCTCCCAGCGCGCCGAGAACGACTTCGTGGGCATGCCCTGCGGCATCATGGACCAGGCCGCCTCGGCGCTCTGCCAGGAGGGGACCGCGCTGTTCCTCGACTGCCGCTCCCTCGCCTCCCGCGCCGTCCCGCTCGACCTGGCCTCCCAGGGCCTGCGCATCCTCATCATCGACACGCGGGTCCACCACGAGCACGCGGGCGGCGAGTACGCCAAGCGCCGCGCCGAGTGCGAGTCGGCGGCCCGCAAGCTGGGCGTGGCCGCGCTGCGCGACGTCACCGACCTGTCCGGCGCGCTCGACCGGCTCCAGGGCGCCGAACGCAACCGCACCATGCACGTCGTCACGGAGAACCACCGCGTCCAGGCCCTCATCGGGCTGCTCCGGGCAGACAAGATCACTGAGATCGGCGCGCTGCTGAACGCCTCGCACCTGTCGCTGCGCGACCAGTACGAGGTGTCCTCGCCGGAGCTCGACGTGGCGGTGGAGGCGTCTCTCCGGGGCGGCGCGCGGGGCGCCCGCATGACGGGCGGCGGTTTCGGCGGCTCCGCCATCGCCCTGGTGGCCGAGGACCGGCTCGACAGCGTCAAGGAGTCCGTGACGGCCGCCTACGCCGAACGCGCCTGGCAGCCGCCCCGCTTCCTTCCCGCCGTCCCCGCCCCGGGCGCCCGGCGGCTTCCCCTTTAAGGCTGCTTTTACGGCCGGGCCAGAACCACCCAGGACCGGAGCCAGCTCAGCACCGGAACCAGCGAAAAGCCGGAGTCGCCGGAAAGCCGGAGCCGCCGACAGCCGGAGGGCTGGAGTCGCCGGGTTGGTCACAGGGGTGGGAAGTTCGGGGGGCGGCGTTCGAGGTAGCTGGCGACGCCCTCCGTGAAGTCGGGCCGGTCGAAGGAGGCGAGCATCTCGCCGACGGCGGCCTGGGTGGCCTCCGCCAGCGTGACCTCCCAGTCGTGCCACACCTGCCGTTTGATCACCGCCATGGACGCGGGCGAGCTGTGCGCGGCGAGGTCCCGGGCGTACTCCTGGGCCTCGGCGAGGAGCGAGCCGGCCGGCACCGCGCGGTTGGCGAGGCCGAGCCGGAACGCCTCGGCGCCGCTAAAGACGCGGCCGGACAGCAGGACGTCCATGGCCCGCTGCTGCCCCACGAGGCGGGGCAGCACCCACGACAGGCCGTACTCGGCGATGAGGCCGCGCCGGGCGAAGGCGGTGGTCCACTTGGCGTCGTCGGCGGTGAACACCAGGTCGCAGACGAGCGCGTGCACCATGCCGAGCCCGGCGCAGGCCCCGTTGACGGCGGCGATGACCGGCTTGCCGACGGTGGTGGGGAACGTGTTGGGCCGCGGGTCGGGTTCCTCGTCGAAGTCGCCGGTCTGGATGGCGGTGAGCGCCTGGAAGTCGGCCCCGGCGCAGAACCCCCTTCCGGCCCCGGTCACCACCACGGCCCGCACGCCGGGGTCCTTCCCGGCCTCCTCCAGCAGGTCGAAGTAGCGCCGCCCCATCGCCAGCGTCCAGGCGTTGAGCCGGTCGGGACGGTTCAAGGTCAGCGTGAGGACGCCCTCGTCCAGGGAGGAGAGCACGAGTTCTTCCATGCGTTAACCGAACCATGTTCTAGGCCGTGGAGGCAAGGCGCCGTCACCGGTGGCGGACGAAGGCGGGACTGAGCCGGGGGTTGTCGTAGTAGCGGTGGAACACCGGCGTGACGCCGCCCGAGATGGGCGGAACGATCCACGACCAGTCCGCCGGGCAGACCCGGCCCGCCTTCTCCTCCCGCGCCAGGTGGGTGAGGAACCGCTCCGACTCCGTGTGGTGGTCGGTCATCGTTACCCCCGCCCGCTCGAACGAGTGCAGCACCGCCACGTTCAGCTCCACCAGCGCGTGGTCGCGCCAGAGCGACCGCTCGGTGGAGGTGTCCAGTCCGAGGTGCCGGGCCACCACGGGCAGCTGGTCGTAGCGGTCGACGTCGGCGAGGTTGCGGGCGCCGATCTCCGCCCCCATGTACCAGCCGTTGAACGGCGCGCACGGGTAGCAGAGCCCGCCGATCTCCAGGCACAGGTCCGAGATCGCGGGCACGGCGTGCCAGCGCAGGCCCAGTTCCTCGAACCACGGGTAGTGCGGGTGGACGATGGGCACCTCCAGGACGGCGTCGCCGGGCAGGTTGCAGAGCAGCGGATGGCCGCGGCCCGCCTGGATCATCAGGGGAAGCACGTCGAACCGGCCGCCCTGCCCGCCGCTCCACCCGGACGCGCGCACCATGTCCGTGAAGTCCACGTAGCGCGGGTCACCGACGACCCTCCCGTCGCCCTGCCGGTATCCGGCGTAGCGGATCAGCTGCTCGTTCAGCACCCGCGGCCCGGGGCGAGCGGGCAGGTCGGGGGCGAGCACGGTGATCGTGGGCCGGATCCTGCCGCCGGCCGTCGCCTCGCGGAGGTGGGTCACGCACTCGATGGCCACGCCCTCGGCGCTGGTGACCTGCCGCCGGTCCCGGACCCTGAGCGAGCGCCAGTAGAGCCGGCCGATGCAGCGGTTGCTGTTGCGCCAGGCCACCCTGGCGCCGAACTCCAGCTCCTCGGGGGTGTGGGCGTAGGTGCCGTAGCGCGATATGTCCCGGGCGACCTCGCGCAGCCGGGTGTGCGGGGCGCCGGCGCCGGGGTTCTCTTCGTGGAAGAGCCTGATGAAGCGCTCGGCCTCGCGGATGTCGATGGTTCGCTCGACGAGCGTCTGCACGGCGATGGAGTCGAAGGGACGCAGGGACCTGATCCAGGTACGCACGCAGGAACCGTCACTATTCGATCACGGAGCGCTCCGCCGGTTCCGGGCCGGCAGCGCGACTCCTCATGGCGGCACCCTCTCCACACCGCCCTCGGCACATCCGCGGCTGCCACACCGGCGACGACGCCGGCGCGACTCCCCCATCTTCGCGCGCGATCCGCCTCCTGTCCCGCCAAATCCAATACTGCGTGACCTTTCGGTTACAAGGCGTGAAATCATCTCTCCAAAGGGGCGTCCCCCATGGCACGCGGTGGCCGGTGGACGCGGCGCGCGACCAAGGGGCGGGCGTCGAGCCAGGCTCGCCCTGGGTCGATGGCAGACGGGGGTCTCCGCTTTGTGAGGCGAGCACCGTTCCTCTCGGGGCTGCCCGGAGCCAGACTGCCCCCGGCTGGCCGTCTCGGCCGAGTCCGGCCGCGTCGACCGAGCGATGACCGTCCTGCGGCCCGGGGCCTTGGAGACGAGGCGCCGCAGGACGGTGGCGGGGAATCAGCTGGGTCGGGTGATCGAACCGACCGAAGACCAGAACCGGCAGTGATGTGTCCGCTCGAACGCCGCGTCGCGGATCGGGCCGACCGCGGCGGCGGCCAGGCTCTGCAGTTGTGCCGAGGAGTAGGCGGGCCAGTTCGGCAGGCCAGGGCCGTTCGGATCGCCGGTCGCGGCGAACCGGCTCCAGTAGCCGAGCATGCGGTCTGACAGCTGCCGCTGTGCGGGGGTGAGGACGATCGGGCGTCCCGGCAGGTCGAACAGCAGCGGCAGTTCGGCCCCGTGATAGGCGCCGAGCGGGAAATCGGGCGTGAATGCGAAGACGTTCGGCATGTCGCGCTCGGCGACCTCGTACATGTGCACCGGGTTGTGGCGCGCCAGCGCCCGCGCCGAAGCACGGCTCGGGCACGCGAAGAGGTAGTCGGTCAGCACGGCCGCGGCCACGAGCCGGGGATCTCCTGAGTACCGGCTACGCACGGCCGGGGTGTCCAGCCGCAGTCGGCCGGTGAGTTGGTCCATCAGGATGGCCACGAAGACGGTCGCCTCATCCCGGGTGGTGCCGATCATGGTGGGGACCTTGGCGAAGGCGCCTTCGCGCAGAGCCTCCTCCGTCGGCCGCGGCAGCAGCGGGGATCGCGATACCGGCGCGAACGACAGTCCGCCCAGCAGTTCCCCGGCGACACCGTCGGAGCGACTCGCATCGAGTACGGCGGTGGCCGGCACGGCGCGCAGGCATTCCGGCGCCGCGGTGTCGCATCCCAGCGTGTGGGCCAGGTCGGTCCCCGCGGTCTCGGCCTCCTCGAGGGAACGGCTCAACATGGTGCACGGACCGCTCTGCAGCACCGCCCGCTGGAACAGCCCCTGCGACGCCGGAGACATCAGATGCGCGCAGACGCTGCCACTGCCCGCGGACTGGCCGGCGATCGTGACGTTGCCCGGGTCGCCGCCGAAGGCGGCGGCGTTGGCCCGCACCCAGCCCAACGCGGCCTGCTGGTCCATCAGTCCGTAGTTGCCGGAACCCCGCCGGTCCTCACCGGTCAAGGCGGGATGCGCGAGAAAGCCGAACGCGCCCAGCCGGTAGTTGACCGTGACCACGACGTTTCCCTTGGCCGCCAGCCGCTTGGCGTCGTAGGCGGAGCCCGAGCCCGAGACGAAGCCGCCCCCGTGCAACCACACCACGACGGGCCGCCGGCCGCCCCCCACCTCGGCGGGTGGGGTGTGGACGTCGAGATACAGGCAGTCCTCGTTGGTGATCTTAGGAATGGCGAGGATGTCCGAGGCGTTCTGGGCGCACGCGCCACCGGATCGCAGCGCTGGACGGATCCCGCTCCATTCCGAAACGGGGCCGGGCGGCCGCCAGCGTGATCGCCCTGTGGGCGGGGCCGCGAACGGAATACCGCGGAACACCAGCCCGGACGACGTGGCGGCGCCCTGCACCCAGCCCTTGTCGGTGCGGACGACCGTAGGATCCGAGGTCCGCGCCGACACCGGCCCGGCCAGGATGGCGGCGACCATTCCGGCGATGGTGAAACAGATGATTGCGACCCGTCGTTTCATGGGGCCTCCTGCGATGGGCGGGGCGGCCATGCTGCGGGGGTGGACGAGACGGCGTCAACACCGGAAGACCCACCCGGCACTGCCTCACGGCCTGGCCGCCCCGCCGGTCACGCGCGAGCCGATCGGCACACCCCGCCTGAGCAGCACGGACCCGGCCGCCGACGCCCGGCGTGGCGGGCGCGTACCCGACGACGCGACAGGCTGTCCAGCCACAGCCGACCGGCGATGTCACCGGTTCGCATGGCCGCCACACCTGGCGTCAAGGTTCACCACCGGACAGACCCGGATCGGCCGCCACCGCACCCGAACCCAGCTCATGGCCGGCAACCGGCCCGAGGCTTTCGCCGGCGTCGTCCGCCGCCGCTCCAACTCCGAGCGCCGCCGGCCGACCGGCAAGGCGGAACGGCGATCACACCGGTAGTGGCCCCCGAAACGACACAGGCCCCAATCCTTGATCAAGGAAGGGGCCCTCAGGCTCTGTCAGAGCTCCCGCGATAGGACTCGAACCTATAACCTGCCGGTTAACAGCCGGCTGCTCTGCCGTTGAGCTACGCGGGATCGAACGAGTGCGCCAGTCCGGGGGCTTCTGTGCCTCTCCGTCCGGCGCACGACTACATTAGCGCACTCCTGGAGTGCGTGTCGCATCGTCATCGGGGTAGGCCCGGAGACAGCGGAGGTGCAATATGCGATATCGGATGACATTCGCTGCCGGGCTGGCTGTCGGGTACGTGCTGGGCAGCCGGGCGGGCCGCGAGCGCTACGAGCAGATCAAGAAGGCGGCCCAGCGTGTCGCCGACAACCCGAGGTTCCAGGAGACCGCGGGTGTGGTCGGCGCGCAGGTGTCGAAGGTGGCGGAGGTGGCCAGACACAAGGTAGGGGACAAGCTCCAGCAGCGGATCCCGTTCCTGGGTCAGGACCGCCACCCCGACACGGGCACCGGCTGGCCCGACGAGGCGGGGGTCGGCGAGAAGAAGGACGACGAGACCGGCATCCCCTACTGACGGATCCTGCGCAAGCGGGAGACGTGGTCCGCGCCGGCGGTGGGACGACGCCGGCGGTGGTGGGACGCCGGCGGTGGCGACGAGGCCGGCGGTGGCGACGAGGCCGTCCGGCGGTGCGTGGGCGAGTGGGCGCGGTCGTCGTCACACGCCCATGCTCCGCCGCACTCCCTCCAGCGCCTGCTCCGCCAGCGCGCGCAGGCCGGGATCCTCCGGGTCGAGGCCGTCGTCGAAGACGAGCGTCCAGCCGAGCATCTCGCCTCCGGGCCGGCGCCGGGCGACGAGCCGCACCCCGCCGCGCCCGGGCAGCGTGACGTGCTTGTTGACCACGATCGTGGCGTTGACGCGCTCTCGCACGGTCTCGGGCAGCAGTCGCGGCTCGGGCAGCCGTTCCCGGCGCCGCTCGCCGTCCGTGGTGATCAGGCGGAGCCCCTCCTCGTCCCAGGTGGCCTTGTCGATCGTCTCGTACGGCACCCGGGTCCCGTCAGACAGGAACAGCGCCAGGTTGGTGGCCACCACGTAGCCGCCGTCCGACGCGGAGAACGTCAGCACCCGCTCCCCCCGCTCGGTGATCAGGGACTTGCGGACGCCGGCGGGCAGGCGGCGGAGGAAGCTCATGCCCCCACGGTATCGGCGAGCAGGTCGAGGGTGAGCGCGGCGCTCCAGGAGAAGTCCCGGCAGCCTCGGCCGCTGCCGTCGAACGGGTCGAAGCACTCGCGGAACCCGGCCTGCCGCACGAGGCGCAGGGTGCCGCTGGTGAGCTGCTCGCGCAGCGGTAGGAGGTCGTGCACGGCGGCGGCGCGGCGCAGCAGCCAGTTGGTGTTCACCCAGGAGGGGCCGCGCCAGTAGCGGGTGCGGTCGAACTGGGCGGCGCGGATCTCGCAGCTCGGCACCGGGTAGCCGGTCGCGCCCATGAACCGGGCCGACTCGAGCACCTCGACGACCGCGCCGACGCGGTCGCTGGGCAGCCCCGGGTCGAGCAGCGGGCCGAAGGCGCCGATCGTGCAGATCGGGATGAGCCGTCCGGCGCGCAGGTCGCGGGCGTAGAAGCAGCCGTCCCAGAGGCGCTCCAGCAGGGCCCGCCTGATCCGTTCGGCCTGCTCGACGTGGGGTGCGGGGTCGGCACGGATCACCGGGGCGAGCTCGGCGAGCGCCTGGCAGGAGGCGAGCCAGATCCCGTTGAACATCGGGCATTCGACGGCGAAGGGGTGCTCGTCGCGCAGGTACTCGGGCCGGTAGCCGGCGTTGCGGTAGCGCAGGGCCAGCCAGACGTAGCGGTCGTGGTCGCTGGCGGGGTGGCGTTCCTCCAGCTCGACGTTGCGGTAGCCGTACCTGATCTCGGGCAGCGCGGCGAGCGGCAGGTCCCACGTGGGGCTGTCGTCCATGCCCGACTCCCACGGGTGCACGATGGCCGCCAGGCCGCACCCGCCCAGGTCGCGGGCCCAGGCGAGGTAGCGGTGCTGCGCGACCAGCGCGGGGTAGGCGCGCCGGACGAAGCCGGTGTCGCCGGTGTGCCGGTAGATCCACCACAGGGCGAGGCCGTGCAGCGGCGGCGCGGTCAGGCCGGAGGTGAGCAGGCGGGGCGCCGCCGCGTGGTCGTTCGACCGCCAGACGGAGGGCCCGGGGAAGTACGCCTCCGGGGTGTGGAAGACGATGTGCGGCACCATGCCGGTCGCCCACTGGCCGGCGAGGAGGCTGAGCAGCTCGGCGCGGGAGCGGTCGGGGCGGTGCCTGGCCAGGCCGATCGCGACGAACGCGGAGTCCCAGCTCCACTGGTGGGGGTAGAGGCCGGGTGCGGGCACGGTGGCGGTCCCCGTCCAGTTCGCCTCGAGCACCGACAGCGCCTCATGCCCGAGCGCGGCGTCGTCGACCGCGGGCCGCGCCTCCATCCACCCACTATGCGCCGCGATGCGGTCGGACGCTATGTCCTCTTCGCCCACTTTGACACAAGCATTACGCCGTAGGCGACGGCGGCGATGACGAGTCCCCACTTCAGCAGCGTGAGGGCGAAACCCACGAGGGGGCCGAGCAGCAGGAACGCGGCGACGACCGCCGCGATGATCAGAAGAATGCGTCCCATGTCTGTGACGATAAGAGATCGTTCAAGCCGATTGCAGGCGACACAGGGTTCAATCAGGGACAAGTCAGGGTCCTCCCTACCGCGCCGGAACCAACCCACCGGGCCTGCCGTTGATCGGGTAGAAACGGGGCATCGGGGACCCTCTTCACGGGGAGCGTGATGAGCCTGGGACCACCCATGAGCAGGGAGGGCGTCGAGCACGCGCTCCACGCCCGCGCCGCCGAGCGCGACCGCATCTCCGGCGACCTGCTCGACCTGGAGTCGCACACCACCTACCGGGTTCTCAAGGGCGCCTCCCTGCGCGGCGCCACGCAGCGGCGCTGGTCCGAGGGCCAGGCCGCCGTGTCCGCGCTCTGGGTTCTCCATGACGCCTACCGGGGCGTGCTGCGCGACGCCGAGCAGATCAGGGCCTCCCGCGGCCGGATGGGCGCCGATCAGCTCGCCGAGCTGACCGCGCTGCTCGCGGGCCCGTCGGTGGTGCTGAAGGCCGCCGCCAAGCCCGTTGAGCAGCGCTCGCTGTTACCCGAGGCGGACGAGCGGCTCACGCTCGACGAGGCCGTGCTGCGCATGGACGCCTCGTTCCAGGTGGTGACAGGGGTGCTGGCCGAGATCGACGCCGTCTGGTCGGACGTGCTGCCCCTCCTGGACGACGCCGACGCGCGGCTGCGCGCCGTCACCGACCTGCAGGCCAGGCTGGGCGAGACGATCGACCTGGCCGAGGTGGAGGACGAGCTGCGGCGGATGCGCGGCGCGACCCTGGAGGACCCGCTCGGCGCCGCGCCCGCCGAGCGGGACCTGGATCGCTCCGGCCGGATCCTCGCGGGCTGCCACGCCGACCTGGAACGGGCGCTGCTGGCCAGGGAGGAGTACGGCAGGCGGCGCGAGGACCTGGCCGCCGCGCTCGACCGGGTACGGGCGGCCGAGAGCGAGGCGCGGCTGGCGCACGGCGCGGTCGTCGCGAAGATCGCCCTGCCACCTCAGGCGGCGCCGAGGAGCGAGGTGCCGGCCCTGGCGGACGAACTGGAC
>NZ_QNFZ01001046.1 GCF_003313395.1 Nonomuraea lactucae | reverse complement strand
GGCCAGGCGGTCCAGCGCGTGGCGCAGCGGGCCCGGCGGGCCGGACAGTTCGAGCTGGCCGCCCGGCTCGAACGTCACCGCGCTGCCGCCCGGCAGCGCCGGCAGGGCCCGCTCGACCCGGGCCAGCGGGACATGACTGCCCACCGCCGTGCTGTCGAAGACCAGGAACTCCAGCTCGACGCCCACATGGTCCGCGGCGGCGGGACGGAAACAGCGGCGCGCGAAGTCCGCCACCTCCGCGGCGTCCCGCAGCGGCGTGTCCTCTGCGGTCAGCCCGACCATCGTCTCTTCTTCGCAGAGCGCATGGCTCTACAGACCCGCGAGCCTCCCGAACGTTACAGGGGGATCTTGGAGGCGCGAGAACGCGAGCGGGAGAGCCCGCGCGACGACGGCGCGCCGATCCGCAAACCGACTGGTGCTCGATCCACGCACCGGCCGTGTGGAGCCTTACGCCTGCCGCCGCTCGCGGAAGGCGGACATGAGCCGGTCCTGCACGTCGGCCCGCAGTTTCTCCGGGGGCGGGTCGCCGAGGACGCCGATGGTCGCGCGGAACTGCTCGAAGTAGCGCTCGCACCCTTCGCAGCAGGCCAGATGCCGCCGTACGCCGTCGCACGCCCGCTGATCGAGGGCGTGGTCAAGGTAGGCGGTGATGACTTCCACCAGTTCGTCGCAGGTGAACCGCTTCACGACGCACCGCCCTTTTCGCCAGTAGATGAACCGTTTCACTTATTGTGACTGCTACCCGGACCGGAAGGAGCCCGCCAGCTCATTCTGGCGGTTTCACGGATTCGAAGTAGTCCGCCAGCCGGCCGCGCACCGCCGCTCGGGCGCGATGCAGCAGGACCCGCTGGTTGGCCGCGGAGATCTCCAGGACCTCGCACACGTCATCGGAGCTCCATCCCTCCACGTCGCGCAGGGTGATGACGGTGCGCTGCCGAGGGGGCAGCCCGTCCAGGGCTTCGGCGATCACCCCGCGCACCTCCGAGGCCAGCGCCTCGCCCTCGGGCGTCGGCCATGCCGCGGGGACCTCCTTCCACCCGCCCGGCGGCACCGGTCCAGGGACCGCGGACCCGCCGCCGTCCCCCTCGAAGGCGCTCCACGGAAGCGTGCGGCTCTCGCGCACGCCGCGCTTCTTCGCGATGTTGACCAGGATGCGGTAGACCCAGGTCTTGACCGAGGAGCGGCCCTCGAAGGAGTCGATCCCGCCGATCAGCGCCAGCCACGTGTCCTGGACGACCTCCTCCGCGGAGTGGTCGGTGGACACGTAGGACCTGGCCACCCGGAGCAGACCCCCGGACCAGGTGTCCAGCAGCGCCGCGAACATCGCCTCGTCGCCGGCGCGCAGGGCCGTGACGACGACGTCGTCCGGGGGCAGTCCTCCGCCCGCGAAAGACCCCACGATCGCTTTCCTTCCGGTCGAGCACTGGGACATTCATGACCTCGGTGCCGGGCCGGGGCCCGGCGTCCCGCGGCGGGACGACACCTCCCACGCTAATCTCTCCCACCGACGTTCTTCCTTCCCGCTTCGGCGGGCGGGGCCACCTTGTGCGTATTGTCGAAGAGCAGGCCCCGGCGAATCGGTGAGGAGCGTCCCATGCGACGGTCGGAACGGCTGCTCTACGCGGCGAACGGGGTCGATCTTCGCGTCGTGGACGTCGCGTTGAACGATGGCGGGCATGTGGAGCGGCCCTTCATCCGCACGCCCCCGTCCGCCGGGGCGGTGGTCTTCCACGGCGGGCGCGTCCTGCTCCTGTGGCGGCACCACCTCATCACCGACACGTGGGGATGGGAGATCCCGCTCGGCGAGATCGGCCCGGACGAGGAGCCCGAGGCGGCCGCGGCCCGGCACGTGACGGAGCTGACCGGCTGGCGGCCGGGGCCGCTGCTCCCGTTGATCCGGATCCGCCCGGCGGGGGACGTCGCCGACTGCGACCACCTGATCTTCGTGGCCAACCAGGCCTCCCCCGGCACCGCGCCGGCCGGCGACGAGGAGGGCGGGCGGGCCGAGTGGCTGCCGATGCTCCACGTCCAGCAGCTCATCGACGAGCAGACCATCACCTCGGCGACCACGTCGGCGGCACTGCTGCACTTCCTGGCCGACCTCCTGCGGGCCCGCCCGTCGCATTAGACGCCTTCAGGCCCGGCTCGGCGGGGTCAGGTGGAGCGTCTGATGCCGCTGACCGGCTCGGCGGGGTCAGGTGGAGCGTCTGACGACCAGCTCGGGGCGGATGACGGCGTCCATCACCTCGCCGGGCTCCGTCATGAGGGTGGCGACCTGCTCGACGGCGAGCTTTCCGAAGCGCCGCTTGTCGATGTAGAGGGTGGTCAGCATGGGATCCACGAGCTCGCCGAGGGCCAGGCCGTCGAAGCCGAGGAACGCGCAGTCCCCCGGCACCTCCCGGCCGCGTTTCATCGCCTGGCGCATGGCGCCGATGGCGATGAGGTCGTTGTAGGCGAAGACCGCGGTCACGTCGGGATGTTCGGCGAGCAGCGCGTCCATGGCCGCGGCCCCGCCCTCGGTGGAGTTGTCGGCCGGCTGGATCCACCGCTCGCCGACCGGCAGCCCGTGGTCGCGCGCGTAGGCCAGGTAGGCGGCCCGGCGGGCGTGGGGCGCGCCGGACAGTGCGTGCGCCCGGTCGTCGATCATCGCGATCCTGCGGTGGCCACGCTCCGTCAGGTGGTCCAGGCCCTGCCGGATCCCGTCGCGGAAGTCGATGTCGACCCCGGCCACGGCGAGGTCGCGGCCCCGCCGGTCGAGCACGGCGAACGGGATGCCCGACGAGGCGATCGTCCGGATGGCCTCCTCGTGCAGGATGAACCCGACGCAGGCGTCCACGTGCTTCGGCACGGCCTCCGCCACCGCGAGCTCCTTGGCCCGTTCGGAGCCCGTGGCGTACACGACCACCTGCCAGCCCCGGCCGTCGGCCGCCTCCAGGACGCCGTCGACCACTTCGGGGAAGAACGGGTTCAGCACGTCGGCGATGATCAACCCGAGGGTGGTCACGTCCTGCCGGACCATGCCGCGCGCGAACCGGCTGGGCCGGTAGCCCATCTCCTGCGCGACCTGCAGGACGCGCCGCCGGGTCTCGGGGTCGATCTCGGACTTGTCGTTGATCGCCCTGGAGACCGTCTGGCGCGAAACCCTCGCGGCCCGCGCCACGTCGTCGATCGTGACACGGCGCGGCCTGTTCGTCGTCGGCACGACTGAGACTCTAACCTCCCCTGGCCCGCCCACGGGCCCATGACTGCGTGATCGTTCACGTGAACGCTCACGACCGATCATGCGGCGAGGGAGGCGGATGCGTCAACGCCGGATTTCCGGCCTGTTTCCGTCTATTGACATCGGAGGTCTCGCGGGAGCAAGGTGCTCGTGAGCGGTCCCGTGAACGTTCACGGGATTGGGGACCGCCGCACTGCCCCCTGACGGAGGTATCCCACCCATGCACACCGACCCCCCGACGAAGAACCGCAGGCTGTCCGTGCCCCCCGCCGCCGCCGTGCCCCTCGCCGCCGCCGTGGCGATCGCGTTGAGTTCGTGCAGCGTCGCCGACACCGCGCCCCGGAAGAGCGGCGGCGCGCCGGCGGCAGCGCCCCAGGAGATCAGCTTCCTCACCTTCGAGACCCCGAACCTGCCCCCGGAGTACTGGGACGCGGCCATCGAGCGCGTCACCGACAAGCACCCCGAGATCAAGGTCAAGAAGCTGGTCACCCCCACCGTGGACCGCACCGGGTACGCCAAGCAGCTGCTGGCGTCCGGCCAGTTCCCCGACGTCATGCTCGCGGTCAAGCCCACCGACATCGGCGCCGCCCAGAACCTGTACGCCTGGCGGCCCGACGAGCTGAAGGACTTCATCGTCCCCGACGGCGGCGCCATCGACGGCAAGGTCTACCAGCTGCCCGCGAACACCCAGACGATCCCCAACGTCTACTACCGCAAGTCGATGTTCGAGAAGGCGGGGATCGCCGCTCCGCCCAAGACGTACGCCGACCTGCTCGACGCCGCCGCCAAGCTCAAGGCCAAGGGGATCACCCCGTTCGTCGTGGGCGGCGGTAAGGACGCCTTCCCCAGCGTCCTGCCGCTGACCGCCACGGTGGCCACGGAGGTCTACAAGAAGAACCCGAACTGGATGCTCGACCGCCGCGCCGGCAAGACCAAGTTCGCCGACCCCGACTTCGTCAAGGCGCTCAGTCTGGTCGGCGACCTGGCCGGCAAGGGCTACATCGACAAGAGCATGGTCTCCCTCGACTACGCCGCGACCGAGCAGGCGTTCCTCAAGGGCAAGGGCGCGATGTACCCGATGGGCTCGTGGTTCGCCGCCGCGGGCGACAAGAGCGACATCAAGGACGACGTCGGGGTGTTCGCCTGGCCGACCGCGGACGGCGCGCCGCTCCTGCCCGGCTACACCGGCGGCGGCCTGGAGGTCAACGCCAACTCCAGGCACCTGGACGCGGCCAAGAAGTTCACGCTGGCCTTCCAGCTCGACAAGGCCAACCTCGACAACTCCGTGAAGTCCGACGCGCTCTTCCCGGCGATCAAGGGCTACACGCCGCCCGCCGACACCGGACCGGTGTTCAAGGCCACCTACGCCCTGTGGACGGAGCACGTCCAGGGCAACGCGACGGTGAAGGCGTTCTCCTGGGAGACCGGCGGCGACGCGCTGATCGCCGGGATGACGGAGAAGGTCTACGCGGCCGTCCAGGACGTGATCATCGGCATGAAGTCGGCACAGGACGCGGCGGCCTACCTCGACGCCGAGTGGGAAAAGGCATCCTGATCATGACGACCGATGTCGGCACCCGGCGCCGTCGGGCGGCGGCGATCACCGCCACCGCCCGCCGGCGCCGGCTGATCTGGCGCGACCTCGGGCACTTCGGCGTCTTCGCCGCCCCGGGCATGCTGGTCTACCTGTGCTTCGTGCTCGCGCCGATCGTGGTCAGCTTCGGCTACAGCCTGACCAGCTACAACCCGTTCAACCCGCCGACGACGTTCGTCGGCGGGCGCAACTACGCGCTGCTGCTGCGCGACGAGGAGTTCCTGACGGCGCTGCGGGTCACCGTGATCCTCACCGTGATCCTGGTCGTCGTGCCGAACGTGGCGGGACTGGCCGTCGCGGTGCTGCTCGATCGCAAGGGCTGGTTCTACAACGCCTGGCGGGCGACGTTCTTCGTGCCCGTCGTGCTCAGCTCGGTGGTGGTCAGCGTGGTGTGGACGCGGCTGCTGGCGGACGACGGCGTGGTCAACCAGGTGCTCGGGTGGGCTGGAGTGCCAAAGGTCGGATGGCTGTCCGATCCGGACCTCGCGCTCTACTCCCTCGCCGCGATCATGGCCTGGCAGATGCTCGGCTTCTGCGTCGTGGTCTACCTGGCCGGGCTGCAGGCCGTCCCGCACGAGCTCCAAGAGGCGGCGTCGATCGACGGCGCCGGCCCGGTCGCCCGCTTCCGCCGCGTGACCTGGCCGCTGCTGGCCCCCGCGCTGACGATCAACACCGTGGTGCTGCTGATCACCGCGTTCAAGGCGTACGACCACATCCAGGTGATCACCAACGGCGGGCCGGGCTCCGGCTCGACGGCGACCATCGCCTTCGTGATCCTGCACACCGGCTTCACCGCCAACCGGCAGGGCTACGCCTCCGCGATGGCGGTCGTCATGCTCGTCATCATCGCGACGGCCTCCGCGATCACCCTCCGCCTGCTCCAGCGCAGGGAGGTCAGGCTTTGAGAGCACTGATCACCACCGTGGTGGGCGCGATCTTCGCCGTCCCGCTGTACGTGGTGCTGGCCAACACCTTCAAGCACGGCCCCGACATCGCGCCCGACCCGGTCGGCCTGCCGGTGCCGCCCATGCTGGACAACATCGCCGCCGTCCTGTCCAGGCCCGACCGGCTGTTCTGGGCCAGCCTGGGCAACAGCCTCATGGTCACCGGGCTGTCCGTGGCCGTGCTCACGGTGCTGTCGGCGATGCTCGGCCACTATCTGGCGCGCACGGACTCGCGCTGGGGCAGGATCGCCACGCTCGTCCTGCTGTCGGGGCTGATGATCCCGCCGCAGGTCATCCTGCTGCCGGTGGTGCAGGTGCTGCGGCTGTTCGACCTCATGACGACCGTGCAGGGACTGCTGCTGTTCAACGTGGGCTACTACGTCCCTTTCGGCGTCTTCGTCTTCGCCGGATTCGTCCGGACGATCCCCATCGAGATGGAGCAGGCCGCGGCGATCGACGGGGCGGGGCGGCTCAGCGCGTTCTGGCGCGTGGTCTTCCCGCTGCTCCGCCCGGCCAGCGCCAGCGCGATCATCTTCTTCGGGGTGTGGATCTGGAACGACTTCCTCAACCCGCTGATCATCCTCGGCCCCGGCCAGGGCACCACGATCACCACCGGCATCTATCGCGCGGTCGGCCAGTATCAGGTCGACTTCGGCACCGTCTTCGGGCTGATGTTCCTGGCCACCCTCCCCGTCGTCGTCTTCTACCTGGCCCTGCAGAAGCAGTTCGTGAAGGGACTGACGAGCGGAGCGACCAAGGGATGAGCGACACGACCTCGCAACGGACCGGGCCACCGGTCTCCCCGGACTCACAAGGAGTGCAGTCTTGACCGCCGTGACGCCCTTGACCGCCGTTACGACCTTGAGCGCCGTGACGACAGCAGAGCGCCCCGCCGCCCCCACCCGCCACCTGATCGACGACGTGACCGTCGCCGTCCTCGCCGCGGGCACCCCCGCGCCGTACACCACGCGCGAGCTGCCCGGCGGGCTGGTCGCCCTCGACGTCTCCGCGCCCGAGGGCACGCCGCTGGAGATCCGGCTGGCCTCGCCCCTGCGGGACGCCGTCGGGTTCTGGCACCCCGCCTGCGGGTGGGAACGCTCCCTGCTTCCCGACTGGGCGGGCCGCATGCGGACCTCCCTGGTGAACGGCGCCGCGGTGGGCTGCCTGTACCAGACGTCGGGCGCCACGCTGCTGGCCTTCGCCGCCGAGGACCCCCTGGCCGAGACCGAGGTCGTGTTCGGCGTCTCGGAACAGTCGAGGACGTTCGTCGTGCACCTGCATCCCGTCGCGCGGGCGGCGCCGTACACGCTGGTGCTCGCGCCCCGCTCGGCGTCGGTGGCGGCGGCGCTGCGCCGTCTGCGGGCGCACCTGCGCGGCCACGCGCCGATCACGCCCCTGCCGACGCCGGAGACGGCCTGGGCGCCGGTCTACTCGACCTGGTACGCCTTCGGGCAGAACGTCACGGCGGCCGAGGTGGAGGAGGAGGCCGAGCTGGCCGCGGGGCTCGGCTGCGGGGTGCTCATCCTGGACGACGGCTGGCAGGAGTACGGCACCAAGCGCGGCTACGCCTGGGCGGGCGACTGGACGGTGGACACCGCCAAGTTCCCCGACCTCGCCGGGCACGTGGCGAGGGTCCGGGCCACCGGCATGTCCTACCTCGCCTGGATCGCGCCGCTCCTGCTCGGCCCCGAGTCTCGGGCGTACCCGCGGCTCGCGCACCTGGCGCCGGTGGCCAGCCCGACCGGGCCCGGGGCGTACGTGCTGGACCCGCGCGTTCCCGAGGTGCGCGAGCACGTGGTCGCCACCTGTGTACGGCTGATCCGCGACTACGGCCTGGACGGCTTGAAGATCGACTTCCTGGACGACGCCGGGGTGTACTCCGGAGCGGGGGCCGCCATGGCGGACCTGCTCGGCGCGCTGCGGGCGGCGCTGCCCGCCGGCAGCATGATCGAGCTGCGCCAGCCGTACCTCGGGCACGGGATGGCCGCCTACGGGAACCTGCTGCGCGCCACCGACTGCCCGGCCGACGCCACCGCCAACCGGGTGCGGACCATCGACGCGGGCCTGCTCGCGCTCGGCGGCGCGGTCCACTCGGACATGCTCATGTGGGACCCGGAGGCCACTCCGGCGTGGGCGGCCCGCCAGTTGCTGAGCGTGCTGCAGGCGGTCCCGCAGATCTCCAACCGCCTGACCGAGATGCGCGCCGACCATCGCGAATGGCTCGCCTTCTGGCTCCGCCAGTGGGAACGGCTGCGCCCGGTCCTGCTCGACGGGGACGTCGAACCGGGCCGCCCCGACGAGCTCTACCCCGTGATCAGCGCCCGCACCGGCGACCGGGAGGTGATCGTGCTGCACGCCGACCGGGTGGCCGCGGTGGACCTGTCCCACAGAGAGATCGACCTGGTCAACGTGACGGCCGCGGACCGGATCGTCATCGAGGTCTCGCAGGGCGCGGCGGACGTCCAGGAGACGGTCTACGACGCGCGGGGGCGGCTCGTCGGCACGCGCAGCCGATCGCTGCGGCCCGGCGTCACGGTCCTGACCGTGCCGCCCTCTGGACTGGTCTCACTCCGCATCGCCGATCCCCGCAGAGCCGGATCCGGCGCGCCTTCTTCCTGAGAAAGACGGCAGATATGCCATTTCGAGGAGTCACCATGAAGCAATCTCGGCTTCGTCCGCACCTGGCCGTCGAAGATCCCGGGCAGCGCCAGCACCAAGCGGGACTTCCTGGGCGAGCTGATCAAGGCCGCCAAGGCCAAGGGCCTGAAGGTCATCCTCTACATGACCGATGACCCGCAGTGGCACAACCAGACCGGCACCTCCTACCTGAGTTCGGCGGCCTACTCGGCCTACAAGGGCAAGCAGATCGACATCACCACCCGCGAGGCAACGCCTACTGGGAGCGCAACAAGCTCTATCAGCGGATCCGGGCCGAGCGACCCGAGATGACGCTGTCCAACAACAACGAGGGCACGCCGATCAGGGACATGGTCAGCCATGAGCAGAAGAAGGGCATGACGCCGTACTGCGACTATCCGGGGTCGGTCTGGACCCCGATGCCGAGGATCACCGAGGCGTGCTTCACGATCGACTATGAGTGGTGGTACCACGGCGGCTTCCAGCCCGGCCGGATCAACGACGGCGGCTACGCGGCCACCACCGTCGTCGAGGACGACCTTCAAGGTCAAGACCGCCGAGGACCGGCAGGGCGTCTACCCGCCCGGCACGATCACCGCCACCGGCGGCACCACCGGCACCGAGGCGCTGGTGGACGGCGACTACCTGACCTACTGGGACGCCAAGCAGCAGATCCCCGCCTCGCTCACGCTCGACCTCGGTGAGGTCCGCAAGGCCCGCTACCTGGCGGTCAACCAGCGCGAATGGTCCCCCACCCACAACAGGGGGGCCTTCGGCCGCAAGGAGGACTCCACCCGGATCAAGGACTATCGCGTCCAGGTCAGCATCGACGGCGACACCTGGAAGCAGGTCAAGGCCGGCGTGCTGGAGAGCGCCAAGGGCGTACGCTTCATCGACCTCGGCAACCTGAAGACCCGCCACATCCGCCTCGACATCGACAGCACCTGGGGCTCCCCCACCGTGCCGAGCTTCTACAACAAGCTCGCGATCGACGAGCTCTACGTCGGCTGGCGCCACCCCGTCCGCCACAGCAACTGACACCCCTTCCGGTACGGCCGGTACGGCCCGCGCCCGGCGCTGGCCGTACCGGCCCATTTACTCCATCGCCCCTTGCCCGCAACAGACAGTGACTATATGGTCACGGAGAACGTTCCCCTGAATAGAGGGAGGGCAATTCATGACCGGCAAGCACGAGGGCGACAAGTCCGAGTTGGAACCGTTCAAGCCTCCCGAAGACGAAAAGAACAAGGGGGACGGTGTCGGCGGCGGCGGAGGCAAGCACGCGAAGGACGGCAAGGGCGGCAAAGAGAAGTGATGCCCGGCCTCGCCGCCCGCGTCGAAGGCATGATCGCTGCGTTAGGCGAGAATCGCGGCCTGATCAGCGACACGATCGTCGACGCGCTCCGCGCCGTACCGCGGCACCTGTTCGTGCCCCCGGTGGGTGTGGCTCTCACTGACACGGGACCCGAGCTCATCGACCAGGCGAACGACCCCGAGGCATGGTGGACGGCCGTGTACGGAACAGCCGCCATCGTGACGCAACTCGACGGCGGCGCGACGGACATCGGCGACGCGGAAGGACGCTACACCTCATCCAACTCCGCCCCCGAAACCGTGGTCGACCTGCTCGAACTGCTGAATCCACAACCCCAGCACCGCACGCTCGAGGTGGGCACCGGAACCGGCTGGACGGCCGCGCTGCTGTCCCACCTGGTCGGCGAAGCCGCCCGCGTCACGTCGATCGAAATCGACCCTGCGATCGCCGGGCAGGCGGCGAAGAATCTGGCCACGGCCGGGGTGCGCCCTCGCCTGATCGTCGGTGACGGGGCGGCCGGTTGGGCAGCCGGAGCACCGTACGACCGGGTACACGTCACCTGTGGCGTACACACCGTTCCCTATGCCTGGATCGAGCAGAGCCGGCCCGGCGCGGTGATCGTCGCGCCGTACTCCCCCGGCTTCGACACCGACCAGTCGCTCCGTCTCGTGGTCCGGCCGGACGGCACCGCGATCGGACGATTCCCGGGCTACACCTCGTACATGATGATGCGCTCGCAGGGCGCGACTCCCTGCGATCCGGACGATGGGAGCGGCAAGCGGTTCGCCATCCGGGTGGATCCACGCACGATCGCGTACGCGCCCGCCGGAGCCGGTCTGGTCATGTCGGCGCTCACCGGTCTGCGCACGCGCGTGAGCGACGAGGCGGGCTTCGTCCTGTACCTGGTCGATCCCGGCGACGCCGGCCAGTGGGCGGCCGCCGTCCACCGGTCCGACACCGAGCACATGGTGTACGAGCTCGGTGACCGGCGCCTCTGGGAGGAAGTGGCGGACGCCTATTTCCGCTGGGTGAGCTGGGGCGAGCCAGGGCTCGACCGGTTCGGCATGACGGTCACCCCTGAGGGGCAGCGGCTCTGGCTCGACACGCCCGAACGTGCCATCGGCCCGTGCCGATCGGCCGTCTCGTGACGCACGAGGCGTAGGCGCACCTCCAGGCGAACCTGCAAGATGGGCCTGATCAGACGACGCCTGCCACGCGTAAGGCCTCGCCGCTGTCGCGCAACGCCCCGGATGTGCCGTACACGCGCATGAGCCGGCGGCAGACGGCGCGGAACTCCCCGAGCACGCGCTCCGACTGGATCGTCGCGGCGGTCGCCGCCAGCCCCGCCAGCAGCTCGCCCGCCTGGTCGGCCTCCCCGGCCAGGCCCAGGGCGTCGGCCAGGCGCGCACCCACCATGATCCTGTCGCGGCGCAGCTCCGCGGGCATGAGCGCCGTGCCCAGGCCCAGCTCGCCGGCGGCGATCCTGGCGGCGGACGGGCGCCTGGTGAGCCTGGCCAGGTCGCGCATGGCCGTGCCCCGGGCCAGCGAGAGCACCACGGTGAACGTCGGCTCCTGGAGCCAGGCCGGCCCCTCTCCGTCCCCGCCGTCGGCCGCCACGGTCTCGGCCCTGTCCAGGGTGCGCGCGTAGGCGCTGGCCTCGCCCATGAGCGCGTGGCCGCGCGCCTTCGCGATCATGGCCCAGGCGCGGATGCCCGGATGGGCCGCCCGTCCACGGTCCGCCGCCGCCCCCGCGAGGTCGACGGCCCGCGGCGCGTCACCCCGCGTCCACGCCACGGTGGAGGCTTGCGCGAGTGACAGGCTGGCCAGGTCGGTGTAGCCCACCGACTCCGCCCAGCCGCGCGCGGTCTCGTACCAGGCCAGTGCCGCCCCGCTGTCGCCCCGGTCGTAGCGCATCCAGCCGGCCAGGTACGCGAAGTCGGCCGACAGTCGCGTCACCTCGGTCCGGACCTGCCCCTCGGCGGCCTGCCGCCAGCCCGCCAGCGCACGCAGGTGCGCCTCGAGCGCGGGCAGCAGGGCTCCCCCGTCGACCTGTCCCTCGGCTCGCAAGTAGGCGTCGTAGATCGAGGACATCGCCCGGACCATGGACGGCTCCACGCGCGCGGGCGGCCGGGCCAGGCGCGCCCGGCGACGTTCCGCGGCGAGCCAGGTGTCCATCAGCTCGCCGTCGGCCCGCAGGATCGCCTCGCACCGCTCGGCGAAGCCGGTGGGGACCCGTCGGGTGCCGCTCTCGATCCGGCTCACCTGCGAGCCGGTGTAGCCGGCGAGCGAGCCGAGCTCGGCCTGGGTCAGTCCGCGCCTGCGCCGCCAGTCGCGCAGGCGGTGGCCGAACGGGATGGGCAGGTCGTCCTCCACCGGACCTCCAGGTGAAGATGATCACCGCTCAATCGGGTCGGCACCAGCCCGTCAAGCTAATGAGAAAGAAACTTTACCATTTTCTGTCGGATGGCGCATCTCCCCACGACGCGAAAGGGCCGGCCACGCCTGGGTGGCCGGCCCTTGCCGTCAGGGTCCCGTGCGCGCTATTTCAGCGCGTAGGCGCGCATGATCGTCTGGGTGACGGTGGCGCCCGCGTCGTTGCCCGCACGGATCCGCAGCGAGATGAAGCCGCCGCCCGCGTCCGCACGGGGGTTGAACACTGCGGCGTGCCAGGTGTGTCCGGTGTTGCCGCGGATCCACGCCTGCCGCCAGGTCTTGCCGTCGTCGTCCGAGATCTCCATGGACACTTTCGACTTTCTGATCGCCTGGGCGCCGTGCTGGTTGCCCACGGTGAGGTCGATCGGGAACCACGCGAACCCGGGTGCCCGGTTACGCTCGTCCAGCGGCGCCCGGGGATCCTCCCTGACCGTGACGACCGGAAGCGCCGGCACCTCGTAGGCTCCCTGGGGCCTTGCCGAGTCGAAGGTCCACTCGGTGGTCACCCGCGAGCTGAGCTTCGTCCAGGCTGCCTTGGCCCGCTGGGCGTCGACCGTCAGCGTGTAGGTCCCCTTGTCCCTGGGCACGGCGAACCCGCCCATGCTGACGTTGGGGGACGAGCCGAGGACCTTGCCGTCCCGGGACAGTGTCATGCTTCCGGTGGCGTAGAAAGTGTCGGTGATCGGGAAGCCGATGTGCCCGGGATCGCTGGGCGTGAAGCTGGAGACGACCGCCCGGAGCTGGTCACCGAAGCGGATGATGCCGGAGCCGTAGTCGTACGAGCGCAGCGCGGGTCCGAAGACGGCGTTGTTCCAGTCCTGCCGGTAGTCGCCGGCGGGCCGTGGGCTGCCAAGGCCGAGGACCACGCCCTGCGGCATGAACGGGTGGTCGGAGGGCGCGCGCTGCTGGAAGTGGTCGGACCATTCCACAGGTCCGGGGCTGAAGAACTCCTTGCGGTTGGCCGGCAGGTTCAGGGAGTGGAAGCCGCCGTGGGCGATGACCTGGCGGGGCAGGTAGTAGGGCAGCGACGCCCTGGCGCCGATCGCCTGTACCGCGCCCTGAGAGCGGTACCGGGCGTCCACCCGGGTCAGGTCGCTGTTGCGAACCGAGTAGGTCGGGTCGGCGGGCACCTCACCCGGGTGCGGGAACGCCAGGTAGTAGGCGTCGCGCTCGGAGATGAGCGCCGTGCTGTAGCCGAACGACATCCGCTCCGGGTCGCCCTTGGCCGGGGCCAGAAAGAGCTCGTTGCCAGGTCCGAACACGCTGAAGAGGAGCATGTTGTCGGCTTCGCCCGAGTCACGGGTGAAGATGCCGTCCAGCGAGGCCCACTGCCTGGCCACGCCACTCGCGCCGACCTTGGTGGTGATCCGGTTGGCGCGGCGGGCGTCGTGCACCACGGTGATCCCGGCCCGGTCGACGACGATCCTCGGGTCGATCGTGACGGCGATGTCAGCGCTCCGCTCGTCCGCGCCCGTGTAGATCACGGACTCGAACGTGTACGGCCCCTTCGGCAGGCGTACCGTGGCCTGCCCGTTCTTCACCTCGGCGTCGGGGAAGTACCACAGGCCCGCGTCGTCGAGGACCGCTCCGAGGAGCGTCTGCGGCAGTTCGTCGGAGGCGGGCTTTCCGGCCCTGTCGATGAGCTTGACGGTGACTTCATACGATTCCGGCTCAAGCGTCACGCCGAAGGGCGTCTGCACCACTTCGCCGCCGGGGCCGCTCGCGACGATCCGTCCGGCCTGCGAGCCCTTGCCGCTCAGCGCCGCCCTGCGCAGCCCGAGGGTGACGTCCTGGGTGCCGTGCGCGGGCACGGTGACGCTGGTGGCGCTCAGCGTGACGGCGTCCCCGAGTTCGGGCGCGGACGCCGTCAGGGTCAGTGTCACGGGCTGGTCGCCGTCGTTGCGGTAGGTCACCGTTCTCGACAGGTCGTCGCCCTCCTTGTACGGCCAGCGCAGGTAGCCGAAGTTCAGGCTGGTCTGGTCGGCGTGCACGAGCTGGCGGGCCGCCCTGGCGACGTCCAGCCGCCCGCTGCCCTGGGTGAACGGGGACGTGTCCGCCGTGGGCGCCGCGCTGCTAGTGAGCGCGGCCTTCAGCCGGGCCGGGCTCCATCCCGGATGGCGCTGCGCGAGGATCGCGGCGGCGCCCGCCACGTGCGGGGTGGCCATGGACGTGCCGCTGGCCTTGGTGTAGAGGTCGTCCACCGGGTCACCCATCGACGTGCCGGCCGCGCGCGCGGCCAGGATGTCCTCGCCGGGCGCGGTGATGTCCGGCTTGATGGCGTAGTCGCCCGCGCGGGGGCCGCGGCTGGAGAAGTAGCTGACCTGGTCGGAGGCGTCCACGCTGCCGACGGTCAGGGCCGCGTCCGCGGCTCCCGGGCTGCCGATGTAACCGGGGACGGGGAAGTTGCCCGCGGCGATCACGAACAGCGTGCCCGCCTCGGCGGTGAGCCTGTTCACCGTCTCGGAGAGCGGGTCGGTGCCGTCGCTGGGCTGTTCGCTGCCGAGGCTCATGTTGACGATCTTCGCCTTGCCCGCGGCCCATTCCATGCCCGCGATGACGGCGGACTCGTCGCAGGTCTCGTCGCCGCAGACCTTGCCGACGAGCAGGGAGGCGTCCGGCGCCACGCTCTTGGGCCCGCCGCCCTCTCCGGCGATGATGCCGGCCACGTGGGTGCCGTGGCCGACGTTGTCCTTCACCCCGTCCGGGCTGTCGGAGAAGTCCTTGGCCTCGGCGACCTTCCCGGCCAGGGCCGGATGTGCCGCGTCGTAGCCGCTGTCGAGCACGGCCACCCGGACGCCCTTGCCCGTGAACCCGGCCTTCCACGCCTCGGGAGCGCCGATCTGGGCGACGGAGGCGTCGTCGGAGAGCTTGACCCGCCCGTCCAGCCAGATCTTCTTCACACCGGGGGCCAGGCCGCGGTCCTCGGTGAGCTTGTCCCAGAGCGCCGCCATCTCCTTCGCGGGAGCGTGGTAGACGGACGCGCCGAGCCCGGCCAGCATCCGGTCCGCGGCGGCCGCGCGGGGCTCGCCCGCGTAGTCGACGATGATCCTGGCCTCCTCGCCGATGCCCTGCCGTGCCAGCTCGGATACGTCGAACAGGCGCGGGTCGAGGTCACCCGCGGCCAGCGGCCCGCTCGCGTCGGCGGGTACCACCTGGAGGTGGACGCGGCCGGCCGCGTCCTTGGTGACCCGTTGCGCGAAGGCGATCCCGGTACGGCCCGGCCCCGGGATGATCACCGCGCTCTGTCTTCCCCCGGCCTGTTCGGTGAGCGTGACCCGGTCGCCTGTCACCAGGGTGATCTGGTGGACCTTGGCGGTCCCGTGCGGCGCGGGAGGCGGGGCGGCCCCGGCCGGGCGCACGGGCGACAAGCCCGAGAGCACCAGGCCGAGCGCTGCTCCGCCCAGGAGGATCCGCCTGACGTCTGCCATCGTGTGTCCTTTCGACGGACGCGAATGGCCTGATCATCAAGGCGTCGGCGGCTTTATTGGAAGGTTTCTTTTCTTGACAACAGATCTGTCAAGCGAGGTGACCCCCGGCGCACGGCAGGCGGCCCCGCACCCTCGCCAGGACACCGTTGGCGAAGTAGATAAGACAGAAGCGGCCCCGCGCTCACCAATGTGATCACGGGGCCATGCTCAACGTCTCAGATGCGCAGGAGCTCGACGTCAGCCCGACTCCGCGCTAATCCGCGGGCGCTCGGCATGCGAATACCAGTCACCTCCTCGTCCGATGAAGGGACTGCCCATGCAGCGTTGTAACCGGTTCCGCCGCGGGCTTTTCATGGCGGGTGTCGCACTGGCGGCCATCGCCGGGCTGTCGGCAACTGCCTCGTACGCCGTCCAGGCCGCACCCGCGCAGAACGGCTTCGCCAAACCGGAAGTCAGGCAGGCCGGTACCGTGCACGGCGGCTACATAGCGCTCGTACAGGAAGATTTCGTGCCGAGGAGTCGTAACCAGCCGGGCGGCCCGTTGTTCGGCTGACAACTCGTGTCGTCCCAACTGTCATACGGTGTCGTCTCGCACTGACATCTCGTGACGCTCAACATCCAGCTGATGCGTATCGTCGGAGACAGGCTCCAGCCCCATGATCACATCTGTGATCATGGGGCCGCTGTTATTTGGTCCACTTCGCCAACGGTGTCCCTGCCGAGGGGGCGGGGCCGCCGCCGTGCGCGCCAGGCGCGCTCAGTGGACGATCAGTGGGAGTACGCCTGGAACTCGGCTGCCCGGAGCTGGTCCCGCAGCGGGCTGGCCGTGGCGCAGTCCGTCGCGGAGTTGGGGTCGCTGTCCTGCTCACCGGCGTAGAGCGGGTTGCCGGTGCACTGCGTGGTGACCGCCCGGAGCATCAGGTGCGCGGCCGTGGTGGTGGGCACCCGGAACGACTTGATGAGCAGGTCGGCGCCCCGCGGGCGGGGCAGTGCGGTCTTGAACGCGTCCGCCGGGCTGGTGTAGATCTTCGTGAAGTTCGCCGGGTCGGCGCAGCCGGAGTCGCAGGCGAGCACCTCGAAGGAGCGCAGCGCGGAGAAGCGGTTCTGCACGCCGGGGTCGGCCGGGTCGTTGACGTTGGGTCTGAGCATGGCGCTCACCTGCACCCTGCGGATCTTGACGGGGGCGTCGCCCGCTAGGTCCACGGTGATCGACTTGCCGGCGGGGGCGCCGGTGAGCGAGGCCCAGTTCGTGGCCTCGGTCTCGTCGATCAGCTTCGCGTGGTTGACGCCGTCGCCGGAGGCCACCGCGCCGGAGGTGGCGGAGGCGTGGTTGCGGGTGAGCGGCAGCGGGAGGGGCAGTGTCACGCCGCCCACGACCGCGTACTTCAGCCGCGTGTGCCCGAACCCGTTGCCCGTGACCACGAAGTCGTACAAGCCGGGTGTCATCCGCACGGTGTCGCCGAGCGGCGTCGCGGGGTCAGTGTCGGCGACCGGGACTACGCGCCCCTCGTAGTCGCCCACGTAGAGCCGCAGCGCCGCGTCCTTGGCCTCGCCCAGCGGCTTGAGCTGGAGTGAGCCGTTCCTGCCCTTGGGGTCGACGAAGCTCGGCGTCGGGTCGGGGTCGCTCGGGGTCACGCTGGCCGCTCCCTGGCCGAGGCCGTGCTCGGCGAACGCCCGCCACATGATGTCGTGGTTCGCGCCGCCGAAGCGGATCGTGTCGGCCGCGAGCAGCGCGTCGCGGTGGTCGACGTAGCTGACCGCGCCCGAGGCCATGAGCAGCAGCGCGTCGAACGAGAGCTGGGCCCAGCGCCGGTTGCCCGGGCACTGGCCGACCGGCGTCCGGCCGTCCGCGCAGTCCCGCTGCTGCTTCGCGGTGCCCTTGCCGTACTTCCCGACGAACGCGTCGCGCACGTCGAACTGCGTGGCCGACCAGATCTCGCCGTCGGCGTGCACCTGCTGGCCGACCAGGTCGTAGGCGATGTCGCTGTAGTTGAGCGGCGACTTGGACATGTCGTAGTTGCGGATGCCCCGCCCGTGGTCTCCGGTGACGTAGCCGCCGGTGACGTACGGGGTGTCGCCCGCGGGGCGGAAGCCGTACTCGCTCAGGTACTCCATCGCGAACAGGTCGGAGGTGCTCTCGTTCATGGCGCCGCCCTGAGCGCCGATCCATCCGGCGTTCGGGCCGCCGATCATGCGGCCGGAGATGGCGTGGGTGTACTCGTGGCCGATGACCGACATGTCGTAGTCGCCGTCCACGCAGGGGGCGTAGAACGAGCCGGCGACCGGCTGCCACAGGTACATGTTGGTGATGGGCGCCACCCCGTCGGGGCCGGTGATCTGGTTGGCGTTGTCGCGGACGGACAGGACCCTGGCTCCGGCCTGGGCGTTGCCCTGCTCGGGATCGCCGCCGAGCCCGCCGCGGTCGCCGTTGTTCGCCTGCATGTTCCACGCGGTCTCGGTGAAGCCGAGCCGGTAGGACCAGTCGTGCATGCGGTTGTGCATGACGTGCAGGTTGGCGATGGCGGCCTCGAGGTCGTTCTCGCCCGGCTGGTCGAACACCGCGGGGTCGCACTTGGCCTGGTGCCAGGTGTTGCGCCACGGGTAGGTGTAGTCGCGGCTCGGCGTGGCCACGTTGGCGCGGGTGCCGACCGTGAACGGGTCGCCGCTGGCGCGGTTCTCGAAGGTGCGCGCCGAGTTGCCGACGCTGGTGTTGGCCGGCGTGTTGGTGGCGTGGTCGACGTCCCACGCCTTGCCTGTCGCCGGGTCGCCGCCGGTCACGCGGTCGCAGCCGGGGGCGGCCGTGAAGCACCAGGCCTTGCGGGTGTCGGCGGAGGAGTAGTCGGCGGGCGGGTTCGCCGGGAAGACCGACCAGCGCGGGTTCTCCGGGTCGAGGTGGTCGACCAGGTTCTCGCGGACCAGGATCGCGCCGCTGACGGCGTCCACGTGCGTGGTGTAGCCGGCGGCCTCCTTCTGGCCGCGGCCGATCAGGACGACCTGGTACGCGCTGTGCACGCCGTCGGGCGCGGGCACGGCCACCGGGGTGGCCTTCTTGGTGACCGCCGAGGCCAGGTCGAGTCCGCCGTCCTTGGCCGCGATCTCAAGTGCCTGCTGCGCGGTGATGGCGGCGGCCGGTGGCGCGCCCGTCTGGCGCGACAGCGACGAGGTGACGTGCCGGACCTTCCCGCCGGCCACGCCGACCGCGACGAGACCGTCCACACCCGCCGGCAGATCGCCGAAGCGCTGCCGCAGCAGCACGGCGTGGCCCTCGCCGATGGGGTTGACCGCAACCTTCTCCAGGGCGTCCACCGCCGCGGCGGGCAGGCCGAAAAGGCTCTCGTTGTTCTTCAGGTAGGCGCGGGCGGCCTGCTCGGGGTCGGCGCCCAGGCCCTCGGCGAGCGGCTCGGCGCCGGTGACCACGGCGGGGGTGCCCAGGGAGTTCCAGCGGACCTCGGCCGCCGGTGCCGCGCTCGGCGCGGAGATCCCGGCCGGCGGACGCACTGTGCCCCGCCGGTTGTCGATGTCGGGCTTGCCGTGCTCCTCCGCCTGGAAGTCATGGATGATCGGGGCCTTCCCGCCCGGTTCGGCCTGGGCGGCTCCGGTGATGGGCAAAGCCGCCGCCGTGACGGCGACGGCCACGAAAGCACTGCGTAACCAGGGTTTGGTCGACACACTTCCTCCTGCACAGGGGACGCGCTGATCCAACGCTTATCCCGCAAGAGGTAGCACCGCCGCCGAGCAGTGACAAGATCTTGTAAAGACAGAAAAGTCGGCGTATAGACGGGCGGACCGGTCAGGTAGACGGGCGGACCGGTCAGGAGACGGGAATCCGGGCGGTGAGGGCCGTCAGCGTGGCGCCGAGTGGGGCGTCCAAGGTCAGCACGGCTTCGGCGTCGCCGCGTGTCGGCCCCTGGTTGACGATGGCGATCGGGATGCCCAGCTCGGCGGCCCTGGCGACGAACCTCAGGCCTGATCGCACCGCCAGCGACGACCCGAGGACGAGCAGCGCCCGCGCTCCCGCCACCAGCGCGAAGCACTCGTCCACCCGGGCCCGGGGCACGTTCTCGCCGAAGAACACCACGTCGGGCTTGAGCAGCCCGCCGCACGCCGCGCAGTCGACCACCTGGAACCCCTCGACCTGCTCGTCGGTGAGCACGGCGTCACCGTCGGGGTTGATCCGCCCGTCGGCCCGCCAGGCGGAGTTGGCGGCCCTCAGGCGCTGGTCCAGCCGGAGGCGGGAGGTGCGCTCGCGGCACGACAGGCAGACGACCCGGTCGAGGCCGCCGTGCAGCTCGATCACCCGCCGGGCGCCCGCCGCCTGGTGGAGACCGTCCACGTTCTGGGTGACGATGCCCGCGAGCAGCCCGCGCCGCTCCAGCTCGGCCACGGCCCGATGCCCCGCGTTGGGCCGGGCCTGGCCGATCTGCCGCCAGCCGACGTGGCTGCGCGCCCAGTAGCGCCGCCGCGCCTGCGCGCTGCCGACGAACCGCTGGTAGGTCATGGGCTCCGCCCGCCTGGCCCGGCCGGTCGGCCCCCGGTAGTCGGGGATGCCCGACTCGGTGGACAGGCCCGCCCCGCTGAGCACCGCCACTCCACCCCCGGCCACCAGCGCGGCCAGCGACGCCAAGGACGGCGAGCACGAGGTTACGGTCACGCCTCCATGGTGCCCGACGCGCCAGGACGCCGAGCCGTGCGGCTCCCCCGGTCCTCGCAGGGATGATCACCCCGTGTCGGGGTAGCCGGAGGCGGATGTGGACCCAGAACCGATTCCCTCTCCGAGGAGAAAGGCGCTCCCTCCGCATGATCACCACTGAGAGAGCACGTACGGACCGTGAACACGGCCTGGGGCCGCGGCTGACCCTCGCCTCCCTGGCCGCGGCGCTCGTCATGATCCCGTTCACCCTGCTGCTCGTGGTCGCCAGGCTGCCGCTCAACGACCTGGACTCCGGCGTCGCCCACGCGTTGCACGAGTACGCGCTGGCCAATCCCGCCGTGACGGCGGTGCTCACCGTCTGGACCGACGTGTTCGGGCCGTGGCCATGGCGCGTCGCCGTCGCCCTGCTGGCCGGCTGGCTGGTGTGGAAGGGCGCCCCACGGCTGGCCCTCTGGGCGATCACCACCATCACCGTGGGCGGGCTGCTCGGCCTGGCTCTCAAGATCCTCGTCGATCGGGCCAGACCGCTGCTGCCCGACCCGGTCGCGCTGGCGCCGGGCGAGGCGTTCCCTTCTGGGCACGCGCTCAACGCCACGCTCGGCGCGGGGGTGATCGTGCTGGTCGTCCTGCCGATGCTGCCGGCCCGGGGCCGGCTCGTCGCCTGGGCCGTGGCCGCCTTCCTCGTCCTGTCGGTCTCGTACACCAGGGTCGCGCTCGGCGTGCACTGGGTCAGTGACGTGCTCGGCGGGATCGTGCTCGGCGCGGCCGTGCTCGCCGCCACCACGGCGGCGTTCGAGACCTGGCGCCGCGACGAGGGCCGCAGGCCCGCCATCCCGCCGCTCGAAGGGATCGAGCCCGAATCGGTGAAGGCCACCCGTGACTGAGCGGGGCGAGTACGTGAGGCACATCCGGTACTACGCGTCGGCACTGCTCCTGCCGCTGGTGGCGCTGGCCGCGGTGACGTACGGCGCCGGGGAGCTGATCACGGCGCTGCCCACCGGCGAGGCGGCCGTCAGCGCGGACCTGGCCGCCCGGCGCACCGCCCTGTGGAACACCCTGACCGACTTCGGCAGCAGCCTGTCCGACACGCCGTACATCGTGGCGTTCACCGCGCTGACCGCGGTCGTCCTCGGTCTGCTCCGCCGCCGTCACGAGGCCGCGTTCGTGGTGGCGGCCGTCTGGAGCCAGTCGCTCGTCTTCCTGGCCACCAGCGCCCTGGTCGCCCGCCACCGCCCACCGGTGCACCACCTCGACCCGGCCCCGCCCACCTCCAGCTTCCCCTCAGGCCACGTCAGCGCCGCCGTCGGCTTCTTCTGCGCGGTGGCGCTCATCCTGTCCACGCGCCTGCGGAGCGGGGCGCTGCGGGTGGCGGTGTGGACGCTCGCCGTCGCCGTGCCGCTCGTCGTGGCGTTCTCGCGGCTGTACCGGGGCATGCACTTCGTCACGGACATCGTCTGGGGCCTGCTGCTGGGCGCCGCCTGCGTCGCGGTGGCCGCCCGCGCGTTCCTCGCCCGGCGTCCGCCGGAGCGGGAACACCAGCCGGTACCCGCCCGAAACGCGAATGGGCCTTGAAGATCGGGCCGCCAGCGGGCAAGATCATGCTGCCCGCGAGGAGGTCATGCATTGCGCGTTGTCATCGCCGGAGCCGGCATCGGAGGCCTGACCACGGCTCTGAGCCTGCACGCCGCCGGCATCACCGACGTGGTCGTCCACGAGGCGGTGGCGGAGATCCGCCCGCTCGGCGTGGGCATCAACATCCTGCCGCACGCCGTGCGCGAGCTCGTCGAGCTCGGCCTGGGCGACCGCCTGGCCGAGATCGGGGTGCCGACGGCCGACCTGACGTACGTCAACCGCCACGGGCAGGTCATCTGGTCGGAGCCCCGCGGCATGGCGGCGGGCTACAACTGGCCGCAGTACTCCATCCACCGGGGACGCCTGCAGTTCATGCTGCTGGACGCGGTCAAGGAGCGGCTCGGCCCCGGCGCGGTGGTCACCGGGTCGCCCGTGACCGGGCTGGACCACGACGCCGATCTGCTGGTGGGCGCCGACGGCATCCGTTCGAGCGTCCGGGCCGCCCTGTTCCCCGAGGAGGGCCCGCCGCTGTGGAGCGGCCAGGTGCTGTGGCGCGGCACCACGTACGCCAAGCCGTACATGACGGGCCGGTCCATGCTCATGGCCGGTGACGACAGGCAGAGGGTGGTCATCTACCCCATCGCGCCCCCGGAGCCCGACGGACGGGTGCTGATCAACTGGGCCATCCAGCGCAAGGCCCCCGAGACCACCCCGCGGGGCGACTGGAACCGGCAGGTGGAGCTGGAGAAGTTCGTCCACCACGTGGCGGACTGGCACTTCGACTGGCTGGACGTGCCCGGCCTGATCTCGGCGGCGGAGGCGGTGTACGAGTATCCGATGGTGGACCGGGACCCGCTCCCGCACTGGTCGACCGACACGGTCACGCTCCTCGGCGACGCGGCCCACCCCATGTACCCGACCGGCTCAAACGGCGGCACGCAGGCCGTCATCGACGCGCGCGTGCTGGCCAACGCCCTGGCGACCGGGCGCGGCCTGGCCTACTACGAGAGCCAGCGCAGGCCCACGACCAACGCGATCGTGCAGTCCAACCGGCGCGACGGCCCCGAGGTGGTGCTGAGGCTGGCCCACGAGCGCGCCCCGGAGGGGTTCGCCGACATCGAGGACGTCATCCCGCGGGCCGAGCTGGAGGAGATCGCGCTCGGCTACAAGCAGACGGCCGGTTTCGTCCCGGCCGCGCTCAACGAGCGGGCGTCCTGGTCGGTGTGACGGGAGCCCGGCCGGGCGTGCGCGCGTTCTCGGCGCCCGGCCGCGCGCCCTTCTCGCCGCTCAGCCGCGCCCTTCTAGTCTCGCTCAGCCGCGCGCCTTTCTGGTCGCTCAGGCGGGCGCCCTTCTGGTCGCTCAGGCGGGTGCGCCGGGCGTCCTGCTCGCGGCGCGCCCGGCCGCGACGAGCTCGCGCGTCGCCGGTGCGACCTCCTGGCCGAAGGTCCGCAGCACCCCGGGGTCGTCGCTCATGAGGATGTAGGCCGAGACGCCGTCCTCCAGGGTGAGGGCGGCGAGCTGCTCCGCCCACTGATCGGGCGGGCCTGACAGCAGCCCGTCGCCGCGCGGCCCGAACCGGCCCATGACGTTGAGCAGGCGGCGGATCGAGGCAGGGTCCCGGCCCGCCTCGGTGGCCGCCGCGTCGATGGTGGCGTTGCCGTCGGCGAGCTGACGGATGCTCTCCAGGTACGGCACGGACGGCAGCCAGCCGTCCGCCTTGGCGCCGACGAGGCGGAGCATCCTGGGCTTGTAGGCGCCGAGCCAGATGCCGATGTCGTGCGCCGGAGCGGGGCCGCGCTTGGCCCCGTCGACCCGGTGGTAGGCGCCGTCCACCCGCAGGCGCGCCTTCTCGCCGGCGTCCCAGATGCCGCGGATGATGTCGATCGCCTCGCTGAGCGCGTCCACGGCCTGCCCGGGTGCCAGCCGCCGCCCGCCCATGGCCTCGATCGGGTCCCAGAACCCGCCCGCGCCCAGCCCGAGCTCGACGCGACCGCCGCTGAGCAGGTCGAGGCTCGCCGCGGCCCGGGCCAGCACGGCGGGCTGGCGCAGCGGAAGGTTGGTGACGTTTCCCGACAGGTGGATCCGTCCGGTCCGCGCGGCGACGTACGAGAGCAGCGTCCAGGTGTCGAGGAAGCCGGCCTGGTAGGGATGATCCTGGAAGGTCACCAGGTCCAGCCCCGCGGCTTCGGACTCCTGCGCCAGCGCGACGACCCGCTGGGGCTCCTCGTTGGCGGGGGTGATGAACGACCCGAACAGCAGGTCGTGGCCGTAGTCAGGCATGCGTGTCGCCTCCTCCGGTCTCCGCCCGGCGACGCGGGCAGCCGGCACGACGGCCCGGCAGGCCGTCAGGTAGCCGATACCCTCCAGGCGGCCCGGCAGGCCGGGCACCCTCCCACGTCCGGCAGGGGATTTCCCTAGGGCCGCCCCTGGGGCGGGCCACCATCCGCGACCGCATGATCGAGGCACCGCGCGTTCGCGAGGCGGTCAGTGACGACGCAGGCGAAGTCGCAGGCGGCGGCACAGGCGGCCTCACCATCGCGCCCGCCCGGCCGTCCCTCGCCGAGGTGGCCGAGGGCGTCTACCGGCGGCTCGGCCCGGACGACCAGGCGGCCGTCCCGGCGATCCTGCTCCGCATGATCGTCTCGGACGAGGCCGCCGACCGCGCCCTACGCGAGATGCGTCGCAGGGAGCTGCTCGACGGCGTGGAGGACCCGTCGCGGGCCGAGCGCGTGCTGCGGGCGTTCACGGACCGCGGGCGGCTCGTCCAGCGGGGCGAATCGGTCACGCTGGTCAGCGCCGCCCTGCTGCGCGCCTGGCCGCGCCTGCGGCGGTGGATCGACGGCGACCGCGAGGGCCTGCGCATCCACAGCGCCCTGACCAGGGCCGCCGGCCTGTGGGACGCCAACGGGCGCAGGCACGAGGATCTCCTGCGGGGCTCCGTCCTCGAGGAGAGCCTGGACTGGGTGGCGAACGTACGCAGGCATCTCGCGCCCGGCCCGCTGGAACGGGCGTTCCTGGAGGCGTCCGGCGTCCGCACCCGCGCGCGTGCCAGGCGCCGCGGGCAGGTGGCGGCGACGATCGCCGCGCTCGTCGCCGTGCTGCTCGCGGTGGCGGGCGTCGCGATCGTGCAGAACGGCCTGGGGTCCCGGCAGCGGGACT
>NZ_QNFZ01001044.1 GCF_003313395.1 Nonomuraea lactucae | reverse complement strand
CGGCCGTCTTCGGGCCGCCGGCCGGGGGCGGCGTCTACTCGCTGATCGCCGCCGCGCCGCGCGCCGACCGCGGCGTGGGGTTCGCGCTGAAGCTGGCGCAGCGGGCATGGGCGCTAGGGCTCGGCGCCGACTCGATGGTGTGGACCTTCGATCCGCTGGTGAGCAGGAACGCCAGGTTCAACCTGGTCAAGCTGGGCGCCGTGGCCCGCGAGTACGTCGTGGACTTCTACGGCCCGCTGGACGACGGGGTCAACGCCGGTGACGAGACCGACCGGCTGACAGTCGAATGGTCGCTGACCGCGCCCCGGACCGACCGGGCCGCGCGGGCCGAGCGGAATGGGCACGCCGACGCCGAGGGCCCCGATCTCGACGCGGTGGAGGTGGAGCCGGCGCTCGCGCCCGACGGGCGGCCGTACGTCGCCAGGGACGGCGACTCGCTGTGGTGCCGCGTGCCCGCCGACATCGTCGCCGTCCGGCGCGCCGACCCGGGTCTTGCCGCCCGCTGGCGTACCGCGGTGCGCGAGGCCCTCGTATCGGCTCTCGCCGGCGGGCTCGTCGCGACGGCCATGTCACGCGACGGCTGGTACCACCTGACCCGCGCCGGGACCCGGGCCGGGACCCGCGAGGAGGCCCGCGCCGCGACCCGCGAGGAGGCACGGTGAAGATCGAACGGATCGAGCTGGTCCACGTGCGGCTGCCGCTCGTGGGGCGCTTCCGCACCTCCTTCGGCACCGACACCGGGAGGGACACGTTCCTGCTGCGCGTGGTCGGCGGCGAGACGGAGGGATGGGCCGAGTTCGGGGGTGACCCCGACCCGCTCTACTGCTCGGAGTTCGCCGCGAGCGCGCGTCTCGCGCTCCGCGACCACCTGGTGCCGAGGGTGGTCCGGCTCGGCGACGTGAGCGCGGCGGCGGTCGGCCCGGCCGTGGCGGCGGTCAAGGGGCATCGGCTGGCCAAGGCCGTGCTCGAGACCGCCGTCCTCGACGCGGAGCTGCGCTCCTACGGGATGTCCTTCGCCACCTACCTCGGCGCCGTCCGCGACCGCGTGCCCGCGGGCGTCTCGGTGGGGATCGCCGACTCCGTCCCCGAGCTGATCGACGACGTCGCGGGCTACCTGGGCGAGGGGTACGCGCGGATCAAGCTGAAGATCGAGCCGGGCTGGGACGTGGAACCGGTCAGGGCCGTGCGCGCCGAGTTCGGGGACGACCTGCCGCTCCAGGTCGACGCGAACACGGCCTACTCGCTGGCGGACGCCGAGCACCTGCGCCGGCTCGACGAGTTCGGGCTGCTGCTGATCGAGCAGCCGCTCGCCGAGGACGACCTGCGCGGCCACGCCGCGCTCGCGGGGCGGCTGCGCACGCCGATCTGCCTGGACGAGTCGATCACTTCGGCGCGCGACGCCGCGACCGCCCTCGAGCTCGGCGCGTGCCGCGTCATCAACGTCAAGCCCGCGCGCGTCGGCGGCTACCTGGAGGCCAGGCGCGTCCACGACGTCGCCGCCGCGAGCGGCGTGCCCGTCTGGTGCGGCGGCATGCTCGAGACCGGTGTCGGCCGGGCGGCCAACCTGGCGCTCGCGGCCCTGCCCGGCTTCGTGCTGCCGGGTGACGTCTCCGCTTCCGGCCGCTACTACGCCGAGGACCTCACGCCGCCGTTCGTGCTGGACGGCGGCCACCTGAACGTGCCGGACGGCCCGGGCATCGGCGTGGACGTGCTCCCCGGGCCGCTGAGCCGCCACACCGTCTCCCGGCACGACCTCTACACCCGTTGAACGTCTCGGAGGGCGATCACATGTTCACCGTCAAGCGACGCGCCGTCTGCGCCGCGGCCTCAGCGCTCCTGCTCGGATCCGCCGGCGCGTGCGGCGTGCCTTCGGCCGGCGAGTCGCAACCCCAGAGGACGGCCTCGGCCCCGCTGTACAAGGAACTGCCGGTCAAGTACCAGCAGACCGGGCAGATCGTGGTGGGCTCCGACATCGCGTACGCGCCCATGGAGTACTACGACACCGACGGCACCACCGTGCTCGGCTTCGACAAGGATCTCGCCGACGCGCTCGGCAGGCAGGTCGGCGTGCCGCTCGTGTTCCGCAACGCCTCCTTCGACGGTCTGATCACCTCGCTCAAGGCCGAGCGGCTCGACCTGGTGATATCCGGAATGTCGGATACGGCGGAGCGGCAGCAGAGCGTCGACTTCGTCGACTACTACCTGGCGGGCGCGATGCTGCTGGTGCGCAAGGGCAACCCAGAAGGGCTGAAGTCGCTGGCCGACCTGTGCGGCCGCACGATCGCCGTCCAGCGGGCCACGACCCAGGAGCAGTACGCGCAGAAGCAGAGCGAGACCTGCGTCAAGCAGGGCAAGCCGAAGGTGGAGATCCTCTCCTTCGACCGCGAGACCGAGGCGCTGCTCCAGGTCAAGCAGGGACGCGCGGCGGCGGGGCTCGAGGACTACCCCGTGGCCACCTACAACGCGCGCACCTCGGGAGGCGGCGACGACTTCGAGGTGGTCGGCGAGCAGATCGAGGCCGGACCGCTCGGCATCGCCGTCTCCAAGAAGAACACCGCGCTGCGCGAGGTCATCCGCAAGGGCCTGGACATGCTCATCGTCAGCGGCAAGTACAACGAGCTGATCAACAAGTGGGGCATCCCGGCGGGGGCCGTCACCAAGGCCGACGTCAACGGTGGGGCCTGACCATGGAGGAGCTCGGCATCCGCCCCGCCGCGGCGACCCCGCCGGACCGGGAGCGCGTCCCGCCCATCCGGGCCGTGCCGGTGCGCCACTACGGACGCTGGGTGTTCCTCGGCGTCCTGGTCGCCGCCGTGGTGCTCCTCGCGCGGGCGTTCTCGGGCGCCGACATCGACTACGCGATCACGCTGCGCCACCTGACCACCGCCAACG
The DNA here is from genome assembly GCF_003313395.1 of Nonomuraea lactucae. Lineage (GTDB taxonomy): Bacteria > Actinomycetota > Actinomycetes > Streptosporangiales > Streptosporangiaceae > Nonomuraea > Nonomuraea lactucae. The sequence continues at coordinate 21,599 of NZ_QNFZ01001044.1, read as the reverse complement.
TGCTCGGCGGGCTGGTCAACACCGTCGTCATCAGCGTCCTGGCCCAGGCCGTCGGCATCGCGCTCGGCGTGGTGTTCGCCGTCATGGGCATGTCGCGCCACGCGGAGGTCCGCGCGGTCTCCGCCGCGTACGTGTGGCTCTTCCGCGGCACGCCCGTCCTGGTGCAACTGCTGCTCTGGTACAACCTGTCGCTGGTCGTCAGCACGGTGACCATCCCGGGCCTGGGCAGCTGGCCGACGAACCAGCTGATCACCCCGTTCGTCGCCGCGCTGCTGGGACTGGGCATCAACGAGGGCGCCTACATGACCGAGATCGTCAGAGCGGGCATCCAGTCCGTCGACCGCGGCCAGACCGAGGCCGCGCACGCGCTCGGCATGTCGCCCCTGCTCACCATGCGCAGGGTGGTGCTGCCGCAGGCCATGCGGGTCATCGTGCCGCCGACGGGCAACGAGTTCGTCAGCATGCTCAAGCTGAGCTCGCTGGCGTACGCCATCCAGTACGGCGAGCTCCTGCAGTCGGCGGTCAAGATCTACTCCAACAACCTCGCGATCGTGGAGCTGCTGCTCACCGTCTCCATCTGGTACCTGGTGCTGACGTCGGTGGCCACGGTGTTCCAGGGCCTCCTCGAACGGCGCTACTCCCGCGGTGTCACCGGCGTCACGGGGAGCTCCCCGTCGCTCCGGGCACGCCTCCTGGGCCTGCGGACGAAGGGAACTCCGTGATGACGGTCATGCCGGCGGTGAGCGCGCTGGACGTGCGCAAACGCTACGGCCAGGTCCAGGTGCTGAACGGGATCGACCTGGAGGTGGCCCCCGGCGAGGTCTGCTGCGTGATCGGGCCCTCGGGGTCGGGCAAGTCCACGTTCCTGCGCTGCGTCAACCACCTGGAGAAGATCGACGCCGGGCGGCTCCAGGTGAACGGGCAACTGGTCGGCTACCGGGAGCGCAACGGCATGCTGCACGAACTGCGCGAGCGGGAGATCGCCGCGCGGCGCCGCGAGATCGGCATGGTGTTCCAGCGCTTCAACCTCTTCCCGCACATGACGGCGCTGGAGAACGTCATGGAGGCGCCGCGCAGGGTGAAGGGCGAGGCCAAGGACGTCGTGCGGGAGCGGTCCACGCGCCTGCTGGACAGGGTGGGGCTCGGCGCCCGCGGCGACGCCTATCCGGCCCAGCTGTCCGGCGGCCAGCAGCAGCGGGTCGCCATCGCCCGGGCGCTGGCGATGGAGCCCAGGCTCATGCTGTTCGACGAGCCCACCTCCGCGCTCGACCCCGAACTGGTCGGCGAGGTCCTCGACGTCATGCGCGACCTGGCCGCGTCCGGCATGACGATGGTGGTGGTCACGCACGAGATCGCCTTCGCCAGGGAGGCGGGCGACACGCTGGTCTTCCTCGACCACGGCGTGATCGTCGAGTCCGGCCGTCCTCGTGAGGTCCTCGCCCGGCCCCGGCACGACCGCACGCGGGCCTTCCTGTCCAAGGTGCTCTGACCCCACTGGGCGCAGCTGTCACGTTTTTTCGTGACTGTTGATATTCCCGTTCTCTGGAACGCTTGGACCTCGGGAGCCGCGAGCCGCCGGAAGAGGCGTCCATGACCGTGGAGCTCGCGGCCCCCATCCCTCAGTCGTCGGTGAGAGGGTGCTCCTCGCCCCACCTGAGCATGGCGTACAGGACGTCGCTGAGGCTCTCGCCCTCCTCGGTGAGCCGGTAGACGACGCGGGGCGGCACCTCGGCGTAGACGGTGCGCGTGAGGATCCGCTGGTGCTCCAGGGCCCGGAGGCGGTCGGTGAGGGTCTTGGCGCTGGGGGAGCCCAGGGCGGTGCGCAGGTCGCCGAAGCGTTTGGGGCCGGACAGCAGCTCCCGGACGATCAGCGTCGTCCACTTCCCGTCGAGGACCTTCAGCGTGCGCTCCACGCCGCACCCCTCAGACGAGGTCGTGCGCAGCAGGTCGCGCTGCTCACTGCCAATGGTTTCCATACGGAAACTATATAACGTTCTGGGTATTACTTCATTCGCCAAACTATGGTGACCGCCATGAACAGATCAACCGTGATCGTCCATGGTGCGACCGGCGCCCAGGGCGCGGGCATCGTCCGTGGCCTCCTTTCGGCGGGGCACCGCGTGCGGGGCATAGTCCGCCACAGCTCCGCCTCCCGGCTGCACCCGGACGCCGAGCCGGTCCAGGCCGACCTGCGCGAACCGGGCTCGCTGGCCGCCGCGTACTCCGGCGCCGACGCCGTCGTCGTCCAGTTGCCGCTCGTCTTCGCCCCCGACCTGGCCGTCCAGCAGGCCAAGGCGGTGCTGGCCGGGCTCCGGGAGGCGGGGGTGGAGCGGGCGGTCTTCAACCCCGGCAGTCCGCTGCCCCCCGGGCCCGTCGGCCTGGCCTTCGTGGACGCCCGCGTGCTGGTCGCGGCCGAACTGCCCCACACCGTCGGGGCCGCCACGGTGGTCGCGCCCGCGCGCACGTACATGGAGAACCTCGCCGCCCCCTGGTCCGCCCCGCTGGTACGGGACGGGGAGGTCGCCTACCCGCTGCCGCGTGAGCTGCCCGTCCCGTGGGTCGCGCTGGACGACCTGGGGGCCGCCGTCGCCGCCCTGATCACCTCCCCGGCCGCTCCGCCGCTCCAGATCGTGGCCGGCCCGCGGGCGCTGACCGGCGACCAGGTCGCCGCCGAACTCGCTGAGGCGCTGGGGCGCCCGGTGCGGTGGACCACCGTCACTCCCGCCGCCTACCAGGAGATGCTCGCCCCGCACCTGGGGGCCGAGGCCGCCGCGGGGATCGCCGGGGCCTACACGCCGCCGCCTCCGGGGACGCCGCCGCCTCCGGGCCCCGACCCGTCGGTGGTCACGACCGGCGCGACCTCCCTGCGCGACTGGGCGGCACGCCAGGACTGGGCCCACCCGGGTACCCCGTAGCCGCCGCCGCGGGAGCGTGCGGGTGGGGTGGGGCGGAAGATGACAAAGGGGCACTTGTACGCTCTTGGGGGTTGCCGGGGGAATCGGGGGAGTGGCGTGCCGCTGGAGCAGGTCCTGGTGCTTATGGTGGCCGCGGCCGGGGCCGGATGGGTCGACGCCGTCGTGGGCGGCGGCGGGCTGCTCCAGCTTCCCGCTCTCATGGTGGCCGGGGTGCCGCCGGTCCAGGCGATGGCCACGAACAAGTTCTCCTCCGTCTTCGGCACCGCCTCGGCCGCCGTGGCCTACGCCCGCACCACCAAGGTCGACCGGCAGGTGGCGTTGCCCGGCGCCGGGCTCGCCGTGGTGAGCGCGGGACTGGGGGCGTCGCTCGCGGCGGCGATCTCCGCCGACGTGCTCCGGCCGGCCGTGATGGCGGTGCTCCTGGGGGTGGCCGCGTTCGTGACGCTACGGCCGGCGCTCGGCGCCGTGCCCCGGCCCCACCTGCGGACCAGGGCCAGGGTCGGGGCCGCGGTCACGGTCGCCGGAGTGGGCATCGCCTTCTACGACGGCGTCATGGGGCCGGGTACCGGCACGTTCCTGATCATCGCGTTCACCACGGTCCTCGGGCTGGACTTCGTGTCCGCCTCCGCCTCCGCGAAGATCATCAACACCGGGACGAACCTGGGGGCGCTGTTCGTGTTCGGGTCGCAGGGTCACGTGCTGTGGGGGCTGGGGCTGGGCATGGCGCTGTGCAACATCGCCGGGGCGCAGGTCGGCGCGCGCATGGCGCTCAGGCGCGGAGCGGGCTTCGTGCGCGTCGTGCTGCTGTGCGTCGTGGCCGCGATGGTGATCCGGCTGGGCTGGCAGCAGTTCGCCTGACGGTGCGGCCCCCCTACCGTTTGCCCTCCCACCACCGGGGGTTGTCGGCGTACCAGCGGATGGTGCCGGCCAGGCCCTCGTCGAAGGAGGTGCGCGGCCGGTAGCCCAGGCCGCGCAGCTTGGCGTCGTCCAGCGAGTAGCGCCGGTCGTGCCCCTTGCGGTCGGGCACCCGTTCCACCATGTCCCAGCCCGCGCCGAACGCGCGCAGGAGGCGCTCGGTCAGCTCCCTGTTGGTCAGCTCGGCGACGCCCGCGATGTGGTAGACCTCGCCGGGGACGCCGCGCTTGGCCACCAGGCGGATGCCGCGGCAGTGGTCGTCGACGTGGATCCAGTCCCGGACGTTGCCGCCGTCGCCGTACAGGGGCACCGGGCGGCCGCGCAGCAGGTTGGTCACGAAGAGCGGGATCAGCTTCTCGGGATACTGGTGAGGGCCGAAGTTGTTGCCGCACCGCGTGATCGACACCGGCAGCCCGTGGGTGATCGCGTACGACATGGCGATCATGTCGCCGCCCGCCTTGGCCGCCGCGTACGGCGAGCGGGGCCGCACCGGCGCGTCCTCCGCCCACGACCCCGACTCGATCGTCCCGTACACCTCGTCCGTCGAGACCTGCACGACCCTCGGCACCCGCGCGTCGAGGCACGCCTGCATCAGCGTCTGCGTGCCGAGCACGTTGGTGCGGACGAAGTCGGCCGCGCCCTCGATCGACCGGTCCACGTGCGACTCGGCCGCGAAATTGATCACCACGTCGTGGCCGGGCACTACCTCGCGCAGCAGCCCGGCGTCGCAGATGTCACCCTTGACGAACTCGTGCCCGGCCCCGTCGAGGTTGGCGAGGTCGCCCGCGTACGTGAGCCGGTCGAGCACGGTGACCTCGGCGTCGCGCGTGGTGCGGACGTAGTGGGAGCCGATGAACCCGGCGCCTCCGGTGACGAGCAGTCTCATGAGGTGATCGGCACCCTTCCCTGTACGGCCCGGCACCCGGCGGCGCCCGGTTCGCCCGGACCTCATGATCGGCGGGACCCGGCCCGAAGTCCATGCCCCCCGGCCGCTCAGCCGCGTGCGTCCTCGGCGCTCTGGGCCCGGCCCGCGGCGACGACCACGGCGACCCCCAGGACGGCCAGCACCAGGTTCGCGAAGATCTCGTACCCGTCGAAGAACGCCACCCGGTCCACCACGAACCGGTTGAACGCGTTGAGCACGACGCCCATGAACGGCTGCACCGCGATCTGGTCGACGGTCCCGCTGACGCCTTCGAGGATCATGACGAATCCCAGGAACCGGAGGGCATTGCGCATGCCTTCACGCTACTGACGGCCACCCCGGCCGAAATCCGCCATCCGGCCGCTCGCGCCACCGACGAAAGTAGCGCCTCATCCGACTCCGGTCGCAGCCACGGACGCCGCGGCCGTTCAAATAATCATGAAAGGCGCGCGCCATACAATTGCTCGCATGCGCGCCAGCCGCCTGCTCTCCCTCCTCCTGCTCCTGCAGGCGCGCGGCCGCATGACCGCCACCGAGCTGGCCGAGGAGCTGGAGGTGTCGGTCCGCACCGTCTACCGCGACGTGGAGGCACTCTCGGCCGCCGGGGTGCCGGTCTACGCCGACCGCGGTCCCGCGGGCGGCTACCAGCTGCTCGACGGCTACCGCACCCGGCTGACCGGGCTGACCGCCGAGGAGGCGTCCTCGCTGTTCCTGGCCGGGCTGCCCGGCCCTGCCGCCGAGCTGGGGCTCGCCGAGTTCGCGGCCAACGCCGAGCTGAAGCTGCTGGCCGCGCTGCCGCCCGAGCCGCGCTCCCACGCCTCCCGGATGCGCGAGCGGTTCCTGCTGGACGTGCCGGGCTGGTACCGCAGCGCCGACGACGTGCCCCGTCTCGGCGAGGTGGCCGACGCGGTGTGGGAGCTGCGGCCGCTCAGGATGACCTACCGGCGCTGGGGCAGCCAGGAGGTCGAGCGCGTCGTCCACCCGTACGGGCTGGTCCTGAAGGGCGGCTCCTGGTATCTCGTCGCCGCGCCGCCGGGCGGCGACCCGCGCACCTACCGCGTCTCGCGCATCCTCACGCTGGCGACGCTGCCCGGCCGCTTCGAGCGGCCACCCGGCTTCGACCTGAGCGCGTTCTGGCACGCCTACGCCCGCGAGTTCCGCGAGCGCATGTACACCGGGGAGGCCGTGATCAGGCTGGCCCCCGAGCAGGAGCCCCTGCTCGCCTACACGATGGGCCACGACGTGGTGACCGCCGCGCTGGCCGCCGCGGGCGAGCCCGACGCGGAGGGCTGGCGCACCCTCACCGTGCCGGTCGAGTCGCTCGGGCAGGCGTGCTGGCTGCTGCTGCGCATGGGGGCCCGGCTGGAGGTGCTGGGGCCGCCCGAGCTGCGCGAGATGATGGTGGAGGCGGTCACGGAACTGGGAAAGATGTACGGATGACTCCCGGTCCGCGAATCCCGCTGACGGGCTGGACTACCTTTGGTGCATGACGAACGACCTGGCGACCCTCATGCGGCAGGCGCAGGACGACGACCCGCTGCGCGCGCTGCAGGCCACCACGGCGTTGCGCCGCGAGATCGAGCGCATGGAGGCCGTGCAGGTGCGGCGCGCCAGGGTGGCGGGGCTGCCCTGGGCGCAGATCGCCGACGCGATCGGGGTGAGCAAGCAGGCCGTGCACAAGAAGTACGGCCGCGGCTAGGCCCCCGCCCGCCCGCCGCGCACCGTGTCGGCGTCGCTGGTCTTGGCGGTGTCGGCGAGCGAGCCGGCGAACCACTTCAGCGCGATGTTCCACGAGTAGCCGCGGCGGATCCGCCCGGCCACGTCCGGCGGCAGCGTGTCGAGGCCGCGGTGCTCCAGCAGCACCTCGGTGCCCCCGGCGACCGGCGAGAAGGCGACCTCGATCTCCATCCGCCCCGTCTCGTTGAGCAGGTCGGCCCAGATCAGCCGGCGTGGCGGCTCCCACACCAGGATCCGGCCGGTGTCGACGTGGCCGCCGTCGCTCCACAGCTCCCGCAGGTAGCCGCCCTCGAACCTGATCCCGGTCGCCCGGGTGGGATCGACCCAGCTGTACGGACCGCGCACGTACCAGCTGTCGATCTCGTCGGTGAAGAGGCGGAAGGCCGTCGCGGGATCGACCGGCACGGTCACCCGGGCCTGGACGCTGTTCACCGGCCGCGCTCCACGTGGTCCTTGAACGAGCCGAGCTGCTCGGCCCAGAACGCCTGCACCTGGTCCAGCCACGCCCGCAGCGCCACGAACGGCTCCTGGCGCAGGGTGTAGAGCCGCAGCCTGGCGTCCTCGCCGCCCGCCTCGGCCTGCACCAGCCCGACCGCGCGCAGCACCCGCAGGTGCCTGCTGAGCGCGGGCGCGCTCATCTGGACCGCCTGCGCCAGCTCCCCGGCCGGCCGGGGCCCCTCGCGCAGCAGGTCGACGACCTTGCGCCGGGTGGGGTCGGCGAGCGCGGCCAGCGTCGCGTCGACGTCATTCGCGTTGCCGTTAACCTTCAACCGCCTTCGTTGGGCTCTCGACCTCCCACGGTAGCCGACGCCATCGCCCGCAGGGCGTCCTCGAGTCTCGACGCGAGCTCGCCGTCCACGTCCACCTCGACCGGCGCGCCCTTCCTGAACGCGCTGAGCGGGCGGGACGGAGGCCGGTCGAGGAGCGCGGCGATCGGCGGCACCGCCTCGGCCGCAGGCTGCGCGAACAGCGCCGACAGCAGCCGGACCGCGCCGCGCACCGGCTGCCGGAACGGCTCGAACAGCCCCGTCGCCACGAACAGCGGGTTGTACAGCACGTACCTCGTCCGCCCGCCCCGCGCCCCGCCGGCGAAGGCCGCGCCCAGCAGCTCGTTGGCCCGCGCGCCCCGCATCGTGACGGCGAAGGGCCGGTAGCGCCGGGTCGCCTGGAGATCGTCCCACTGGATGGTCCCGGAACGGATGCCGCCCACCCCGCACAGGTTGACGATCACGGGCTCGGCTGTGGCCTGTTCAAGGGAGGGGCGCAGGCCCTCGGCCATGAGCCACCGGTTGATCACGTAGAGGGCGAAGGTGTGCTCGAACCCCTCACCGGTCTCGGCCCTCTTCAGGTTGTACCTGAAGGCGCCCAGCACGAGCGCGTCGATCGACGGGTACTCGCCGCGCAGCCGCTCGACCAGGTCGCCGGTCCGGCGGACGGAGCTGAGGTCCGCCTGTACGAAGGTCGCGCCCGGCGCCTCGCGCAGCAGGCGCCGCCCGCCCGCCTCGCCGCTGCCCACGGCGACGACGCGGTCGCCCCGCTCGGTGTAGTGGCGGGCGAGCGCCAGGCCGATGCCGCTGGTGCCGCCGGTGATGACGATGGTCCGTCGCATAAGTTGAGGCTCTCCTCAAATTTGAGATGTGCCTCAAGATAGCTAGGATCACCGCCATGCGCAAGGACGCCCTTCACAACCGGGAGCGCCTGCTGCGGGCGGCCAGGCGGCTGTTCGCCGACCGCGGGCTCGACGTGCCGCTAGAGGAGATCGCGCGTACGGCGGGGGTCAGCATCGGCACGCTCTACAACCGTTTCCCCACACGGGAGACGCTGGTGGCGGCCGTGTTCGAGGACCGGGTAGCCACGGTCGCGGAGCTGGCGGAGCAGGCGCTCGCGGCGGACGACGCATGGGAGGGGTTCGTGGCGTTCCTCACCGGCGTGTGCGAGCTGCAGGCAGCCGACCTCGGCTACAACGAGATCGTGGCGCGCGGCGCCACCACCGGCACGGACACCGGATACGCTGTGATGCTCCGGATCGTCGCGCAGGCCCAGGAGCGCGGCGCGCTGCGGGACGACGTGACGCTGGAGGATCTGGCGTTCGTGCTCTGGGGGATCGCCGCCACGGTGCGGGCGACGTTCCGGATCGCGCCGGGTGCCTGGCGGCGGCACCTCGCGTTGACCCTCGACGGCCTGCGCGCCGGCTCGGCCCACCCGCTCCCCGCCCCGCCGCTCTCGCCCGACCAGGCCCGCGCCGCGATGAACGACTGCCCCTGACGGGGCCACGCCCGGTGTCCATGATCGTCCTGTCCGTCGAACGCCCGAGGAGTGCCGCATGAGCCGTGCCGGACACCGGCCGGGGCCCGCCACCGGCCCCGACGATCCAGGCCAGGGGGCGGCATGATCGTCCTCGTCACCGGGGCGAACCGCGGCATAGGACGCGAGGTCTGCCGGCAGCTCGCCGAGCTCGGCCACACCGTGCTGCTCACGGCCCGCTCGCAGGAGGCCGCCACGGCCGCCACCGCCCAGCTGGGCCCCGGGGTGCATCCCCTGATGCTGGACGTCACCTCGCCGGAGGCCGCCGAGCGGCTCGCCATCTGGATCGCTGACCGGTTCGGCCGGCTGGACGCCCTCGTCAACAACGCCGCCATCAACTACGACACCTGGCAGCACGCCACCACCGCCGACCTGGACGTGGTGCGCGCGACGGCGGAGACCAACCTGTACGGCCCGTGGCGGCTGATCCAGCGGCTGCTGCCGCTGCTGCGCGCCTCCGAGCACCCCCGGATCGTCAACGTCTCCAGCGAGGCCGCGTCCCTGACGGGCATGGGGGCAGGCACTCCCGCCTACTCCACCACCAAGGTGGCGCTGAACGCGCTGACCCGCATGCTCGCCGCGGAGCTGCGCGCCGACCGGATCCTGGTCAACGCCGTGTGCCCCGGCTGGGTGGCCACCGACATGGGCGGTCCGGGGGGCCGCCCGATCCCCGAGGGGGCGGCGAGCGTCGTATGGGCCGTCCTCCTCCCCGACGACGGCCCGACGGGCGGCTTCTTCCGCGACGGCCGCCCGCTTCCCTGGTGAGCCACCTCCCGTGAGAGCTCCCTGATGAAGGTTCTCCTGAACTTGCCGCCGCGGGGGAGCCGGTGCGGGCACTGACCCGCGCCGGCGCCTGGCGGCCGGGCCGTGATCCCCTGCCACTGTTCCTCTAGAGAACTCCGCTGTAGCCTTGGTGAGCGCCCTGCCAAGGATTGTGAGAGATGCCGACGCGGCTTGCCATCGTCCCCCAGCACCTCGGCGACACCGCTGTTGTCACCCTTGCGGGCGAGCTCGACAAGATCTCCGCACCCCGCCTCGAAGGCACACTGTCCGGTCTGCTCTCCGGCGGCCACCGCCACCTGGTGCTGGACGTGGCGGAGCTGGAGTTCTGCGACGTGGCGGGCCTGCGCCTCTTCCTCGACTTCGAGCGCCAGACCCGGCAGGCGGGCGGCCGGCTCCGTCTGGCCGCCGTGGGCGGCGTGCTCCGCCGCCTGATCCAGCTCAGCTGCCTGGACAACGCCTTTCTCATCGACCCCGACGTGACCGAGGCCCTGAAGGCGTGCACGCGCGGCGCCCCGGGCCCCGGCGGTCAGGCGAAGGACACCGGCGAGTCCTGAGCGGGCGCCTCCCACGCCGTTCGTCCGGCGGATCGCACCGGACGGCGGGCCGGCGCCCGCCGCACGGCCCGCCCGGGTTGCCTGACCAGATGTCATCCGGCACGAACCCAGTCACGGCAACGTGCAGAACTGGACGGTCAGCCCCACCCGGGCCGCCTGGCCACGGCCGCCGCCCGTTGGATTCTCGGCCGAGACTCGCCGGTGTAGTGCTCCCCAGCGACCTGGCACCGGACCTCGAGCGTCAGTCCTGGCAGCGGCAGGGACCGGACGGTCGCGCCGTCGGCCCGCCATTCGATCTCCTGCGGTGTCTGCCAGCGGCCGGAGCCGAGCGAGGTGATCGCGAAGCCTGTGCCCCAGCGATGCTCCGGGCCGTGCCGGCTGTCCGCGGTCTCGTCGAGCACCACCCAGCCACCGCCGAACGCGAACCGTCGGGCAAGCGTGAGCTCGGTGAGGTCAGCCAGTGAAGCCACCTCCGACGAGCGCCTCCAGCAGTTGTGCCTGGAGTCCGGAGGGAAACGACGCCCACGGCAGACCGCTCACCAACGCGTGAGCCGATTCAAGGCCGCGCTCGGTGAGCAGTTCCGGCAGGCGGGCGGCGGAGCGTCCGGCCAGGGTGGGGGACGGCCGCGTGGGCGGTGTACATCAGGCCGATGAGGTTGATGTCGATCATGCGCCGCCAGTCGTTCAGGTCCGCGCCGGGCGCGGGCCCGAGCGGCATGAGGCTGGCGTTGTTGACCAGGATGTCCAGGCGACCCAGGCCCTCGACGGTCCGCTCGACCACCGCCGGGGCCGGGCCGCGCGCCGTGCCTGCTCAGGTGCCTGTCGTGAGGCGGATGAGCATCTTGCCGGTGTTGGCGCCCTTGAGCATGCCGAGGAATGCCTCGGCGGTGTTGTCGATGCCGTCGACGACGGTCTCCTCGTAGCGCAGGGAGCCGTCTTTCAGCCATGCGGCTGCCAGGTGGGCGTATTCGGCGGCGAGGTCCTGGTGGTCACTGATGACGAAGCCGCGCAGTGTGAGCCGTTTGCCGATCGCCTGGTGCAGGTTGGCGGGGCCGGGCGGCGGGGTGGTGGCGTTGTAGGCGGAGATCGCGCCGCACAGGGCGATGCGGCCGTCGCGGTTCATGGCATTGATCGCGGCACGCAGGTGGTCGCCGCCGACGTTGTCGAAGTAGACATCGATGCCGTCCGGGGCGGCGAGGGCGAGCTGGCCGTCCAGATCGTCGGCTTTGTAGTCGATGGCGGCGTCGTACCCGAACTCCTCCACCAGCCGCTTGGCCTTGAGCGGGCCGCCCGCGGAGCCGATCACCTTGGCGGCGCCGAAGTGCTTGGCGACGCGTGCGGTGATGAGGCCGACCGCACCGGCCGCGCCGGAGACGAACACCACATCGCCCTCCTTGACGGGAGCGATGCGCCTCAGACCCGCGTAGGCCGTCAGGCCGACCACGCCGAGCGCGCCGAGGTAGGCCTGGGCGGGCGCGATCGTGGTGTCGAGGACCCGGACCGCGGTGGCATCGACGATGGCGTACTCCCGCCAGCCAAGGAAGTGCAGCACGGTCGCTCCGAGCGGGACCTGGTCGGCGTTGGAGGTGATGACCTCGCCGACCGCTGCGCCCTGCAGCGTCTCGCCGATCTGGAACGGCGGTACGTAGGATTTGGCGTCGTTCATGCGGGCGCGCATGTACGGGTCGACCGACAGCCAGGCGTTGCGGACCAGGACCTGGCCGGGGCCCGGTTCGCCGACCGGAACGTCGGCCACCGAGAAGTTCGCCGGGGTCGGTTCTCCGATGGGGCGGGAGGCGAGACGGATCTCGCGGCTTGTTTCAGACATGGCAGTGTTCCAGGTGCGAGCGTGAAGGGGCGGAGGCGGCCCGTCGGACGGGTCGCAGGAGGCCGTTGATCACGGCTTCGGCGGCCGGCCGCATCAGGTGGGCCTGGTGTGGTGAGCTTTCGAAGCCGTGCACCAGGGTCAGGCAGATGTCGGCGGCGTCTTGTGGCCGGTTGGCGCCCGCCTGCTCGAAGATCTCGGTGAGCAGGGTGCGCAGGCGGGCGGTGGAGGCAGTACAGATATCGCCGAACAGGCGGGCTCGGGCGTCCAGGAGTTCGGCGACGTGTGGGGAGTCCGTGAGCGCCAGTACGAGGTCGAACTTGGCGGTGAGGATCCCCAGCGCCCGCTGCTCGCCGGTGGCGTCGGTGCGGGCGGCCGCGGCTTCCGCCGCGTCGAGCGCCCGGTTGTGCAGGCGCTCGGCGAGCAGGCGGAAGGCCTCGTCCTTGTTGCGGACATAGGTGTAGAGGCTTGACCGGGACAGGCCCGTACGGTGGGCGATGTCGTCCATGGTGGTCCGCCGCACCCCGTACAGCAGCAGACACTCGTAGGTGGAGTCCAGGACCGCCGAGAGCCGATCGGCGGACCTGGTCACCCCAGCCGCTTGAGCAGTTCGGCGGCGAGCGGGCCGGACGACATCGGGTTCTGGCCGGTGATGAGGTTGCCGTCGATGACCACGTTCGGCGTCCACGGCGCCGCGACCCGCACGTCCGCGCCGATGCCCTTCAGCCGGTCCTCCAACAGCCAGACCGCCTTGTCGGCCAGCCCGCCCTGGCGTTCCTCCTCATTGGAGAAGGCCGTGATCTTCCGGCCGGTGAAGGCCGAGGTGCCGTCGGCGCGGTTGGCGGCCAGCAGCGCGGCCGGCGCGTGGCACACCACGCCCAGCGGCTTGCCCGACTCCAAAGCCTTCACCAGCAGCCGCCCGGAGGTGGCGTCGACCGCCAAGTCCTCCATCGGACCGTGACCGCCGGGGTAGAACACCGCCTGGTAGTCGGCCAGGTCGACCTCCTCCAGCGTCAGCGGCGACGCCAGTCCGGCGATCTCGGCGAGTTCGGGGGTGATATCGCGGTCGCCGTTGACGGCCGGCGCGAGGCTGCCCGCGTCGGCGACCGGGACCACACCGCCCGGCGTGGCGAACACGACCATATGGCCCGCCTCGGTGAACGCCTTGTACGGAGTGAGGAGCTCCTCGGCCCAGTACCCGGTCGGATGCTGGGTGCCGTCGTTGAGCGTCCAATGGGTCGCACCGGTCACCACGAAAAGAATCTTGGACATGGGTCTCCTTGGAATGCGTTTTGACCGGCGGATCGACGTTTCGCACGCAGATCGTCGGTCCGCCACGCCCTCACGCTAGGTTCCCGGTTCGGCGGCGACAAATAGACTCATCTATGTGAGCGATAGAAAATCCAATGGCCCGCTGGACCTGTCGCAGCTGCGGACCTTCCTGGCCGTCTACCGCGCCGGTTCCCTGACCGCCGCCGCCCGGCTCGCCGGTCTCTCCCAGCCGACCGTCACCACCCAGCTGCGCGCCCTGGAAGATCACATGGGCCGCCAGCTGTTCGAACGACTGCCCCGCGGCGTCACGCCCACCCCCGCCGCCGACGACCTGGCCGCCCGGCTCGCCGCACCGATGGACGCGCTGAACGCGATCGCCGGCGGCGCCGCCGTCGCAGAGGCGGTGCCCGAGCCGCCGGTGCTCCTGGCCGGGCCCGCGGAGTTCCTCGCCGCCGTCATCGTCCCCAGCCTCGGCCCCCTGCTGGACAAGGACGTCCGGCTCCGCATCGCCACCGGCCTGTCAGAAGACCTCCTCGCCGGGCTGCGCGCCGGCCGCTACGACCTCGTCGTCTCCACCATCCGGCCCCGCGGCCGCGCGCTGACCTCCGAACCGCTCGCCGACGAGGACTTCGTCCTCGTCGCCGCCCCCAACTGGACCGGCCAGATCGACCACGACCTCCTCACCCGCGACGGCCCCGCCGCCCTCGCCGACATCCCCCTCATCTCCTACGCCGACGACCTGCCCATACTTCGCCGCTACTGGCGACACGTCTTCGACACCCGCCTGGTCGCCGAACCCGCACTGGTCATCCCCGACCTCCGAGCCGTCAAAGCCGCCGCCCTCGCAGGTCTCGGCGTCACCGTCCTACCTCGCTACCTGTGCACCACCGAACTCGCCAACGGTTCGCTCCGGCTCCTCCTCGACCCCGAGGACGCCCCCATCAACACCGGCTTCCTCGCCCAGCGCAGCGGCGCCCACCCCCTGCCCCACGTCGCCCTCGTCCGCGACCACCTCCTCCAGGTGACCCACTCATGCTGACCTGCACGACATCGAATCCCTCCACCCCACACGGGTAGTCGTCGTCGGACATCGGCCACCGGCAGCACGCCACTCCGGGTCCGAAGCACCGCTGCCGCTGCCAGGCGCGGCGGATGACCGGATCGTCCTGGCCGCCGACGTCAGCCCATGGCTGCGGCCGGACGTCGTGACCTGCCCGGACCGTTCGTTCTGCCACACCTACGGCCGAGGGAAGAACGAGCATCGAATGATCCCCGGCTGGCCACACTCGATCGCGGCCGCACTCCACGGCACACAGGTCTCCACGGTGTTCAGCCCCATCGCGTGCAGCATGCGCAGGCGGTGCGCCCACCGCGAGGGGTGGACCCGCGAGTACAGCACCCGGAAGTCCTCGCCGTCGGGCTTGAACGACCAGAATTCCGCAGGTCAGCGGGCGTGCGGTCGATGGACAAATCTAGATGAGGTGTTGGACTGATGTATCGCCATCGGTCGCGTACCTCACTCCCGACGCGTTCCACCTGGGCCTGGGCTGCCTGGGGTCGGCCACCAGGAGGGCCGCCTGCCCACGGTCGGCCCCCGCGTGCTTCCGCACGCCTGACCGGACACCCGGACACCCCAGGCTTGTCAACGGGCGTAGACCCTCCAGCCCGAGACCCTCGTGTTCGGCGCCGGCAGCGGCCGGTTTCTGTGGGAATTCATCAGGTCGCCCATACGTACGGCTTCGGCTCTACCAAGCTCGCCGTGGCTGGCGGCGCGGATGGTGGCGGGCATCCCAGAGCTCGGCGCGGGGACCGGCGCCTTCACCAGATTCGCCGCGGAGATCGCCCGGGCGTACTCGTCGGTGGAAGTGGTGTGCGAAGACGCCGTGCGCCTTCCCGAACTGCTCCCCGAATTGCGGGTCGGGCAGGTGGACGTCATGGTCAGCGGTCTGCCATGGGTCGCCTACGCGGGGAAGCCCCCTCTGCTCGAGTCGGTGGCGCGTGTTCTCTCCCCCGCCGGGGTCTACACGCAGTTCGCCTACAACTGGACGCGCTGGGCCGCCCCGGCAAGGCGACTGCACGATGGCCTGCGGACGCAGTTCGAGGAGGTCGTGACGAGCATGACGGTTTGGCGCAACCTGCCGCCCGCGGTGGTCTACGCAGCCCGCCGTCCTCGGCCGGTGCCGGCCATTGGCGACGGTGACCACGCACGCGAGCGCCGCGGGTAACGGGCAGGCCGAGAGGTGACAGGCCGAAGCACGCGAGGGTCTCAGGCAGAAGCAATGACCCTCATCCAACGCTTGATCAGCGTGTATGAGTCGTCGGCCAGCGATCAGTAAAGCTCACTCTTGCGTCAATAGCAGGGCGTCGTAGCTCAGCCCCACCGCACCTGCCAGGCCCCCCTGGTGCTCCTGGGCCATGGCGGCGGCCAGCACAAGAAGGGGCCGGTGGGATTCTGGGGGGTGTCGCTGGGCAGCGCTATCGGCGTGCCGCTCGTCGCGGCCGAGCCGAGGATCACCGCGGCCCTGTTCGACGCCTTCGCCTCCCGTGGGAAGACGCTGCATGCCAACCGCGGCCGCCACATGGACGTACCCGCGTTCGAGCTGGACAGCGCGGCTGGGTCGCCGACCGGCCTGGCCGCCCGCCGAGCAGCCGTCTGCCGGATCACACTTCCGCCGAATGTCGGCATAATCACCGCATGACATCAACGCCCGGCGACCTGCTCGCGCTCATCTCCGCCGGAGGGGCGACGACGAGGTCGGATCTGGTCAAGCTCACCGGCCTGGCAAGGTCGACCGTCTCGCAACGGATCGACGCGCTCATCGAGCGCGGCCTGCTGGAGGAGAGCGAGGCCACCGAGTCGACGGGCGGACGGCCTCCACGGCACCTGCGGCTGGCGACCGAGGACAGCGCGGTGGCCGGGGTGGACCTGGGCGTCACGCACTGCAGGATCGCGCTGATGGATCTGGCCGGGCAGGTGCTGGCCTGCGTGGAGGACCCGATCAGGATCGACGAGGGTCCCGAGGTCGTCCTGGCCCATGTGGACCGGCGCGTGGAGGGTCTGCTGGCCGAGGCGGGGCGGGCCAAGGGCGCGCTCAGGGCTATGGGCATCGGCGTGCCGGGCCCGGTGGAGTTCGCCACCGGGCAGCCGAACAACCCGCCGATCATGCCGGGCTGGAACGAGTACCCGATTCCCGAGTACTTCGACACGACCGTCCTTGTCGACAACGACGTCAACGTCATGGCCCTGGGCGAGCACCGTAACGCGTTACAGAACGTCGACCACCTCCTGTTCGTCAAGGTCGGCAGCGGCATCGGCTGCGGGATCGTCGCGGAGGGCAGGCTGCACAGAGGTGCGCAGGGATCGGCCGGCGACATCGGCCATATCCGGGTGAACGGGCACGACGAGGCAGGCTGCCGCTGCGGTAACAGCGCCTGCCTGGAGGCGGTCGCGGGTGGCACCGCGCTGGCGCGGCGCCTCACCGAGCTCGGCATCCACGCCGAATCGGGAGCGGACGTGGTAGCGCTCGTCCAGAGCGGTAACACCCAGGCGATGAGGCTGGTGCGGGAGGCGGGCCGGCTCATCGGCGAGGTCCTGGCCGGTCTGGTCAACTTCTTCAATCCCGATGTCATCGCCATCGGCGGGGTGATGGCCAGGGTTCACGAGCACCTGCTGGCCGGCATCCGGGAGGCGGTCTACCGGCGCTCGCTGCCCCTGGCCACCCACGGCCTGTCGATCGTGCCGAGCCGTACCGGCGTCGACGCCGCGGCGCTGGGCGCCGGAATCCTCGCCATCGAGCACCATCTGTCGCCGGAGAACGTCAACCGCCTCGTCGCAAGCGCAGGATGAGCTGCTTGACGTCAGTGGCAGCATACTTCTCCGCCGCCATCGACGGATCCGAGCACAGGAGTACGGGGCTGTCGGCCTCGGTGTCGGGAAGGCGGCCGTGGCTGCCGCGTACGCCCGACGGGTCGACCGGCACGACGTCCATCAGGTAGCGCATGCCCGTCTTCTTGCGCAGCAGCGCCTTGGCGGCGCGGAGCTTGCCGCCCGGGGCGAACAGCAGCTCGGCCGGGTCGTAGCCGGGCTTGCGGTGGATCTCCACGGCGCGGGCGAAGTCGGGCGCGTGCGCGTCGTCCAGCCAGTAGTAGTAGGTGAACCAGGAGTCGGGCTCGGCCACGGCCACCAGATCGCCGGCGCGCTCGTGGTCGATGCCGAAGGCGGGCTTGGTCTCCGCGTCGAGCACCAGGTCGACGCCGGGGAGCTCCGCCAGGACCGCCCGCGTCCGCTCCAGATCGACCGGGTCGCGCACGTAGACGTGGGCGACCTGGTGGTCGGCGACGGCGAAGGCGCGGGAGGTCCAGGGATCGAGGTACTCCATGCCGTCCTGGGTGTGGACGTGCAGGAGCCCGGCCCGGCGCAGCGCCCGGTTGACGTTCACGGGCCGGGAGACGCCGGTGATGCCGTACTCGGAGACGACGAGCACCTGGTCGCCGCGCTCGCGGCAGAGCTCGATCAGGGGACGCAGGGCGGTGTCCACCTGGGCCGCCGCGCTGACCGCCTCGCCGCCGCCGGGCCCGAAGCGCTGCAGGTCGTAGTCCAGATGCGGGACGTAGGCGAGGAGCAGATCGGGGGTGTGGCGCAGGAGCATCCGGCCGGCCGCCGCGATGATCCACCTGCTGGAGGCGATCGACGCGGTCGGCCCCCAGTAGGTGAAGAGCGGGAAGTCGCCGATCCTGGAGACCAGGTCGTCGTGGAGCTCGGCTGGATAGGTGTAGCAGTCGGGTTCCTTGCGGCCGTCGGCGTAGTAGATCGGGCGCGGCGTGACCGTCCAGTCGACCCGCGCGCCCATGGCGTACCACCAGCAGAGGTTGGCGACCGTGCCGGACAGCTCGTCCCAGACCTTCGAGCCCTGCACCAGCGTGTTGTGCTGCCGCCACAGGAAGACCTCGCCCAGGTCGCGGAAGTACCAGCCGTTGCCGACGATCCCGTGGTCGCGCGGCAGCAGCCCGGTGAGCATCGAGGACTGGACCGAGCAGGTCACGGCGGGGAAGACGGTCTCCAGGGCGGCGGAGAAGCCATGGTCGGCCACCGAGCGAACGGCGGGCATGTGCGGCAGCAGCCGCGGGGTGAGGCCGACCACATTGAGCACGACGAGCGCCATCATGCCTCCTCGAGGCCGAGTTCGGTCAGGGTGTCGCGGGTCCAGGCCAGCTCTGCGGCGATGCCACCCGCCAGGTCGTCCTGCCTGCCGGGCAGGACGTCCCAGGTGTAGGTCTCGACCTCGATGTGGTGGACGCCGTCGCCGGCGAACAACTCGGCCAGCGTCTGCCTGAGCACCGGCCGGGTGCCGGCCAGGGGCGGTGGCGGGTCGGCGTGCAGGGGGATGTGGAAGTGCACCCGCCAGGGCAGGTCATCAGGGAGTACGGCGAGCGCCTCGTCGAGGTCGTCGGCACCGTGCGCGCCTGCGCGAGTCTGGTGGAGGAAGCGGGGCTCAACGAAGCGTTCGAGGACCTGCCGCGCCCGGGCGGGGTCGCGGGCCTCCAGCGCGGCGGAGGCCTGGACCTTGACGACGGGCAGCCCGGCCTCGGTCAGCTTGTCCAGCGCCTCGCGCGGCTCCTCGTGCATGACCGCGAGATGGCAGGTGTCCAGGCAGACGCCGAAATATCGGGGGTCGAGGTCCTTGAGCAGGGCGACGGCCTGGTCGACGGTCTCGATCACGCACCCGGGCTCCGGCTCGAACCCGATCCGGACGGTCCGCCCCGTGGCGCTTTCGACGGCTTCGAGCTCCCTCCGCAGTTTCTCCAGGCCGGCGCGTGCCGTATCGGCCCAGCCGGATGACCAGCGGGAGCGCCAGCACAGCGGCAACGTCGAGATGCTGCCGTGCATGACATCCTCCGGCAGGAGGCCGGCCAGCGCCCAGGCCAGGTCGACGGTGTAGGCCGGTCGCTCCGGCTCCGCCCAGTCGGGCCGGTACACGGCGCCCTTGACCACCGGCTGCTGGAACCCGGCGTAGGGGAAGCCGTTGAGCGTGACCACCTCCAGGCCACGCGCCGCCAGCTCGGCGCGCAGCTGTCCGGGGCGGGCACGGACCTCGGCCGCCGCCGGAGCGGCCAGCCACAGGCCCAGGCCCAGACGCTCGGCTCCGAGCCGCTCGCGCACCGGCACCGCGTAGCGGTCCAACTGCGCGATCACTCCGGCCAGGTCCTCGGCCGGATGCACGTTGGTGCAGTAGGCGAGGTGGACCAGATGGTCACGGTGGCGGAAGCGCATCACCCACCTCGCTTGATCGAGTTGCCCGCGTAGGTCTCGCCGGCCGACGCGTCCAGCGACAGCCGCCCGCTCTGCCCGAAGAACTCGACCGGGTTACGCCACAGCACCCTGTCCACGTCGTCGTCGGAGAAGCCGGCCGCCAGCATCGCCTCGCCCGTCTTCCGGGTCTTCAGCGGGTCGCTGCGTCCCCCAGTCGGCCGCCGAGTTGATCAGGATGCGCGCTGTGCCGTACTCCTGGAGGATCCGGAGCATCCGCTGCTCGTCCATCTTGGTGTCCGGGTAGATGGAGAAGCCCATCCAGCAACCGGACCCGGCGACCATGTCCACGGTCAGCTCATTGAGGTGATCCACCACGACGCGCTCGGGCGCGATCCCGGCCTCGCGGATGACATCGAGAGCGCGCCGGGTGCCCACGGCCTTGTCCCGGTGCGGGGTGTGGACGAGGACCGGCAGATCGACATCGAGGGCCAGCTTCAGCTGGGCGGCGAAGACCGCGTCCTCCTCGCTGGTCATCGAGTCGTAGCCGACCTCGCCGACGGCGACCACCCGGTCCTTGGCCAGGTAGCGCGGCAGGAGCTCCAGGACCTCGCGGCAGCGCGGGTCGTTGGCCTCCTTGGGGTTGAGCGCGATCGTGCAGTGGTGCGCGATGCCGAACTGGCCGGCGCGGAAGGGCTCCCAGCCGATCAGCGCGTCGAAGTAGTCGGCGAAGCTGGCCGCCGAGGTGCGCGGCTGCCCCAGCCAGAAGGCCGGCTCGACCACGGCACGCACCCCGGCGGCGGCCATCGCCTCGTAGTCGTCGGTGGTCCTGGACGTCATGTGGATGTGGGGATCAAAGATGCGCATCGACGACCTCCGTCACGTCCGCCGGTACCTCGCGCCCGGCCGCGATCCGCTCGCGGGCGTAGTCGGCCAGCATGCGGACCAGCTCCGGGTCGGTCCGCTCGGCCAGCCCCGGCACCCGGGCCAGCGGGATGCCGCAGAACACGCACTTGAGCACGCCCTGCCGCCAGGCGTCGGCGGGCAGCCAGGCGGCGGCGTAACCACCCATCGCCGCGTCGATCAGCCGGGTGTCGTTGGTGCGCAGCGCGTCGAGCACGATGGGCACGCCCTCGGCGCCGGTGATCGTGTCCAGCGCCCGCAGGACGGCAAGCTTCTCGCCGGCGTCGCCGTACCGGTAGAGCTCCCGCAGCTCCCGCGCCACGACGTCACGGGGGAGTGCGGCGATCAGCTGCTGCCGCGACTCCTCTCCCCAGGTGCGCGCGGCGGCCGGGAAGAGGGTCGCGATCTTGCCGGGTTCTGCGCGTACCAGGTCACACGCCTCTCGCAGGGATCGCGCCATGCTCTCCGTCTTTCGCAGGAATGCCAGGGAGCGGCGGGCGACCTCCACCGCCGCGTGCGAGTGCCGGGGCAGTTCCACGGCGACCAGGCCGGCGAAGTCACGCAGCGCCGCGAGCACGGGGACGAACTCGATCTCGCCCTCACCGAACTCCAGGTGCTCGTGCACGCCTCGCCGCATGTCGTCGATCTGCACATTGACCAGGTACGGCAGAGCCCGCCGTACGGACTCGGCCACCGGATCGGGCTCCAGGCAGCGGCAGTGGCCGATGTCCAGGGTGAGGCCGAACAGCTCCGGCGCGCCGAGGCGCTCGCGCAGGGCAAGGTAACCGTCGATGGTGTCGATGAACATGCCCGGTTCCGGTTCGAAGCCGAGCGGGACGCGGTGTTTCTCCGCGGCCTCCAGGACCTCGGCGCAGGAGCGGGTGAGCCGGTCCCAGGGGTCCGGGACCTCCGGGGGCTTACCGCTCCAGAAGGAGACCGCGTAGGCGCCCAGGTCGGCGGCGATGGCGACCGCCCTGCGCAGCAGGTCGATCCGCCGGTCGGAGTCGAAGAGTGTGGGCCGGTGCTTGTGCCATGGGTCCAGCAGGTAGCGTGCGCCGGTCTCGACGACGCAGGACAGGCCCAGCTCGTCGAGCCGGGCGGCGACGCGCCGCACCCGGCAGGCCGCCATGGCCATCGGGCCGGCGGCGGTGGACTTCAGCCGCAGGTCGTAGGCCCAGATCGCGGCGGCGAGCGAGGCCGCGACCGCCGCGGCCCGCCT
>NZ_QNFZ01001045.1 GCF_003313395.1 Nonomuraea lactucae | reverse complement strand
GGGGCTCTTCTACTTGTCGATCAAGACCTCCCGCACGGCATGCCCGCGACCTGCGGCTTCAGGTTGGAAAACACTCAATGCCGCCGCCATCATCGTCGCGGAGGTGAACGCATGAGAAGGCAACTTCACCATGACGACACAGAAACGGCAGTCCCGAAAGCGCCGCATATGGCTGGACTCAAGAAAATCCCGGCGACGAGAATAACCGTCTGCGAGGGCTATGGCTGGGCGCGAGATGCATACGAGGGGCGGTCGGCATGAGCGTCGAGGATTTCCACAGCGCACACCCCGAACCGCTCAAGGACGGGTACAGCAGGATCAGGGGGTCTCCGCCCATGCCCAGAGCCGCCACCATCAGAGTCAGAAGCCACACCTGCGGCTGCACCCCCACCTCATACGAGCTGTGCGAGGCGGCGGGCCTGGCCTTTATCCCCCGCACCGTGCGCTCGTCCGCGGGCACCCACGTCAGCGACAGCCCCTGGCTGCGAAGAGCAGAGGCGGACAAGCTCTGGACAGCGCTGCTGGAGGGACGGGCACGGTGAACAGGCATGCCTACCCTTCCGATCGAGGCACACGCCATCCGGCCACGAGCCAGCTCGACGGTTCTGCGCGAGCGAACCCGTTCATTCCGCCCCTCGTACGAGATGGCGGAGAGGCCTGCTGGGACCTGCCCGCCGCCCCCGAGACGGCGAGCGTCGCGCGCCGGCTCGTACGCGAAGCCCTCGCAACGTGGGACCTGTCCGGCCTGGCCGACGACGTGGCCGTGGTGGTCTCCGAGGTCGTGACCAACGCGGTCGTGCACGCGAAGTCCGCGATGACCCTCTCCCTGTACCGGCAGGGCCGTAGCGTCCGGGGCGAGGTGGTCGACCACAGCCCCGTCTGGCCGACCCCGCTGCCGGCGGGACCGAACGAGGAGCACGGACGCGGGCTGGCGATCGTCGCGGCCTACTCCGAACGATGGGGTGTCGATCCCGCCCCGGACGGCAAGATCGTCTGGTTCGTCTGCGTGGAACGGCGGGCTCCATGAACGAGCGGTTGACGTCCGAGAGTGCTTGTCCCAGGCGCGTACAGCAAGGAGATGGCAATCTGTGACCATGCGAGCACCCGCAGCGAGGCATTTCAATATCGCCGGCCCCTGCGACCCACGACGCCACTACATGCTGCCGTCCGCGCCGCAGCTCCCGGGGGTGCGCGAGCTCATCGAAATGGACTGCTATTTCGTGCTGTACGCGCCCCAGCAGACCGGCAAGACGACCGCCGTGGACGCCCTGGCCTCCGACCTGACCGCCGAAGGCGACATCGCCGCCCTGTCGTTCTCGTGCGAGCTCGCCAAGGTCTTCAGCGACGACATCGCCGCCACGGAGACGATTCTGCTGGACTCCCTCCGCAGGGCCGCCGACTTGTCGGGATCGCCTGAGGAAATGCTGCCGCCGGACCCCTGGCCCGAGGAGCAGGCGGGCACTCGGTTCGGTGAGGCGCTGAGCGAGTGGTGCCGTCGCTGCCCGCGCCGGGTCGTGCTGTTCCTCGACGACATCGACACCCTGCACGGCACCAGCCTGATCAGCATCCTCAGCAAGCTCCGCCACGGCCACGACGCGCGGCACAGCGGGCTTGCGTTCCCCGCCTCGGTGGTGCTGTGCGGGTTGCGCGACCTGCGCGACTACAAGGTCGCCTCCGGCGGCGACCCCGCGCGGTTCAGCCCGGCCGACTCGTTCGACGTCTTCGCTGACTCACTGCGCCTGGGCGACTTCACCGCCGGCCAGATCGCCGAACTCTACGACCAGCACACCCAGGAAACCTGCCAAGAGTTCACCAAGGATGCCGTGGATCGCGTCTTCGAGCTGCCCCAGGGACAACCGTGGCTGGTCAACGCCCTCGCCGACGAGATCACTTTCGGGATGGGGGTGTGCGGCGCCATCACCCCCGCACAGGTCGATGAGGCCAAGGAACGGTTGATCCGAGAGCGCGCTACCCACCTGGACGCCCTCAGGGGGCGACTGTACGAGCCCCGGGTGGAACGGGTGATCCGGGCGATCATGGAGGGAACGCGCTTCCGGGCACGGACGCTTCCTTCGACGATGACGTCTCCTACGTTCGTAATTTAGGTCTCATCCGGGAGACCGGGGCACCGGAGATCGCCAACCCGATCTACCGAGAGTTTCTGATGCGGCACTGGTTCCTGTCCGCCGACCTGCTGAACCGGGGACAGTACGGGCCTTTCACCGACGAGGAGCTGGCCAAGGCCTACCTGAGGATCTCCGCGTCCCCAGCTCGGAATGATGGCAGAATGTGACTATGCAGCCACCCCCAGTGAGGTCCTTTAATACCGCCGGTCCCTGCAATCCGCAGCTCCACTACATGTTGCCCCCCGCGCCACGGCTTCCCGAGGCGCGGGCGCTCATCGAGATGGACCGCTACTTCGTGCTGCACGCGCCCCGGCAGACCGGCAAGACGACCACGCTGCGCACCCTGGCGTCCGAGCTGACCGCCGAGGGCGACACCGCCGCCCTGATGTTCTCCTGCGAGCGGGCCAAAGTAGCAGGTGATGACGTCGGCTGGGCGGAGGAGATGCTGCTGGACTCCCTCCGCCAGGCCGCCGCGCGGTCGGGATGGCCGGAGGAACTGCTGCCGCCGGATCCCTGGCCGCAGATCACGCCGGGCAGCCAGTTCAACGAGGCGCTGAGCGAGTGGTGCCGCCGCAGCCCTCGCCGGGTGGTGCTGTTCATGGACGAGATCGACGCCCTGCAGGGCAACAGTCTGGTCAGTATCCTCAGCCAGCTTCGTGACGGTCACAACGCGCGGCCGGACGGCGAACCGTTCCCCGCGTCCGTGGTGCTGTGCGGGATGCGCGACCTGCGTGAGTACAAGGTCGCCTCGGGCGGCGCCCCCGACCGGTTCAACGCGGCCAGCCCGTTCAACATCATCACTGATTCACTGCGTCTGGGCGACTTCACCGCCGACCAAATCGCCGAACTCTACGACCAGCACACCCAGGCGACCGGCCAGAAGTTCACCAAGGACGCGGTGGACCGCGTCTTCGAGCTGACCCAGGGGCAACCCTGGCTGGTCAACGCACTCGCCCATGAGATCACCTTCAAGATGGGGGTGACCGGCACCATCACCACCGAGCAGGTAGAGGATGCCAAGGAGCGGCTGATCCGGGCCCGCGCCACCCACCTGGACTCCCTCGGGGGCCGCCTGTACGAGCCCCGGATCAAGCGGGTGATGGAACCGATCGTGGCCGGCGGCACCCACATCGACCGTTACAACACCGAAGACCTGTCCTACGCCCGCGATCTCGGCCTGATCACGCAGAAGCCGCCGCCGCAGGTGGCCAACCCGATCTACCGGGAGGTCATCCTGCGCGTGCTGGGCGACCTGACGGAACAGAACGTCCACGCCGACCCGCACAGCTTCGTGCTCCCCGACGGCCGCTTCGACCTGCCGCGCCTGTTGAAGGAGTTCGTGGTGTTCTGGCGTGAACACGGCGAGGTCCTCACCCAGCAGGAGGGCTACCACGAGGCCGCCTGCCAGATCATCCTCATGGCCTTCCTGCACCGCCTGGTCAACGGCGGCGGCTACCTCGACCGCGAGTACGCCGCCGGCACCAAACGCATGGACGTGTACGTCCGCTGGCCGTACAGCGGCCCCGACGGCGGGCGGCTGATGCAACGCGAGGCCATGGAACTGAAGGTGTGGCGACCCGGCGCGGAAGACCCGAAGCCCGGGGGCCTGGCCCAGCTCGACCGCTACCTCGACCGGCTCACCCTCACCACCGGTGTCCTGGTCATCTTCGACCGCCGCCCGGAAGCCCCGCCCTGGAAGGAACGCGGCGGCTTCGAGCAGGCGACCACCCCGTCCGGCCGCCAGGTCACCGTCCTGCGCGCGTGAGGGTGTTCCTGGCTCGGTGAAGGGGCTGTCACGCAGCCCCGGATAGCTGGGCGACGTCTCTCGCTCGCTGCAATGGGGATCAGCAGGCCGCCGCGAGCGTCTGCAGCAGGCAATCGAAGGCAGTGATGTCCGCGCATCCGACCGCACGAGCAAAGGGAATTTCGGCCACGCCCTTGTTGCGCCTTCTTGGAAACCGACGCAAGTTGGAGTGATAGCGAAATTCAGAGTTGATGCTCAGGCCGTGGATGGCCTCGATTGCCTCAAGCACGGTTTCAGGGGTTTCCGGGTGGATCCTGACCTCGATCACCTGGCGTAGGGCATACGCCCGGACGAGGTAAATCGGCACGCAGCTTCTCGAATGGCTTAATTCGCAGACCTTCTTCACCAGGTGGGTTAATTCATACCCCCTGTCATCCGCAATGCCGACGAGGCGCCGCTCGAACTCCGTCAGGGGGTGCTTAGTGAGATTCACTCGAACTCCTCAATCGACGTCAATGCACACGCCACCCCTAACCTTCGCGATCTGCTGAGACGGGCTGGTTCGGCGAACGGCTCGCCCATACCCTAGTGATCCGCCACTCGCCCCGGGAGGTTCCGCGTGCCGCAGCTCGCCTTCGCCAACAGTTTCTGGGAGAGCTTCGACGCTCTGGAGAAACCGGTCAAGGCGGGCGTGCGCAAGGCCATGAAACGGTTCCAGCAGCTCACCATCGCCGAGCTGTACGCCGACAAGGGCCTGCACCTGGAGTCGGTGGTGAACGCGCGAGACCCGCGCATGCGGACCATCCGCGTCACCGAGTTCTGGCGCGGCGTGGTCCTGGCGCCCGACGACGGCACCGACACGTTCCTGCTGCTGAACGTCGTGCCACACGACGAGGCCTACGGGTGGGCGGCCAAGCGGCTCTACACCGTCAACTCCGCCACGCACGCCCTGGAGGTGCGCAACGTCGTCGCCATCGAGCAGCTCACCCCTGCCCTGGAGCAGGCGGCGGCCGAGGCACCATCGCTGCTGTTCGCCAAGCACTCCGACACCGTGCTGCGTGATCTCGGCATCGACGACCAGGTCATGCGCGCCGTTCGGACCATCATCGACCAGCCGCAGCTGAACGCGTTCGCCTCGCTCCTGCCCGAGGACCAGTTCGAGGTGCTGCAGTATCTCGCGGAGGGGTTCTCGCCCCAGGAGGTCTACCAGCAGGTCGTGGCCGAGCGCCGCCCCGCCGACGCCTCTGCCGACGCGGACCGGAGTCTCGAGCAAGCGATCATCAACACCACGACCCGCATCACCCTGGTGAGCAGCGCGGACGAGCTGACCGACGTGCTCAGCAAACCGTTCGCCGCGTGGCGGGTCTTCCTGCATCCCTCGCAGCGGCGCGTCGCGTACCGGCCCTCCTACAACGGGCCGGCGCAGGTGACGGGCGGCCCGGGAACGGGCAAGACGGTGGTCGCGCTGCACCGGGTCAAGCACCTGCTCACCCGCTCGCCCGGCAGCCGGATCCTGCTCACGACGTACACCACCGCGCTCGCGGCGGCGCTGCGGGAGAATCTCGAGCTGCTTCTCGACGACGAGAAGCAGCTCGCGAGGGTGGACGTCACCACGGTGAACGCCTTCGCCTACCGCGTCGTGCGTGCGCTGGCCGGCCGCACGCCCAAGATGATCGGGGACGCCGACGAGCGGCAGATCTGGCGGCGCGTCATCCGGCGGCTGGACCTGCCGTGGACCGAGCAGTTCCTGCACCAGGAGTACCGGCATGTCGTCCTCGCGCAGCGGATCACCTCGCGGACCGAGTACCTCCAGGCGCCCCGGCGGGGCCGGGGCACGGCGATCGGGCCGCGGCAGCGGGAGCAGGTCTGGAACGCGATCGAGACGTTCACGGCGGAGCTCCGCAACGGCGGCGTCAGCACCCACCTGCAGCTCTGCGCGGAAGCGACCCTGCTGCTGGGCGGCTCCAACCTGCGGCGGTACGGTTTCGACCACGTCATCGTGGACGAGGCGCAGGACCTGCACCCGGCGCAGTGGCGGGTGCTGCGCGCTGCCGTCCTCGCCGGCCCGGACGATCTCTTCATCACGGGCGACCCGCACCAGCGGATCTACGACTCCAAGGTGTCACTCAGCTCACTCGGCATCTCCGTGGCCGGACGAAGCGGCCGGCTGCGCATCAACTACCGCAGCACGGCGGAGATCCTGACCTGGTCGACCGGCCTGCTCGACGGGTCGCTCGTTCAGGACCTGGGCGGGCAGGGCAACGAGAGCCTGTCCGGCTACCGGTCCCTGCTGCACGGCAAGCGCCCTCGTACGGCCGGTTTCCCGGGCGAGCAGGCCGAGGTCGCGGCGGTCGTGGAACGGGTGCGGGAGTGGCTGGGGCAGGGGGTGCGGCCGGGTGAGATCGCCGTCTGCACGCGTTTCAACATCCTGCTGAACAAGGTCCACGACCGGCTGGTGGCCGAGGGCATCCTGGCGGTCAAGGTCAGGGACCAGCCGTCGGCGAACGCCGAGGGGGTTCGCCTGGCGACCATGCATGCCATGAAGGGCCTGGAGTTCCGCTGCGTGGCGGTGGCAGGGGTGACCGCGAGTGCGGTGCCGTTCGCGAAGGAGATCACGCCGGCGGAGGTGGACCGGCTCCAGCACGAGAGTGACATGCTGCGAGAGCGCTGCGTGCTCTTCGTCGCCTGCACGCGGGCGCGCGAGGCGCTCTACGTGTCATGGAGCGGCGCGCCCAGTCCCTTCGTGTCGCAGCAGCTTCAACGGCACACATAGAACACCTGTGCGAGTTTTCTGGTGACTTCGCCTACTGGAGGGTATGATGAAAACTGCGTCAACATAGCAGTCTGTTCAGCGAAGGGCTTGATACATGGGCGAGCGCCCTGTCGTGGTGACACTCGCCGAGATCGCGCGCATCGCGGGGGTGGGACGGGCCGCCGTCAGCAATTGGCGAAGACGGCATCACACCTTTCCCTCCCCTGTCAGCGGTACGGACACCAGCCCGCAGTTCTCCCTGGTCCAGGTCGAGGAGTGGCTGCGTGAGCACGACAAACTCGGATCGTCCACCGGTTCGCTCGAACGCCTCTGGCCGGCTTATGAGGCTCTGGGCGATCGTGATCGCATGGGGCGGGTCATCGCCGAGTTCGGCGCCCGGCTGCGAGACGCGCCTCATCGCGAGCTCGATCCCGGCGAAGAGCAGCTGGTCGATCAGGCTCTTGAGCTCTCCCTGCAGGAAGGCGGCCGCGAGACTTTCCAATATCTTCTCGACCGGTGGCTCGGTACGCACATACGTCAGATCACCACGACACCGGCTCCGCTCGCCTCGTTCATGGCAGAGGTGGCGGCCCTGGCCAGGCCGGGAGGGATCGACACACTGCTCGATCCCGCCTGCGGTGCCGGCGGACTGCTGTCGGCCGGCGCGGAACGGTGGGATGGCGCACGCCGGCTTCTCGGTAACGAACGGGATCCCGTTCTCGCCATGCTGGCGAGATCCAGGTTGTCTCTGCTGACCGAGACGCCCGAGATCGACCTCAGAACGACCGACACCTTGCGGAGCGAATCCCCAGCCGCTGCCGCTGATGTGATTCTCTGCAATCCGCCCACCAACGAACGCGACTGGGGGTACGCGGAGCTGGCCACCGATCGACGATGGCTGTTCGGCCTGCCCCCACGCACCGAGTCCGAACTCGCCTGGGTGCAGCACATCGTCTCCTCACTGGGCGATGACGGCGTCGCCGTCGTGCTCCTGCCGCCCGCCGTGGCCTCCCGCCGCGCGGGCCGTCGCATCAGGGCGGCGATGCTGCGTGCCGGGTCGCTCAGGGCGGTCATCGCCTTGCCGCCGGGAGCGGCTCCGCCTTTCGGAGTCGGCCTGCACCTGTGGATCCTGCAGCCGCCTGCCCAGCGCAGAGCCGCCCCTTCGGTTCTCATGGTGGACACGGCCGACTGCCGAGCCACCTTGTCAGCCGCCCGCGCTCAAACCGTCGACTGGGACGCCGTCCGAGGTCGGGTATTCGGCGCGATGGCAGGCAACGCGCAAGAGAGCAGCATCGAAATACCGGTTCTCGACCTGCTGGGCGAGGAGACCGACCTGACTCCCGCACGGCATGCGCCCACCAGCGTGTCGGTATCGGTCGTCAATCATCGCCGTACCTGGCGGCAGTTCGACTCGAACCTGCAAGAGGCCCAGGATCTGGGGAAGAGCCTGCGCGATCTCGAGGTGGTGCGGGAAGTGGCGGACGCCCACGCCGTCGCGGTCGCCGACCTGGAGCAAGCCGGCGCGCTCGCGCTGGCACCAGGGCAGGCGATCCCGGACGGACACCTGCGGCGGGGCGAGCGGCCCGATGATGGGGTTCCGGTGCTCACCGTCGCGGACCTGCGGGAAGGGCAGCCACCCCAGTTCTGGATAGCCGCCGAGGACGTCGAGCAACTGGAACGGGACAAGGGCATCACCGTGACATCGTCCAACGACGTGGTGGTGGTCGTTCCGTCGGCCGAGTTCAGCGCATGGGTGGACGTTGCGGCTCCCACGGTCCTGGGGCCGCACATCCATCGGCTTCGGCCCGACACCGAGCGTCTGGACCCATGGTTCGTGGCAGCCTGCCTGCGTGCGCACTTCAACGCACGGCAGGCCGGTACACACGCCACCACCACATCGCGAGTGGATCCGCGGCGTCTCCTGGTACCTCGTCTTCCCATCGACGAACAGCGCCGATACGGCGACATCCACCGTCGGCTGGTGCGCTTCGAACACGCCATCGCGGAGGTGGGCAACGTGGGTGCGACACTGAGCCGGACGCTCACGGAACTTCTGGCCGCCGGGCGGCTCAGAGAGAGCTGAGCATCGTCTCGACCTCATCGCGGTGGCCCGATTCTGCGAGCTCTGCAGCGAACTCGCGACAACGCCAATGCAGTTTCGAGGACGACCGGGACAGGCCGCGAAGCTCGACGACCACCGCCTTCCACATGCCGAAGGCCACCTTGGTGTCGTCCTCCTCCGGCACCAGGCATTCGGCGATGCCGACACGGGCTTCCAGGAGAAGGTCCACGTCCTTCGCGCCGAGAGGCGTCCGCTCCACCGTGCGGTACAGCCTGCCGGCTCCGGGCCAGTCCCCTTCGAGCCGGGCACGATCCGCGCGAACCAGCCGACCCCGTACGACGAGGCGCTCCCGCGGACCCCAGGCGGCTTCCACCTCTCCAAGCCGGGCCACCACCCGCTCCGCCTGCGGGCCGGGCCGCTGCTCCATCAGTTCGTCCTCGGCGGCGTCGAGCAGGTCGCCGAACTCGCGGCGGCTCGGCATCATCCTGCGCCTGACAGCGGGGCGCTGCCGCTGCACGGGCGCCGGCTTCGCGGTCACGGGCGGTGAGTCGCGACCTTCTCTGAACGGCAGGGTGGGATCGGGGTCCAGCCGGGGCGAGGGGGCGAGATCCCCCAGCCGGGGAAGGTAGCGGCGCAAGACCTCCAGCCCGTCTGCCAGGCTCGGCCTGCCGGCGGCCTCCTTCTGCAGCAGCCCCCAGGTCAGGTCCGCCAGGTCGGCGCCAACGGGATGCCGCGCGGGGTCAAGACGCGGCGGAGGATCGTTGCGGTGCTGGTCCTCGATGCTGCGGTCGTGAAGCTCCTTGAACACCTGCTTCGCGGTGACGATCTCGTACAACATGCAGCCGAAGCCGTAGAGGTCGGCAGCGGGGGTCGGGGTCTTCACACCACGGATGATCTCCGGCGCCATATAGCCGGTGCTGCCGGGAGTGTGGCCATGGCGGGTGTAGCGGGTGGCCTGCGGGTCGGTGGGCAGGGCGATGCCGAAGTCGATGATGTGGACGGCGCCGTTGTCCGCGAGCACCACGTTCTGCGGCTTCAAGTCGCGGTGCACGGCGCCGCCCTTGTGGATCCTGTCGAGGATCTCCAGGATCTGCACGCCGATCGCGGCGGCCGCGGCCAGCGAGGGCCGGTGAAGGGAGAGGAAGTCCCGCAGGTTCTTTCCCGGGATGAACTCCATCACCAGGCACGGCTCCCCACGGAAACGACCGAAGTCGATCAGGCGCGGGATGCCGGGGCCTGCGAACTTGTGCAGGAGGTCACGCTCCCGCTCGAAGCGGTTGAACGCCTCGCTGCGGACACTTCGCTCATCGACGTCGTACGAAGAGGACCAGTAGTCGCGACCGAGCACCTTGACCGCCACCGTCTCCCCCGAATGCAGATCATCGGCCAGCCATACGCGCGCCATGCCGCCCGTCTTCAGGCCGGCACCGATCCGGAACCTCTCGAAGAGCACGTCTCCTGGCCGCATCGCGTCCTCCCACTGCGCGGTGTTCACGCCAATACGTTACCAAGACCGAAGACTTACTGTCGCTTGACTAAGTTCACACAGTGCGGTTCTCTGTTGTCGTGAGCACTCTCCCGAAGCCTCCCGGCCTCAGCGGCCGATCCGACGTGGTCAGGATCGGCCTGCCCTTGCTGCGCGCGGAGGCGGACGCCTGTGCCTGGGGAAGGGCCCTGCGAGCCCGCCCGCTCCTGACGCAGACCCCCGAACGCTCCCGCTGGAAGCCCGTCCAGGACTTCTTCTTCACACCGGTTCAGAGCATGCTCGACGCGATCGAGCACGATGGCAGCAGCGTGCGGGCCGCGCTGGCTGACAGCCGGCACACTCGCAACTGTCACCCCGTCCACCGCGCGTGGGCACTTGACGCCGTGCACGCCTACCTTGCCGCTCGGGCGCGACACGAGGCCGCCGGATTTCCAGCCTCGTTCCCCGTGAGCAACGAGTGGGTGGGGCTGAGCCGGCTGCGCCAGCCGGACGCGCGAGGGGTTGCGCAGTACGAGCGCACCGCCTGGGGCCGAAGGTACGCCACCCGGGACGGCTCGGTACGGGAAATCTGGATTCCGTCCATTGGTTCTGCCAAGGAGACCCGCTCGGAGGCGGAGATCGCGGCCGCCGCCGCGATCGCGGCGACCGGAGTCCCGGCTCGCGGGTCCTTCGGCGAGCCCTACCGGAAGGCCGGGACCGATGCGGTCAGGCCGCAGCGGGTTCGCGTCATCGGCGTCGGCCTGGGCGACGGCCAGCCCCTCATCCTGGCTGACTGGGACGCCGACGAGGCGGTGCGGCAGTTCGAGGAGCATGCAAAGAAGCGGTACGCCGCCGTCCTCGACGGGCGGGCACTGCGCCCGGGGTCGGACTGCACCACCTGTGAAGGGCTTGTCGGCTGCGCTTCTCTGCCCGTGGTTCCAGGGCTGCTCGGTGTGCCTGCTCCTCGCCGCCCTCGCAAGCGGCGCAGCGTCTCCATCAGCGACCTGCGCGCCTACGAGTCCTGCCCGGCGCGCTTCCATCTGACCCGGGCCCTGTACATCAAGGACGGCCGGAGCGAGAACGAGGCGATCCGCCGTGGGCGTGCCGTCGACGCCTGGCTGAACGACCGGCACGGCGAACATACCCGCATCCCTTGCCGGGACGTGCCACTGCCTGCGGCACTGCCGGGCCTGACGGAGGACGAGCTGGGCCCCGCTGTCCGCATGGTCGAAGAGCACCACGCCTTCTGCCCGCTCGACGGGCTGCCGGAGGACGAACTCGTCCGCACCCAGTGGCGTCTGGCTGCTTACGACCCGGTCGTAGATGTGGTCGTCATCGCCGACCCCGACCTGCTCTACACCGAATCGGGCGGCTGGGTGTGGCGTGAGACGAAGACCGCGTCGCGACGTACCTGGGAAGGCCGTCCACTGCTCCGCGTATATCCGCAGCTCGCGCTCGCCGTCCTGCTGATGGCCGCCGGCGTCCCCGGCGGCGATCCCCGCCGCTCACGGATCGAGTTGGAGATCCTTCGGGAGAACGGGTCGGTCTGCGAGGAGATCGACCCATTCGACCAGGTGACCCGCGACGAGGCGCGCGAGATCGTCGCCGAGCTCGCCGCCGGATGGGCGCACGACGAGACCTACTCCCCCACGCCGGGCGACCACTGCGCCGATTGCGAAGTCCGCCGCTGGTGTGCCGCCTCGGGAGAGCCCCGATGACTATTGGAACGATGCGTGACGCCGCCGCGGACTGGTCCGCCCACCAAGGCATTTCGATGGTCCGTACGCTGGCCGGCGCCATGCTCGCGCTCGACGCGCAGACCGGCCTCGACGCGTTCACTCTGCCCTACCCGCCGGAGGCCCAGCGGGCGCTGGACCGCACGGTCCTCGCCTGCCTGCTCAAGGAGGCCACGCCGCCGGCGAGCCTTCCCGAACTCGTGTCCTGGTGCAAGGAGGTCCCTCTCGCCGACTGGCCGGTCGATCTGCCCGCGGACGCGATCGGCCCCGAGGACCGACTGCTCGACGCGGGCTCCGGGCGGCCGACCGAGCTCTGCCACGAATGGGCCGAGCGCACCCGCGACAGCGCGCTGACCTTCCGCGACCGTGAGATCATCCACACCGCGCTGCGCCTGTGCCGGGCGTTCGGCGAGGAGGAGGCCTACACCGCCTTCCGCGGGCTGCTCGTCAACCGCCCGGTCCTGACCGCGCCGGAAAGCTTCGAAGTCCTCAGCGATCTGGTCCTGGAGCCGGTTCACGAACTGATCCAGCGCATCTACCTCCCGGTTCCCGACAGCTATCTGCACGACGGTTCATACGTCTGCTGTGGGCGCTGTCTCACGCTGCTCGTCCCCGTGCAGGACGGGGAGTGGTGGTGCGAGCGCGACCGCTGCCGCCGCCAGGGCCCGACCCCTCTGGGCAGGCGACTGCGTCCGGAGGTGACAGGCGAGGTGCACCAGGTCGAGCGGCCGGTGCGGCAGTTCGTCACCGGACCGGGACGCGCCGAGGCGACTATGGAGGGAGAACTGTTGGCGTTGGGGCTGACGGTGCGGATGTGGCCGGGCTATGACGCCTACGACCTGCTCGTCACCTTCCCCGACGGCCACCGCTGGGCCATCGACGTGAAGGACTGGGCGAACCCGCTCTTCCTCGGCCGTTCGGCACGCCCCGTGCCGCCGGAGCCCCCGTACGACGAGGCTTTCTGGGTCGTGCCCCGCCACCGCGTAGCGGCCAGGCAGGACTACATCCCTGTATACGAGCGCAACCGCCCCTCCCAGGCCCGCGACCTGCCTCTCCTCACCGACGCAGATTTGATCAGACGGGCCAGGGCGAGGATCCGCAAGCAGAAGGGGGACGCCCGTGCGTGACCGCGAAAGCTGGCACCGATCGGTCAGCCGTGAGCTCGGCCAGGTATGGAACGGCCTGTCCGCAGGGCTGCAAGGCATGAGGCCAGCCCACCTGTGCCAGGTCGAGCTGGCCCTGCGGCTCCTGCAACGACTGGCCCCGCAGGAGCCCGCCGAGGGCGTCTACACGCTGCTCGGCGGCTACCCCTTCGCCCGCGCCGCCGACCTGGCCCGGACGGCTGAACACGACACCATGCTCATCGCCGCCCGTCACCTGCTCTGGACGCTGCGCCGACGCCGCGCCTGGCACCAGGCACTGGATCTGTACCGCCAGGTGCCCGCGAGGTTGCGCGCCTACGACGTCCCGGAGGACAGCGCCCCTGCCCTCCAGCTGACCCCGACGATCGCGTTCGACCGCGTCACGGTCTACGACGACGCGCTCGCCCGGCTGCCGCAACACGCGCGCAAGCCGCTCTCCCTCGCCCCCGCGGGGCGCAACGGGTTAATGGACCGCCGCCGCCCCACGTCCGTCACCATTCCCGAGGCACTGGTCTTCGATCCCGTCCCTGGTCACGATCTGACGCAGGGACGGCCGGGCCGGGGCGCCCCGCTCACGATCAAGCGCGCCGAGCTGCTCGCCACCGCCGTCTGGATGGATGAGCGGGAACGGGAGCCGGGCGTGGAGCGACCGGGTAACTGGGAGGAGAGGATCAGCGAGCTGCGGTTCGCTCCTCGCGATGCCGACGGCCGGAACTTCAGCGAACGCGACGATATTCACCTCAACGGCCTGATGCATCTGGCCGGCATGGTGGGGGCGGGCAAGAGCACGCTGATGACGCTCGTCGCGGTCTGGGGCGCCCGGCGAGACCTACGCGTCACCCTCGTCGTCGGCGACGTCGCCGAGCAGCTGCGACTCTGCGAGCTACTGAACGACCTAAGGCTGCCCGCCGTCCCGGTGCTGGGGCCCACCACGCGGGAGACCCATGTGCAGCGGCTGCATCGCCGGCTCGCCTCGCGCGGCTTGGACAACCTTCTCGATCACGACGCGGCGGGCTTCGACGACCTCAGCACGGCGTGCGTGATCGATGCGCTGCGAGGCACGGAGGCCATCCAGCCTCTCCGGTACGCCGACGCGCCCTGCACTGCTCTCTACCCGGAGCAGCGGAAGGTCCAGCACACTGCCGACATCGTGTTGCCTGAGCCGTACCGGCCGGGTGAGGTCGCGCAGAGGCGCCCGGCCGACGAGCTGAGGGGCGGCCAGCGTGGCTGTCCCGTGTGGGCGAGGTGCCCGCGTCACCGCGCGGCGCGCAATCTCGTCGAGGGGCTGATCTGGGTCGCCAACCCGGCGAGCCTCGTACAGAGCGCCGTTCCCCAGCACTTGAACGAGGAACGGCTGCGCTATCTCGAACTCGCCTGCCTGCTCAGCGACATCGTCATCGTCGACGAGGCCGACTCCGTCCAGATGAAGCTGGACGAGATCTTCGCGCCTTCGGCGACGCTCGTCTCCCCCGGCCCCGACTCCTGGCTCGACCAGTTGCACACGCACAAGATCGAGGAGCTCTCTCGGCGCGGCCGGCTGCCCCTCACCGACCAGGACATCGAGCGGTGGAACTCGGCGCTGACCGTCGTCACCGCCGCCACCGACCGGCTCTACCGGCTGCTCATCTCGGAAGAGGAGCTGCGCGACTGGGCGGACATCGAGTACTTCAGCCCGTGGACCCTGCAGGAGAAGCTGCTCGGCGACTGGTTCGACGAGCAGCACGTGGGCCCCGAAGGCGTGCACGACGAGCGGCAACTGTACGAACCCTACGACGACGATTCTCCCGACGCCGACGAGAGCCAGATCTTCTTGGACTCTCTCCGTGCAGAGCTCACGAAGCTCCTGGACGCCTTCCGCGACGATCCGCTGGGCGACTCCGGCCCGTACGACACGAGCACCGACGACCTGATCGACACCACACGCGACCTCCTGCACACGCTCAACACGGCCCGTACCCGCGCTCGTGTCAAGGCCCTGCTGGACAAGCTGATCGAGAACACGCCTGCCTCCGCGCGGGACGACACCTGGCGCGACCTCACCTGCCGGCGGCTCGAGTTCCTGCTCGTGCTGTCGGCTCTGCACCAGCGGCTGGAGCGCCTGACGTTCCTCTGGCCCCAGGTCGAGGCCGCCCTCCGCCTGGACTCCACCGGCAACGAACTGGCGAGGCGACCGCCGCTCGACTACGCACCGCTCATCCCCGAGGCGCCGATGGGCAACGTCCTCGGCTTCCAGTACCTCCCGGACGAGCGGGAACGCGACGAGGACGGCAACAACAGCGGCACCCTGCGCTTCTTCCGGTGCGCGGGCGTGGGCCGGGAGTTGCTTCTCTCCCTGCACGAGCTTGGCGCGGACCCGGGCCAGGGACGCCCAGGCCCGCACGTGGTGCTCATGTCAGGCACCAGCTGGGCCGGGGCCTCGACCCGCGCTCACGTCCTGGCCCCGGTGGCAGCCGTACTCATGCCATCGGAACGCTCGCTCGACGCGGTGGGAAAGTCGCGGTTCGCCACGCGTTTCCTCTATGACGCCGACGGATCGCCCATGAGCCTTTCCGGCACGGACCCCAAGGTTCGACCGGCAGCCGCCAGGGCTCTCGCCATGCGCCTGGGCAGCCCCGGACGAGGTGGCGGAGCGAGCCCGCTGGAGGAGGAGCTGGCCCTTGTGGGGGACGACAACCGGCGCCGGGCGATCCTGCTCGTCGGCAGCTACAAGGAGGCGAACGCCGTCGCCGACACTCTGCACGGGCTGGACCGCTGGCGGGGCAGGGTACGCGTGCTGGCCGCCGACGACGCCGATCTCGACCAGTCCGTACGCGGCACGGATCCGGCGGTCGCGGAGCACGCCGTCACGCTGCGGCGGGGCGACCTGGCCATGTTCGCCGAGGACTACGATGCCGAACTGCTGGTGGCGCCCTTGCTGGCGGTCGAGCGCGGGCACAACATCCTCAACACCGACCGCAACGCGGCCTTCGGCACCGCCCTGTTCCTGGCGCGGCCGCATCCCCGTCCCGACGACCTGGCGCTGGCGATCTTCGCTGTGAACGACTGGGTGTGCCGTTTCGTCCGCGACCAGAGGCGGCCCGACAATCGCGCGGGCCCGGCCACGTTCGGCGAGCTCGTCGCCAAGGCCGCCGGACTCGACCGGGCCGGGCTCGACTTCCGCCACGAGGCGCGGCAGGAGTGGCGTCGCCTGCTGTCCCGGCGCTACGTCTACTCACGGCTGTCGCCGTGGGAGAAACGGGCTTTCGCCTGGGATCAGCTGGTCACTATGTGGCAGGTCATCGGCCGCCTCGTACGGGGCGGGGTGCCTGCCCGGGTCGTCTTCGTGGACGCCAGTTTCGCCCCGAAGACGGCCCGCGCGCTTTCCCCGGGCGCCACGGGTCCTGTCCCCCTCGAGGACGGTCTCCTCGCAGCCCTCCGCTCCATCCTCACCCCCTACTTTGACGCCGGAGCCGATCCCGCGGCATTCCCGGACCCGGCGGACCCGGCCCTCGCCCGGCTGCTCTACCAGCCGCTGTACAACGCCCTGTCCAATCTCGAACACCACCGCTGAGGACACCGTGCCCGTCAATTACGACTCCATCCGCACCTCCTCCTGGCAACCCGTCTCGCCCGAGGCCACCATGCTGGGCCGCTACCGCGCGCTGCGCTTCCCCGAGAACTGGCGCGACGCGATCCTCGCCCTCTGCAACCTGGGCCGCCCCGAGGGGGCCGAGCTCTACCGCACGGTGCCCACCTACCGCTTCGAGCAGGTGATCCAGGCCTTCGCCCCCGACCTCCTGGTGCTGCCCCGCCCGTCCGAGCACTGGCTGTACGTGCCCGAGGACGTCACGAACCCGCTGCCCGCCCCTGTCTTCCGTGCGCTGCTGGACCGCTGGCTGGGAGACCTACGGCCGGAGCCGGAACACCGTGCCTTCCTCAAGGACGTCCGCGCCGAGCTGTCGGCGTCCCCGCCCATCTGGGAACCGATCGAAGCCGAGTTGCTCCACTGCCCCACGACCCCGGTCGGCGGCACTGCCGCACCCCTCGCACACCAATTCCCGCTCAGCACCGACTGGCTGGCAAGACGCGTCCTGGACCTCGGGCCGTACGAGCACGCAGCCGGCCGGCTCCATTTCCGCGCCGTGCCCCGCGGCCCTCGCGACAAGGGCGCCGAGCTGGTCTCCCAACCGCTTCCGGCACCGTCCGGCACACGTACCTGGTGGTATTCGGTCGTTCTCGACATCACCCTGCACACCATTCCCTTCGACCCTCTCCCCCGATTTCACCTGCACTTCGGCATCCGCCGCTGGGCGACGCGGGTCAGCCCGACGACCGGCAGGGTCCACCTGCCGTACCGGCGCAGGACGACAGTGTTGTTGCGGCCGCGGGTGCCGTACCTGCCGGGCGCCCCGCTCAGTGAGCGCTACGCGCTGGCCAAGGTGGAACGCCGCTGGGACAAGGAGCGAGGAGAGTGGACCACCGGCTGGGTGAATGGCGGACCGACCGGCATCCTGCGCGGGATCTCGCTGGCCGAGCCCTTCCCCGGCGCGGACGACATCCTCTCCCATCCGGAGGAGTGGCTGGACCAGGGGCTGCGCGCGGGCATCGTGTACAGCACGGCCATGGGCGGCCACCAGGTCAAGGCGGGCCTCATGTCGCATCAGCGTTCCGAGCTCACCGAGTGGGCTGAGCAGGCCCTTCCCCCCGAGGTGCGGGCGGCCTCCGCGCTGGTCCGCACGCGGCGGGTGAGGTCCGCCAAGCCCCTCAACGCTCCTCCCACCGGCGTGAAGAAGGAGGACATGACCGAAGAAGACGCCCGCAGGGCGGAGGAACGGCGGGTAGGTGCGGCCTTCGCGATGTCCTTGCTGACCCCGGAGGCCGATCCGGCAACGCTTCCCGCACTGGAGGCACGGCTTCTTTGGCAGACCCGTGAGCTACGCGAGGCCGCGGTGACGGGACTCGTCGAACGCCTCGGGTTGAAGGGCGAGGGCGGTGTCTTCACCGAGGCGCAGTACGAGGCCGCACACCCCGGCCACCCGGTGACCCTTGAGTGGCAGTCCGCCGAGCTCGCCGTGCGGTTGCGCTGTGTCAAGCTGACGGCCGGCCTCGGAGAGGGGCTCGCCGTCCCGCCGAAGGGGAAGCCCCGTACCTCCTCGGCGATCGGCGCGGCCGTCCGTGACCGGCGTACCAGCGCCCGCTCCTGGCTGGCCGACGACATCACGGGCACGGCTCCCACGCTGGCGCTGGTGGAACTCGACCGCAGGGCCGACTTCGAAACCGGGGACCACGACCCCAAGTTCGCACTCAGACTCGGCTTCGCGGACGCCGGCGCGGTCACCCAGTTCGTGACGGTGCCCAAGAAGGCCGGGCGATACGACTCGGTGAACACCCTCGATCACCGCGTTTCCATGGCTTGGGACGACGGCCTGCGCCAGCTCGGCATCCGGGTGCCCCCCGAGCATGGCCTCGGTGAGAAACTGCCCGCCGGCCTGCGGTACGCGGCGGTCTGGCTCGTCAGGAAGAATCGCACGGCACGCAATCGGTGGGCGGTGTACGTCCCGATCGCTGTGCTCGTGACTCCGCAACGATCAGGCAGCGGCATCGCCGGTGTCCAGGGGTGGGATCCCGAGACGAATATGTGGATCCCGTACCCCTCGTTGCTGCTGAAGCTGACGCGGCTCGCGGAGGTTACTGTGCCCAGCACCGAGAACGGCGAGCCAGGCAGCTACTACCGCGCCATAGACAAGCAGCGGCGCGACACGGAGGAGTGGCTGCAGAAGATGCTGCGCTCCCTGCGCGGCGCTCCCACGCTGCTCCTCGCCCACGGACAGAACGCCCGCTCACACTGGACGTGGCTGCAGGACGGCCACGTGGAACCAGACCGCATCCGCGACGGCCACGCGCCGGCCCGGCGACTGCACCCGAACCTTCGGCTCGTCCGCTTGCGAACCTCGCAGGGCCGGGAGACCGCTCAATGGTGGGGCGTCAACCCGAAGGACGAGGCGAACGGACTGCCATCCCACCTGTGGGTGCCGCCGTGCGACGGGGCGAGCCGCGTCTTCTACAGCACCACCCCCAAGCCCGTCCAGTTCCAGACCTCGGCCATCAAGGCCGACAAACTGGCCCCCCGCCGGGCCGGTGAGGGCGGCACCAGGGTCGACACCAACATCTCGGGGTGGAATCCCGGGCTGGTGGAGATCGCCGTTCTCGGATGCCATCAGGACGACGGTGACGATCCGGAGTCGCTGGCGCTCGCCGTCCATCTGCTGCGTCAGCCGCCGGACTACCCGCAGGCCCTCGCTCTGCCCCTGCCGCTACATCTGGCAGGGCTTGGCCAGGAATACGTCCTGCCGACGCTCGCGGAGGAGGTCGAGGATGAGACTTCCGCTATCGAGGATCCGCAACCCACAGATGCTGACGTTCCCGTGGGTGACGGCGCACTACTCAACTGTTTCGCTGACCCGGCGAAGAACCCTTCGCCGGGTGAGCTCGTCCATGACCGCTCGCCACTGTGGCCCTGAACCAGTCGAGCGCCGCAACGACCACGTCGAACACCGCGACGCTCGCCAGCTGACTGTTCTTGATGGAGGGATACAGCTCCAGCTTGGCGACGGGAATGTTCACGCCGGGTGCGTCGTTGAGCCGCTGCCGAAGCTCTTCTCTCAGCGCCGGATCGTTGAACGTCTTGCGGTTGCGCAGCAGTCCGAAGGGAATCTCGGCGCTCTTGGCATAGAAGCGGACGGCGTACAAGGACTGTCCCTCTATTTTGATGATCGGCGCGCAGGAGGCGTTGGCGGAAGTGCCATAGTGAAGCTCGCCGCCCCGTGAACGCCAGTGCTCCAGCAGCCGCTGGACCGCGCCGGCCGCCTGCGGCCCGCTCTGATCGTTGAGCTGTCGCAGAAACCGCTGTTCCAGTGCCGTCAGCCCTTGCGGCGAAAGGGGCTCATCGCCGGCGGCCTCGGTCTCGGCCAGATCCACGGCGATAGGCAGGCCGAGCAGCTCGGCAATGTCACGTACGCTTAGATGCTGGTCGGCGGAGGCGCGTCCGGCTTCGTCGAACACGAGCCCTTCCGCACGCAGCACCTCGTGCACGTCTCGATCGTCTTCGGGATCGACCCAGCGGAAACCGTCGGACACCTGTCCCGACCTGGTAAGTACCCGATGCGCGTTGAGCACCGGGACGCTCGCCAGATGCACCCCGACGGGCACCGGATGCGAGCCGATCAGTTCGGCGAGGTCCGAGTATGAGGTCCAGGTGGCGGTCGGCAGAGCGGCCAAGGCGCTGTGCAGTTGTGTCCAGTCGCGGGAGGCGGCGCTGCCCCGGCCAGACTCCTCCGGCCCGGGCCAGATGGCGATCGCCCGGACCGCGAGGCGATCGGCGCGGGCCAGGATTTCAGCCTTCCCCCAGCGTTCGCAGGCGGCGATCTCCTGGTTCATCACGAGCCCGCTCTGGCCAAGCTGTTTGCGTTTGGCGGCGAAGGAGTTGTTGCTCAGCTCGGAGTTGTA
This sequence comes from Nonomuraea lactucae, assembly GCF_003313395.1. Lineage (GTDB taxonomy): Bacteria > Actinomycetota > Actinomycetes > Streptosporangiales > Streptosporangiaceae > Nonomuraea > Nonomuraea lactucae. Next base: position 3,592 of record NZ_QNFZ01001045.1, on the reverse strand, counting down.
GCCGCTAGGCGTGAGGTTGCCCAGGGTGTGTACGAGCTGGCGATGCAGGAGATCAGCGTCGTCTCCCCCGTTGGAGAGCTCGCTCAGCCAATCAGCGGTTATGGATTGCGGCAGTACGTGCTCGATGGTGATGCGTTTGTCGGCGAGGTCCACCCGCTCCTTACTGCCCAGCGACTCCTCGATGCGCCGTAGGACGAGCTTCTGCTGCACTGTACGGCCTTGCCAATAGAAGGCGCGGCTGCGAATCTCCTCCCTCAACTGCTCGTCCGAGGGCCAGTACAGTCTGGCGGGTGAAAGCGCGGTCCGAACCGCCTGGGGGATCTCCTCTTCGGCCACCAGCTGGACGGCGAGCCGCTGGAAGATGCGATTGAGATTGCCTGTGGTGACTCCGGCGATCAGGCGGCGAACGAGAAAGCTCTCGACATAGGCCAGCGCTTCATCCACTTCCTCGTCACCGATGTAGTCGTCCTCCCGCAACTCCAGCAGACGCATCACCAGCGGGTAGACGGTCGAAGCCTGCCACTCCTTGAGGAAACGCAGCCGCCCGGCGAAGGGCAGGTCGTCGGCGGGGAAAAGGATCTGCTTGAGATGCCGGGCACGCCGGTATAGGTCGCGGGCATACTCCTCGATGCGGTGCTCGTCCCCGGACAGCGCCAGAAGCAGCTGCTGGTGGCCGCGGTAGACGGCGTTGTACTGGGCATCGTCGCCTTCCTTCAGCACCAACACCAAATACATCAACTGTTCCATGGCCTTGGCGTCCAGCAGGTCCTGGATCGGCTTCCAGTACTCGTCGTAGACGTGCTGGCCCCGGGTGGGCAGGCATATAAAGACGTAGTTGCGGATCAGGTCCACCTGGCTGAGCCGCATGCCCGTATTGTTGATCGACTCAAAGATACGGAACGCGTTGTCGTCCTTTTCCACCAGGATCTGCACGAGGTTCAGCCGATCCAGCAGCACCGACTCCACGCGCGCGATGTCATGTGGGTCTGCTGGATCGTCGAACTCCTTTAACATTCCACGGAAGAATTGGTATGCGTTGCCGATCAGGCTGTCGGACTTGCCCTCCAACGTGCCGTCCACGCAAGCCTTGAAGGCCGTTCGGTCCGCTTGGGTGGGCAGGAGCCTGTAGCGCAGCTCTCCCTGCTGGAACTTGTTGATCAGGTGCAGCTCGTTGATGCGTTCCAGAGCTGTGCGATCCTCGGCCATCAGGTGGTCCCGGATCGCGCAGAGCGCGAGCATCAGGGTGGTGAGACGCTGTTGTCCATCCACGATGATCCATTGGGACCGGCTCGGTGCCAGCTCTGGCCCCGGAGCGAGAACCACCGATCCCAAGAAGTGGCTGGGCGTATCCTGCCGCTGCTCGGCCAGCACGTCGACCTGGGCGGTGATATCGGACCACAGTTGGGTGAGCTGCGGACGTTCCCAGGTGTATTGACGCTGGTAGAGGGGGACCAGTAATTGTTGGTCTCCCTGAATGAGCTTACGAAGGGTGGTTTCGTTCGCCTTCATGCCACCCCTTTCATTGCCCGCGCAATCGATGTATCTCAAAGACACACAATCTACGATGTGCTGTTGGATAACCGCAAGGTTCGCATTGGTGATAGACAGTACCTATTGCGCGATACGACGGCGCCATACAGCAGCGAACGCCTGCAGCAATCAGACAGATGCCCTCGATTAGTACCCCCGCTTCGCTCACTCCCGGAGCCCACGGCTGGCACTTGGACCGTCGCAGAGGTTGACAACAGGGCAGTGTCGTAGCTGGTCGGACAACGCAGACAGCTCCCGTGATCTCGTAAGGGCGATCATAGACTGCTCAATGGCTGCTCATTTCCATTCGCTAGGCGCTGCGCCTCATATGGCGCAGCGGCTGTATCATTCAAGGAAATACACACATACTACGCGTAACTAACGATTCGCGGACACGGATCGCTGGACAACGGCTGCTCGGTGCCACTCGTCACGGCGTGACACGAGCCGATGTATCGACATGCTCGATCTGCTTCGTCATCCCTGATTTTGGGTGGGCGGCGATTCTGGTATGGCGGCCACGGCGAAGCTGGCGATGGCGAGAAGTTCTTCGGTGGAACCTCCGTCCCTGGCGCGCCCGGACATGCCTCGCATGACAGCCATCAGGAACGACGCCAGCTGGTCGGGCTGAACGGTCGCCGGGAGGTCGCCGTCTGTGATCCCTCGTGCGATCCGGTCCCTGAGCCGACCCTGTATGTCGTCCCGTTGCGCGGCCAGGCATGGCTCGGTCAGCATGAGGCAGCCCAGCGGCGTCAGCGTGTCGGTGTGCGCGCGGGCGGTGTCGTCGAGCATGGCGGCTATGGCCTCGCGGGCGGTTGGTCGGGCGATCGCAGAGTCGACAGCCTCGCAGGTCCGGCGGAAGTACAGCGCGGAGGCTTCATTGAACAGGCTGTCCTTGTCGCCGAACGCCGCGTACAGGCTCGGGGGAGTTACGCCCATGGCTCTCGTCAGCATCGCGATGGTGGTCTTCTCGTAGCCGGCGCGCCAGAACAACTCGATGGCTGCAGCCAGCGCGGTGTCGCGGTCGAAGCTTCGAGGTCTGCCAGCCATGATCTCAACATATCGTATCGAACGCTATGGAATGTGGTACGGTGAGACCGCAATTCATAGTGATCGCTACAGAATGGGAATCCCATGCAGTTGAAGGACGCCGTGGTGCTGGTCACCGGAGCCAACCGAGGCATTGGCGCAGAGTTCGTCGCGCAGCTCAAGGAGCGCGGAGCGGCGAAGATCTACGCGGCCTCGCGCAATGGGAGCGCCGTCGACGTGGACGGCGTCGCGCCGATCCAGCTCGACATCACGGACCCGTCGCAGGTCCGGGCCGCCGCCGACGCGGCCGGCGACGTCCAGGTCCTGGTCAACAACGCGGGAATCTCGACCGGTACGTCGGTCATCTCCGGCGACGTGGCGAACATCAGGCGAGAGATCGACACGAACTTCTTCGGCCCGCTGCTCATGACTCAAGCGTTCGCTCCGATTCTGAAGGCCAACGGAGGAGGTGCCATCCTGAACGTCGTCTCGGCACTATCGTGGTTCACCGTCCCGGGGGCTGGCGCCTACGCTGCTTCCAAGGCAGCGGCTTGGAGCCTCACCGACAGTGCGCGCCTCGAGCTCGCGGATCAAGGCACGCACGTCGTCGGCGTGTACATGGGCCTTGTCGACACGGACATGGCCGCGGGCGTGCAAGCACCGAAGATCTCCCCGACGACCTTGGCGGCTGCCGGGCTGGACGCCATCGAGTCGGGTCTTGACGAGGTGCTGGCCGACGACTGGGCGAGGTTCGTGAAGTCCGGACTCGCGCTTGATCCGTCGGAACGATACAAGCAGCTGTTCTCGGCTCTGGCTGGGAACTGACCAGGCTCGACGAGCAGCGACCGAAGCGTAGGGACACGTGATGCGCCGACAGCTGACATCCGGGCCATCCTGATCATGGCGGCAGCGAGCGGGCGGTCCCGCACACCCGCAGAGTCACGGGGCCTTGCGACCTAGCGATCTTCGGTCGCTGGTTTCTGTAGCGATCTTCGGTCGCTGGTTTCTGTAGGTTTGTGTCAAGTTTCACGAC
>NZ_QNFZ01001043.1 GCF_003313395.1 Nonomuraea lactucae | reverse complement strand
GGCGCTGGCGCGGGCGCGGCGGTCGGTGCTCGTGGTCGACGCCGGCCGGCCGCGCAACGCGCCCGCCGGGCACGTGCACAACTACCTGGCCCGGGAGGGAACGCCACCCGCCGAGCTGGCGGCGGCCGGGCGGGACGAGGTGACCCGGTACGGTGGCCTGATCGTCACCGGGCGGGTCGAGGCCGCCGCGAAGGACGGCGACGGCTTCCTGGTGACGCTGGACGGCGCGCGTTCCGTGCGGGCACGGCGGCTGCTCGTCACCACTGGGCTCGTCGACGAGCTGCCCGACGTGCCGGGATTGGGTGAGCGCTGGGGCCGGGACGTGCTGCACTGCCCCTACTGCCACGGGTGGGAGGTCCGCGACCGGCGCATCGGCGTCCTGGCGACCGGGCCGCTGGCCTGGCACCAGGTGGAGCTGTGGCGACAGTGGAGCCCGCACGTGCTGCTCCTGCTGCATCACACCCCGGCACCGAGTGCGGAGCAGGCCGAGCGGCTGGCGGCGCGCGGGATCACCGTCGTGGACGGCCCGGTCGCGGGGCTGGAGACGGCCGATGACGCGCTGACCGGCGTTCGGCTGGCCTCGGGCGAGATCGTCGCGCTCGACGCGGTGGCCGTCGCGCCGAGGTTGTCCGCCTGCGCGGACGTGCTGGAGCCGCTCGGGCTGAAGCCGGTCGACGTGGAGTTCGGCGGCCAGGTCGTGGGCGCCCAGGTGCCCGCCGACTCCACCGGGGCCACCGGTGTTCCCGGCGTGTGGGTGGCGGGCAACGTGGCCGACGTACAGGCTCAACTGATCACAGCCGCCGCGGCGGGCCTGAAGGCCGGCGCCGCGATCAACGCCGACCTCGTCGCCGAGGACGTCCGCGACGCCGTCGACGCGTACCGGCACCAGGCGCGCACCATGTTCGAGCGGGACGCCTGGGAGGAACGCTACCGCGGGCGCCCGGCCCTGTGGAGTGGACGCCCCAACCCGCAGCTCGTGGCCGAAGCCGCCGAGCTCGCCCCCGGACGCGCGCTCGACGTCGGCAGCGGTGAAGGCGCCGACGCGATCTGGCTCGCCGAACGCGGGTGGCGCGTCACCGCGGTCGACATCTCCAGCACCGCGCTGGAGCGGGCAGCCGTCCAGGCCGCGGCCGCGGGAGCGGAGGTCTCCGGCCGCATCACGTGGACGCAGGCCGACCTACGCGACCAGCCTCCCGCCGAAGGCGCGTACGACCTGGTGTCGTCGCAGTTCATGCACCTGCCCATCGACGCGAGGCGCGAACTGTTCGAGCGGCTGGCCGCCGCGGTGGCTCCTGGCGGGACCCTGCTCATCGTCGGACACCACCCTTCCGACCTGCGGACCACCGCCCACCGGATGCACTTCCCGGACCTGATGTACACCGCCGAGGAGGTCGCCGCCTCGCTCGACCCCGCCGAGTGGCGGGTGCCGGTGGCCGAGGCCCGCCCGCGCGCCGCGGTCGACCCCGACGGGCGCGCCATCACGATCCACGACGCCGTCCTGGTCGCACACCGCCGCTCACCCGGCACACGCGCCTGACCTCACGGCTTCCACCCAACCCGGTATGGTGCGATCCGCCACAGATGGAGTGCATGTTGCAGCCACCCCTCGCAGGAGCAACCGAACGGGCACCCTTGCTCCGGTGGGCGCTCACCGGCCTGGCGCTGTCAATGTTGCTGCCCTCGCTCGGCATCAGCATCGCCAATGTCGCCCTGCCGACGCTGACACAGGCGTTCACCGCCTCCTTCCAGGAGGTCCAGTGGATCGTCCTCGCCTATCTCCTCGCCCTCACCACCATGATCGTCAGCGTCGGACGGCTCGGTGACATCGCCGGCCGCCGGCGGCTGCTCCTGGCCGGGATCCTCCTGTTCACGGTCGCCTCGGTGCTGTGCGGCGTCGCGCCCACGCTCTGGACGCTGATCGCCGCCCGGGCGGCGCAGGGGCTCGGCGCGGCGATGATGATGGCCCTCACCATGGCGTTCGTGGGGGAGACGGTGCCGAAGGAAAGGACCGGTAGCGCCATGGGGCTGCTCGGCACGATGTCCGCGATCGGCACCGCTCTCGGTCCATCGCTCGGCGGCGTTCTGATCTCCGGGCTCGGCTGGCGAGCGATCTTCCTCGTCTGCGTACCGCTGGGCGCTGTGACTCTTCTTCTCTCGCGTCGCCACCTGCCCCTCGACCGCCGGGCGCCGAAGGCCGATCGGACCCGCTTCGACAGGGCGGGCACGCTGGTGCTGGCTCTGACGCTCGCGGCCTACGCGCTCGCCATGACGCTCGGGCGGGGGAGTTTCGGCCCGCTCAACGCGGCTCTGCTGCTGGCCGCCGCGCTCGGAGCCGGTCTCTTCGTCCTCGTCGAGGCGAGAACGGCATCACCGTTGATCCGGCCGGCGATGTTCCGCGATCCGGCGCTGAGTGCGAGCCTCGCCACGAGCACGCTCGTCTCGACCGTGATGATGGCGACGCTGGTGGTCGGGCCGTTCTATCTCGCTCGCGCGCTCGGGCTCGACGCGGCTCTCGTCGGACTCGTCATGTCGGTCGGTCCGGTCGTCACCGCGCTGAACGGGATACCGGCCGGTCGCGTCGTGGACCGTCTCGGCGCACAACGCATGACCGTCGTCGGGCTGATCGGAGTGGCGACCGGTTCGCTCGTCATGTCCGCGCTGCCGGCCACGCTCGGCGTCGGCGGCTACATCGCCCCCATCGTCGTCATCACCACCGGGTACGCGATGTTCCAGACGGCCAACAACACCGCCGTCATGACGAACGTCCACCCGGACCAGCGGGGTGTCATTTCCGGCACGCTCAGCCTGTCACGCAATCTCGGGCTCATCACCGGCGCGTCCGCCATGGGCGCCGTGTTCGCGCTCGCGTCGGCGACGACCGACATCACAACGGCACGCCCCGAGGCCGTCGCGGTCGGCATGCGGATCACGTTCGTGGTCGCGGCGCTCCTGATCGTCGTCGCGCTCGCCATCGCGGGCGGAAGCCGCGCCCTCGTGGCTGGAAGTCGTGCCTTCGTGGCTGGAAGTCGTGCCCTCGCCCGGCGCTCCCCGGGGTCGTGACTGTGCCTCGGTCCCGGGCGATTGGACGAGACTCCCGGCCGGCCTCAGCCGTGGAAGAGTTCGAGCAGTTCCTTGGCGCGCTGGGTGCGGGCGATCCACACCTCACGCCCCCGGCGCTCGCGGGAGATGAGGCGTGCCGCGTGGAGCCTGTCGCAGTGGTACGTGATGCCGCTGGGCGCGATCCGCACGTTGGACGCCAGCATGCTCATCGTCATCGGCCGGTCGAGCGCGTTGAGCAGCTCGGCGCGGACCGGGCCCACCAGCGCCGACAGCTCGTCCAGCGCCTGGGCGGCCGGGGCGTGCCAGAGCGACTCCGCACCCGGCAGCGGGTACGCGATCCACACCGCGTCGGGATTGTCCAGGCTGACGATCACCGCGTCCCTGCCCGCCAGCATCGGCACCAGGATGATGCGCCGCTCGCCCAGCTCGTACGTGCTGGATTCGATGTCGGCGATGAGCAGCTCGCGCTCGCCGTACCTGATGCGGTCGTTGAGCATGCCGAGCAGCGGTTCCGGGCCGCCGCGGACGCTGGCGACGCCGACGCGCTCGATCTCCCTGTCGAGCAGCGGGCGGGCCCGCCGCCAGAGCGGCTCCGTGACGGTCCAGACGTCGGCGAGCGCGGTGGCGTAGCCGTGCAGCCAGCGGTCCGGCCGGTCGGCGGCGGGACGCCAGTGCTCGGGCAGGGGGCCCGGGCCGAACGCCTGCTCAAGGTCCTTGATCAGCGACTCCGGCGGGATGTCGCGCAGCATGCCGACCCGGGCCTGTACGGACGCCTCGAACACCGCCGTGCCAGGTACGACGCTGTCCGGTACGACGGAGTAGCCGGGGGCCGCCAGCGGCCGGACCGCCTCACGGGCGGGCGCGCTCACCTGTGACTGGACCGCGCGCCGCCAGCTCCCGGGAAGTCCGCGCCTGCGCCCGGCCAGCGCGTCGGCGATCATCGCCAGCGCGGTCAGGTGAGGAGAGATCGAAATGGAGACGTGGGGGGCGGAGGTGATGCGCAGCTCGCTCCATACGTTTGTTCTGGTAACCGTGGTCTCCACAGGTTGCGCTCGAATACTCGGATGCCTTCGAGACGTTTTCGAAGGTGAAATTTTCGGCGTTCGTTGAAGTGACCGCGGCCGTGCGCGTGCGCGACCGCGGCGGTCCTCCGGGTGAACGATTCGCGCTCGGTCAGCGGACGTCGTCCGTGATGCGGACGCTGCCCGTCCCGTCGCCCTCGCCCGCGCCCCAGTCGCGGTCGGCGGCGGTGGCCGGTAAGGCGGCGAGCGTGAGAGCTCCGCCCACGAAGGCGGACGTCGCGGCCAGCTTCAGAACTATTCGTCTCATCTTCCATCCCGTTCACAGATGAGTTGGGCTGCCGACGGATCACCAAATAAGTGACGTCGTATTGTCGGTAGATGATCCTATTAGCGATATAAAGGGACCTGCTATCCACATTGCGAATACCTGCATTCGCGCAATGGATAGCGATGCGACAGCCTTTCCCCGGTGCCGGTAGGGTGAGTCCGCTATGGCAGAGAGTGCAGATCTTGTCGTCCTGGGGGCGGGGCCGTCCGGGCTGGCGGCCGCCTGGCGGGCGGCGCGCCGGGGGCTGTCCGTCGTCGTGCTCGAACGGGCCGGCCACCCCGGCGGGCTGTCGGCGAGCTTCGAGGTGGCCGGGATCCGGGTCGATCACGGTAGCCATCGGCTGCATCCGGCCACGCCGCCCCACCTGCTGCGCGATCTGCGCGAGCTGCTCGGCGACGATCTGCAGCAGCGGCCGCGCAACGGCCGGCTGCGCATGGGCGACGCCTGGGTCGGTTTCCCGCTCAAGGCGGGCGAGCTCGCCAGGAGGCTGCCGCCCGGCCTGCTCGCCAGGGTCGGCCTGGACGCGCTGACCGCACCGGCCCGCAGGGGGAGCCCGACCTACGCGGGGACCCTCCGCGCGAGCCTCGGGCCGGCGCTGTACGAGGCGCTCTACGCTCCGTACGCGGTGAAGCTGTGGGGGCTGCCCGGCGAGGAGATCGACGAGGACCAGGCGCGCAAGCGCGTGACCGCCGACAGCCCGTGGAAGATCGCGCGGCGGCTGTTCAGGGGGCGGCCCGACGGCCAGGGCAAGATCTTCTACTATCCCCGCCGCGGCTTCGGGCAGATCGTGGACGTCCTCGCCGACGCCGCCGTGGCGGCGGGGGCGCGGATGCGGCTCGGCACGGCCTGCACGCGCATCGTCGTGGAGGCGGACGCCGTACGGCTCCACACGCCCGAGGGCGAGCTCACCGCGGGACACGTGTTCTCCACGATTCCGATGCCCGCGCTGGCCAGGCTGGCCGATCCGGGGCCGCCGCCGGAGGTCACCGAGGCGGCCGGGCGGCTGCGGTTCCGGGCCATGGTGCTGGTGTACGCGGTTCACCAGGGCGGGCGCTGGACCTCGTACGACGCCCACTACCTGCCCGGCCCGGACACTCCGGTCACCCGGATCTCCGAGCCCGCCAACTACCGGCGCAGCGCCGACGACCCGGCCGACCGGAGCGTGCTCTGCTTCGAGGTGCCCTGTGCCGTCGGCGACGACATCTGGCGCGCCGACGACCACTCGGAGCTGGTGCGCGACACCCTGGCCCGCTCGGGCCTGCCGCCGGTCGACCTCGCCGACCTGGTCGTGCGCAGGCTGCCGCAGGTCTATCCGGTCTACGAGACGGGCTACGCCGCGCACCTGCGCGGCCTCGACGCCTGGGCGGGCTCGCTGCCGGGCGTGACCACGTTCGGCAGGCTCGGCCTGTTCGCGCACGACAACACCCACCACGCGATGGCCATGGGGTACGACGCGGTGGCCGCCCTCGGTGAGGAAGGGTGGGACGCCGGCGCGTGGCGGGCCGCGCGCGAGCGTTTCGCCGGGCATGTCGTGGAGGATTGACGGCGCCCCGCGGGTGTGCGGCCGTCAGTGGGTGGTGGCCTCGACGCCGGAGATGCGCTGCGCGACGTAGATGGGCACCACCGAGAGGATGATCAGCGCGGCGGCCACGACGTTGACGACCGGTGCCTGGTTGGGGCGGAAGAGGTTCTCGAAGATCCAGATCGGCAGCGTCCGCACGCCCGCGCCCGCGGTGAAGGTGGTCACGATGATCTCGTCGAACGACAGCGCGAAGGCCAGCAGACCTCCGGCGAGCAGGGCCGAGCGCATCATCGGGAACGTCACCAGCCGGAACGTGGTGAACGTGTCGGCGCCAAGATCCGCCGACGCCTCCTCGATCGACGCGCCCAGCCGCCGTAGTCGGGCGAGGACGTTGTTGAACACCGTCACCACGCAGAACGTCGCGTGCCCGACGATCACCGTGAACAGGCCGAGTGACACGCCGAAAGGTTCCAGGACCGTGCGGAATGCGTTGTTCAGCGCGATGCCGGTGACGATGCCCGGCAGCGCGATAGGCAGCACGATGAGCAGCGAGACCGACTCGCGGCCGAAGAAGCTGTAGCGCTGCACGGCGAAGGCCGCCATCGTACCCAGCAGCAGCGCGATCGCCGTGGCTCCGACGGCGGCCTGCAGTGACGTCACGAGGGCGTCGCGCACCCCGCCGGACTCCCAGGCGGCGGCCCACCACCTCATCGTGAACCCGGGGGGCGGCCAGCCGAAGGTCCGGTCGGCGTTGACCGAGTTGAGCAGGACGATCAGCAGCGGCACGTAGACGACGCCGAGGCCGCCGGCCAGGGCGGCCCAGAGCAGCGCGCGAGCCGTACGGGACAGGTTCACAGGTTCTCCAGAGCGCCTGTGCGGCGGACCGCGGCGAGGTAGAACAGCATGATCACGACGGGAACGGTGGCGACGGCGGCGGCGAACGGCAGGTTGTTCGCGGCGCCTATGTTGTCGTAGACCACGTTGCCGATGAGCTGGCTGCTGCCACCGACGATCTTGACAGCGATGTAGTCACCGAGCGACAGCGAGAACGTGAAGATCGACCCGGCCGCCACCGCGGGGAAGGTGAGCGGCCACACCACGGTCCTGAACGTCCGCCAACCTCGTGCGCCCAGGTCGCCCGCGGCGTCCAGCAGCGAGTTCGGCAGCCGCTCCAGGCCCGCGTAGATAGGCAGGATCATGTAGGGCAGCCACAGGTAGGACAATGTCAGCACGGTCGCCCCGAGACCGTAGCCCCAGCCCAGGACGCCGCCGGCGGACAGCAGCACACGCCAGGCATAGGCCTTGACCAGGTAGGACGCCCAGAGCGGGGTGAGCACGGCGATCACCAGCCAGCGCTGGGCTCGCGGCGAGGCCAGCTTGGCCATCGCGAAGGCCATCGGGAAGGCGATGACCAGGTCGATCAGCGTGACGAGCACGGCCACGCCGAGCGAGCGCAGCGCGATCGTGCGGTAGACCTCGCCCGTCACGATGTCGCGGAAGTTCGCCCAGGTGAACTCTTTCACCAGGTTGCCGGTGAAGGTGTCCACGCTCCAGAACGCCGTCACGAACAAGGCGGCCAGCGAGCCCAGGTAGGCCGCCCCGAGCCAGGCCATCGGCGCCGACAGCAGCAGCGACAGCCGTACCCGTGCGTGACGGTGGAGAAAGGCGGCGAGCCTGCGGCGCGGGCCGCCCGGGGGCGCGTGCACCCCCGGGGCGGCGGTGGCGGTCATCAGCCCTTGATCTCCGTCCAGGCGCGGGTCCACTCGGCGTAGTCCTTGCACTTGACGTCCGTGCGGCCGTCGATGCACTGCGCGATGGGCGTGGTCCAGTACCAGACCTTGGAGAAGTACGCCTCGTCGGTGGCGTGGAAGACGTCGCAGTGCTTCGGGTCGGTGGTCTCGGCGCACGCCTTGGCGTTCGAGGGCGCCTCACCGAACCACTCGGCGACCTGCGCGTTGGCCTTCGGGGAGACGATCCAGTCGAGCCACTTGTAGGCGCAGTTGGGATGCTTGGCCTTGGCCGCTACCATCCAGGTGTCCGACCAGCCGGTCGCACCTTCCTGGGGCAGCGTCACATCGACCGGGGCCTTGTCGGTCTTGGCCAGGTTGGCGATCACCTGCCAGGTGGTGCCGACGACGGAGTCGCCGCTCTTGAAGGCCTGGACCTCCTTGGTGTAGTCCGACCAGTACTCGCCGATGATCTGGCGCTGCTGCTTCAGCAGGTCGACCGAGGCCTGGAACTGCTTGTCGTCGAGCGCGTACGGGTTCTTGATGCCGAGTTCGGGCTTGGTCGCCATCAGGTAGACGGCCGCGTCGGCGATGTAGATCGGTGAGTCGTAGGCGGTGACCTTCCCCTTGTACGGCGACGCCGGGTCGAACACCACACCCCACGAGGTGGGCGCGGGCTTGACCTGGTCGGTCCGCCACATGAGCAGGTTGGCGCCGCGGCCGTGCGGGACGCCGTACGCGACGCCGTTGACGGAGTTCCAGGGCTTGTTCTTCAGGCCCGGGAACACGTCCGCGTAGTTCGGCGTCAGCGCGGTGTTGACCGGTGCGACCGTGCCCGCGGCGATCAGCCGCAGTGAGGCGTCGCCCGAGGCGGACACGACGTCGTACTCGCCGGTCTTCATCAGGTTCACCATCTCGTCGGAGGTGCCCGCGGTCTTGGTGTTGACCTTGCAGCCTGTCGCCTTCTCGAACGGGTGGACCCAGTCGACCTTCGGATCGTTGGAGCCGTCCTCGGCGTATCCCGCCCAGGCCACCAGGTTGACCTGGCCCTCGCCGGGGCCGAGCGTCTTGAGCGCCTCCATCTTGGGCGGTGTGAAGCCGCCCTGGCCGGGAGCGGTCGCCTCGGTGGACGGCTCGGTGGAGCCGCAGGCGGCGACCAGCGTGAGCACGGCGGCGGCGGCGAGGCTGTTTCTGAGTATGGCGCTGGGCATGATCGGGGCCCTTTCTTACGAGGCGATCGCGAACTCGTGACGGCGGTTCCAGACGAGGCGGACCCGGCTGCCGCGTAGTTCGGTGACCTCCATGGACGAGACCTGCAGGTTCTGCTGGAGGGCGACCAGGCGGCCGCCCACGTCGAGGTCGACCACGAAGCGGGTGGCGGGCCCCGCGTAGACCACCTCGGCGACGGTGCCGGTGGCGCTGTGCTCGTCGGCGCCGACGGCGGCGTCGAGGTCGGACAGCCGGAGCTTCTCCGGGCGCACGCTGTAGGTGCCGCCCTTGCCGAGCACGGCGTGCGCCGCATCCCCGGAGATGAGGTTGGAGGTGCCGACGAAGGAGGCGACGAACGGTGTCGCCGGGCGTTCGTAGACCTCGGCGGGCGTGCCGACCTGCTCGATGCGCCCCTGGTCGAAGACCGCGACTCGGTCGCTCATGGTGAGCGCCTCCTCCTGGTCATGGGTGACGAACAGGAACGTGATGCCCACCTCGCGCTGGATCGACTTGAGCTCGACCTGCATCTCCTCGCGGAGCTTGAGGTCGAGGGCGCCGAGCGGCTCGTCGAGGAGCAGCACTCTCGGCCGGTTGACCAGGGCACGGGCCAGGGCGACACGCTGGCGCTGACCACCGGACAACTGGCTGGGCCTGCGCCTCTCGAAGCCGTCAAGACGCACGCTCCCCAGCGCTGCGAGTGCTCGCTCACGCCGCTCTGACCTGGGCACCTTCTTCACTCGCAGGCCATATTCCACGTTATCGAGCACGCTCATGTGCGGGAACAGGGCGTAGTCCTGGAACACCGTGTTCACATCGCGCTCGAAAGGGGCGAGCCGGGTGACGTCGACGCCGCCGAGCTCGACCATGCCCGCGGTGGGGGATTCGAAGCCGGCGATCATCCTGAGCACCGTCGTCTTGCCGGAACCGGACGGGCCGAGCATGGCGAAGAACTCGCCGTCGGCGATCTCGAGATCGATCCCGCTCACGGCTTCGACGGGGCCGAAGCTCTTGCGGAGGCCGATTAACCGGACAGCCGCTTCCTGGTCTGGCATGAACCAAAACATATGAGGTTAAATGTTTGGTGACAAGTACTGTTACGACATGGCGGCGGCGAAGGAGGTCAGGGTGCCGGAAATCGCCGGAAGTGCGCGTTCGGCCGCCTTCGCGCCGGTCGACAGCACCGCACGCGTGGACGCCGTGGTCCGCAGACTCACCGACGCCATCCTGCTCGGCCTGGTGGCCGACGGCGAGCAGCTGCCGAGCGAGGCGGAGCTGGCCGCGCGGCTGGGCGTCTCCACCGTCACCCTGCGCGAGGCGCTGATGGCCCTGCGGCAGCGGGGCCTGGTCGAGACCCGGCGCGGCAGGGGCGGGGGCAGTTTCGCTCGCGCGCCGCGCGAGGACTCCCTCGGGGTGCCCGGCAGGCTGGCCGAGCTGACCGTCGAAGACCTACGCGACCTGGGCGACCACTACGCCGCCGTCTCCGGCGCCGCGGCTCGCCTCGCCGCCCAGCGTTCGCTGCCCTCGGATCTCGCGCCGCTCAAACGGACGCTCGTCGCCATGGCGGCGGCCGCCACCCCCGGCGAGGCGCGCAGGCTGCACGGTCGCTTCCACATCGAGGTGGCCGCGGCCTCGCAGTCGGCGCGACTCACGCAGGAGGAGATCCGGTTACAGGCTGACATCGGTGCGCTGCTGTGGCTTCCGCACACCACACAGGGGGAGGACGATGAGGCCATCGCCGAGGCCGTGGAACGCGGTGACGGCGACCTCGCCAGGGCACTCGCCGAACGGCACGCGCTCGCGGCCGTCGGACATCTCATTGAGCTGCGACTGCGGTATCCCCCCGAGGTGCGACATGATCACTAAGCCGGACACCGCGACGGACGCGGTCGTCGACATCGTCGAGGACGTCTTCGCCGCCCTGCGCGAGGTGCGCGCCGTCACGGAACGCCTCAGGCCGCGGGAGTCGGGTGACCTCGCCGCGCTCAGGATGGTCCTGTTCGAACGGCTGGGCGGGCTCATCGCGGGCATCGGGTTCATCGCCGCGCCGGGGCTGCTGCGCGATGCGCCCTGGTTCCTCGAGTGGTGGCAGGAGAGCCCGTCGGGCCCGGTCCGGCTGGTCAGGGACCTCGACCCGTCCAGTGGCGCCTTCTACGACTACACCCACTGGGGCTGGTACGCCGATCCCGCCTCGGGAGCCGAGCGCACGGTCTGCGGGCCGTACGTCGACCTGCTCTGCACCGACGAATACGCCCTGACCCTGTCCATCCCCGTGCGCGTGGACGGCACGTTCGTCGGAGTGGCCGCGGCCGACGTGTTCGTCCGCCGCTTCGAGGTGGCGGTGCTGCCCGTCCTGCGTGGGCTGGGCAGTCCCGCCTTCCTGGTCAACGCCGACGGCAGAGTCGTGGCGTCGACGACGACCAGGCACCTGACCGGCACGATCTACCGGGGCGGCGGGCTGCCCTGCGGGGACCTCCCGCTGGCTCTGGTGGAGTTGCGGCACGGTCTCCCCACTATGGGGAGTTGAGCTCGCGGTACGTGGCCGGGATCACCATGCGCAGGTAGCGGCCGAGTTTCACGAACGACTCGCCGGTGGCCCGGAACGCGTACCGGATCGGGACCTCTTGGTAGACGTACCCCTTGGCGAGCAGGTCCAGGGTCAGCACCTGGGCGTAGTTGTAGTCGTGGATCACCTCGGCGTCGCGGGCCGCGGCCGGCGAGAAGGCGCGGTAGCCGCTCTGCCCGTCGGTGATCTCGTGCCTGGTCATCCATCTCACCCAGCGCGTGAGCACCTGGTTGCCGAAACGGCGGTGCGCCAGCATGCGCTCGATCTCGCCCGCGAACCTGGACCCGACCACGTAGTCGGCCCGGCCTGAGAGGATCGGGGCCGCGACCCGTTCGATGTCCTCGGGGAAGTACTCCAGGTCGGCGTCGAGGTAGACGACGGCGGCTGGCGACAGCCGCACGGCCTCCGACAGGCCCAGCCGGACGGCGGCGCCCAGCCCCAGGTTGCGGGGCTGCGGGATAACAGTCGCGCCCGCCTGCGCCGCGCGTGCGGCGGAGGCGTCGGTGGAGCCGTCGTCCACCACGATGACGTGCAATTTCCGGCCACCCACGGTGCTCGGCAGCCGGCTGACCACCGTGCCGATCGTCTGCTCCTCGTCGAACACCGGGATGAACGCCACGACCGGGGCCTCGGGATCCGCCGGCGCGGGCTCCGGGCGGGACGGCAGGCGGCGGGGGAGCCGGAAGCGGCCGAAGTATCCCGGCTGCGGCAGGGCCAGGGCGACACCGCCGACGGCGAGGGAGTAGGCCGTCTTCAGGGCGTGCGTAATGAGGGCGACGGCGAACGCGGGGCCGGGCGCCACGCCGAGGGCGGTCAGGGCGGCCGCCGCGGCGGCCTCGTACGAGCCGAACCCGCCCGGTGTCACCGCGACGGTCTGCGCGGCGATCGTCACGGCCGTCACCGCGACGGCCTCACCGGGCGACAGCGCGATCCCGGCGAGCCTGGCCACCTCGTAGACCACGGCGGCCTCCAGCGTCCAGGCGGCCACGGCCGCGGCCAAGGCCACCGGCATGACGACCGCCCACCTCACGGTCACCCGCCCCACGCTCGCCCGCCGCACGGTCGCGCTCCTGCCGCCGTCGCCGGTCGTGCCGCGGACCAGGAAGATCAGGCCCGCGAGCATCACCACGCCCAGCACGCAGACCATCGGCCAGAACCAGGCGACGGCCGGCCCTGACAGCAGGCCGGGCGCGGCCACCGCGGCGAGCAGCGCGACCGACAGCAGGTCGGCGGAGCGCAGCGTAACGGTCGAGGCGATCACCGGTCCCGCCGGAAGGTCCGTGCGGCGCGTCACCGACGTCACGCGCAGCGCCTCGCCCAGCCGGAACGGCAGCACGTGGTTGCCGAGCAGCGATACGTGCAGGGCCGCCCACGCCTGCCCGATCGGCAGCGCGGGCAGGACCAGCCGCCAGGACCACGCGCGCAGGCCGAACGCGCACGCGTACGCCAGCAGCGCGGCGCCCACTCCGGCAGGGTCGGAGAGCAGCGCGCGCAGCCCGGCCACCAGATCCTCTCCCGAGGCGATCCGGGTGAGATAGGTCACCGCGACCACCAGGACGATCAGGCCGATTCCGCGCCGCACGAGGGCGGTCAGGGGGCGCTTCCGGGGCGGGATGGGCACGGCTCCTCGCAACGCATTCTTTGAGTTTGGGCAGAGTGAGGTTAGGCTACCTTTACCTCACCCGGAATGCCCGGACCGGGTGGCGTGCACGGCGAGTCAGCAGGCGCGTAAGTGGGCGTGTTGATCAGATGTTGATGTACGGCCGTTCATGGCAGAGGGGCAAGGCGCGGGTGACCTCGATCGTGACCGGATCCGCGGGTTTCATCGGGCGGGTTCTGACCGAGTTGCTCATCGACGCCGGCGAGAAGGTGATCGGGATCGACCGGCGACAGCAGCCTTCCCGCCCGGGGTTGACCGAGCTCACCGCCGACCTGCTCGAAGACGACGATCTCGTACGCGCGGCCCTGGAGAGCGCCGACGCGGTCTTCCACCTGGCCGGATGCCCCGGGGTCCGCGACACCGCCCCCGGCATCGGGTCGCGGCGGCACCGCGACAACGTGCTGGCGGGCGCCCGCGTGCTGTCGCTCGTTCCGGAGCGGGTCCCGCTGGTGGTGGCCTCATCAAGCTCCGTGTACGGCGGGGCGCGCGACGGCCGGGCCAGCCGCGAGACCGACCAGGTACGGCCCGTGGGCGGATACGCCGAGAGCAAGGTGGGCCTGGAACGGCTCTGCGCCGCGCGCGTTGAGCGCCGCCGACCGACGGCCGTCGTCCGGCCCTTCACCGTCGCCGGCGAGGGCCAGCGGCCCGACATGGCGCTGTCGATCTGGCTGGAGGCGGCCCGCGGGGGCCGCCCGCTGCGGGTGCTGGGCTCGCTCGACCGGACCCGCGACGTCACCGATGTGCGGCAGGCGGCCCAGGCGATGATGGATCTCGCCGGCTCCTGCGGCGTCGTCAACGTGGGCACGGGACGGGGGCGGACGCTCCGCGAGATGGCCGACGCGGTCGCCGAGGCGCTGGACACCGAGGTGGTCTTCGCCGTCGAGCCCGCCACGACCGCCGAGCCGAGCGACTCCCTGGCGGACGTCCGGCGGCTGCGTTCGCTGATCGGCTGGTCGCCCGAGACCGACCTGACCGACGTCGTGCGCCGCCAGGCGGGCGCCCTCCAACCGGCTACGGCGGTCGCGCCATGACCTCCGCGGGCCCGGCGAGCGCCGCGGCACCCGTGACCGGGACGACCGGGACGGCCACCGGGCGGCGGCTGCGGTCGGCGATGCTGCTGGTCGCCGTGGTCGCCGTCGTGGCCGCCGCGCTGGGCATCGGCGTGCGCACGAGCTTCGGTCAGCACGTCTCCTCCGACGAGCCGCAGTACCTCCTGACCGCGCTGTCGCTGTTCGAGGACGGCGACCTCGACGTCTCCGACGAGATCGCGGAGCGGCGCTGGACCGCCTTCGACGGCGCGCACCTGCCGCGACAGACCGCCGTGCTCGCCGACAGGCGCGAGCTCAGCCCGCATGACCCGCTGCTCGCCGTCGTCCTCGCGCCCGCCATGGGCCTGTCCGGGTGGGTCGCGGCCAAGGCCACCCTCACCCTGCTGGCCGGAGCCCTCGCCGCGCTCGTGCTGTGGGTGGCGGTCCGGAGGTTCGCCGTCTCGCTCCCGGTCGCGACGGCCGGCGTGCTGGTCGCCTTCGCGAGCGCCCCCTTCGCCGTGTACGGGCAGCTCGTCTTCCCCGAACTGCCCGCGGCGCTCGCGGTGACCGGGGCGGTCGCCGTGCTGACCGGCGACCGGCCGCGCCCCGTGGCGCTCTGCGCGCTGGTCACCGCGCTGCCCTGGCTGTCGGTGAAGTACGTGCTCCCCGCGGCGCTCCTGGCCGGGCTGGCCCTGGTGAGGTGGCCGCGCCGCGGGCCGCTCGCCGCCGCGCTGGCGGTCATGGGCGCGCTCTATCTCGTGGTTCACCGCCTCGTGTGGGGCGGCTGGACGGTGTACGCCAGCGGCGTGCACTTCCAGAACGACAACGGCGAGATGGGCGTGATGGTCGGGCGCGGTTTCAAGATCGTGGCCCGGCTGCTGCGGCTCGTCGGCCTGTTCGCCGACGAGGGGTACGGCATCGCCACCTGGCAGCCCGCCTGGCTGCTGCTCATCCCCGCGCTCGTGGCCGTGCTGCGGCTGCGCCCGGCGAACTGGGAGGTCCTGGTGGCGCCGCTGGCGGGTGGCTGGCTGGTGGCCACGTTCGTCGCCAGCACCATGCACGGCTTCTGGTGGCCGGGCCGTCAGCTGGTGGTGGTCCTGCCGCTCGCCCTGCTGCTCGTCCTGTGGTGGCTGGACCGTGCCACGGCCCGGGTCCGCGCCGCCGCCCTCGTCGCCGGCCTGGCCGGGGTGGCCGCGTACGGCTGGCTGCTGGCCGACGGCTACGCGCGCCGCATCACCTGGGCCAGCGAGTTCACCGGCACGAGCTCTCCCGTGTACCGCCTCATCGAGCCGCTCCTGCTGCCCGACTACCGGGCGGGCTTCACCGGGTCGCCGCTGCCGCTGCTGGGCTGGCTCGCCGCGATCGGGCTGCTCGCCTGGTACGGCCACCGCACGGCGAAGGACCGCGACGAACTCCCCGCTTTACCCAGGTGAGGCGGGCCAACTCAATCCCAGTGGAACGTAAGGAAGCCGATGTCGCCGCTACGCAGGCTGATCGCCACCGCACTCATCCCCATCGCCATGTGGACCACCGCGGCCTGTGGCGATGACGGCCCGACCTTCGACGACAACTCCCTGGTCGTCTACTCCGGCCGCAACAAGAACCTGGTGAGCCCGCTGCTGGAGAAGCTGAAGGCGGCGACCGGGCTGAACGTCCAGGTCCGCTACGGCGACAGCGCCGAGCTGGCCGCGCAGATCCTGGAGGAGGGCGAGGACACCCGGGCCGACCTGTTCTTCTCCCAGGACGCCGGAGCGCTCGGCGCGCTGGGCAAGGAGGGCCTGCTCGCCGCGATCCCGCAGGCGGCCCTGGACCGCGTCCCGGCGAAGTTCCGCGGCTCGCAGGGCACCTGGGTCGGCGTCTCGGGCCGCTCCCGGGTGATCGTCTACGACCCGCGCACCGTGCCCACCCCGCCCGCGAGCGTGTTCGAGCTGACGGACCCGAAGTACAAGGGCAAGGTCGGCTGGGCGCCCACCAACGCCTCGTTCCAGGCGTTCGTGACCGCGCTGCGCGTCGTCTCCGGCGAGGACAAGGCCCGACAGTGGCTGGAGGCCATGAAGGCCAACGGCACCCAGAAGTTCCCCAACAACGTCGCCATCCTCGACGCCGTGGACGCCGGCAAGCTCCAGCTCGGCCTGATCAACCACTACTACTGGTACGAGAAGGTGGCCGAGAAGGGCCAGGCGGCGGTGCCGTCCAAGCTGGCCTTCCTGCCCGGCGCCGACCCCGGCGCGCTGGTCAACGTCGCGGGGGTGGGCGTGCTCAAGGCGTCCAAGCACGCCCCGGCGGCCCAGAAGGCGGTCGACTACCTGCTCGGCACCGAGGCGCAGAAGTACTTCGCCGACCAGACCAAGGAGTATCCGCTGATCACCGGCGTGGCCACGGCGCCGGGCCTGCCCGCGCTGGACTCGCTCAAGGGTCCGCAACTGGACCTGTCCAAGCTCGACTCGCTGGAGCAGACCCTGTCGCTCCTGCAAGACGTGGGCCTGGTCTAGGCGGTGTAGGTCATGTCCGCCACACGCGCATCCGATCGGGTCCGCGCCCCGCGCCAGGGGGGCGGGCGGATCCCCGCCGCGCTGCTCGTCCCGTCGCTGCTGACGGCCCTGCTGGCGCTGTCGCCGATCGGATATCTGCTCGTGCGGGCGGGTGAGGGCGGCCTCGGCACGGCGGTCCGGGTGCTGTCGAGGCCGCGCACGCTGGAGCTGGCGGCGCGCAGCGTCGGGCTCGCGGCCGTGGTGACCGTTCTGTGCGTGGCGATCGGGGTGTCGCTCGCCTGGCTGGTCGTGCGGACCGACCTGCCCGGGCGCCGGGCCTTCGGGGTGCTGGCCGCCCTGCCGCTCGCGGTGCCCTCGTACGTGGCGGCCTACACCTGGGTGGCGGCTGTGCCCGACATCTCGGGCTTCACGGGCTCGGTGCTGGTGCTCACGCTCTGCAGCTACCCGTACGTCTACCTGCCGGTCGCCGCGGCGCTCAGCCGGATGGACCCGGCGATGGAGGAGGTCGCGCTGTCCCTGGGCCGCCGGCGGTTCGCCGTCGTGCTCCGGCAGCTCCGGCCGTCGGCGGCGGCCGGAGGACTGCTGGTCGCGATGTACGTGCTCGCCGAGTTCGGGGCCGTCTCGATCATGCGGCTCGACGTGTTCACCACGCAGATCTACACCTCCTACCGCGCCAGCTTCGACCGCACCCCTGCGGCCGTGCTCGGGCTGCTGCTGGTGCTGATCACGCTCCTCGTCGTGGTGGCCGAGGCCAGGACGCGGGGGCGGGCGGCGTACGCCATGCGCGGCAGCCCCCCGCGTGGCCGCAGCGTGATCCGCCTCAGGGCCAAGGGGCTCGCGCTGGCCTGGTCCGGCGGGCTGGCCGCGCTGGCCGTGGGCTTCCCGCTGGTCAGCATCGGCTACTGGCTGGCCGGTGGCTCCTCCACGGGCCTCGATCCCGGCGAGCTGGGGGCGGCCGTGGTGGCGACGCTGGGCGTCTCGGCCGCCGGTGCGCTGCTCACCACCGCGCTGGCCGTACCGATGGGGATCATCGCGGCCAGGCACCGGGGGCGGACGGCGGCCTTCCTGGAGCAGTCCTCCTACGCCGGGCACTCGCTGCCGGGCATCGTGATCGCGCTGTCCTTCGTGTTCTTCGCCGTCCGCTACGCCGAGCCGCTCTACCAGCGCTCCCCGCTGCTGGTCCTGGCCTACGCGGTGCTCTTCCTCCCGGCCGCCGTGGGCGCCGTCCGGGCCTCCGTGCTCCAGTCGCCGCCGGTCCTGGAGGAGGTGGCCCGCTCGCTGGGCCGCAGGCCGCTCCAGACGGTCCGCGAGGTCACGCTCCCGCTGGCGTTCCCAGGGGTGCTGGCGGGGGCCGCGCTGGTGTTCCTCACCGCGATGAAGGAGCTCCCGGCGACGCTGCTGCTGCGGCCGACCGGCATGGAGACGCTCGCCACCCAGCTCTGGACGGAGACGGGTTCGGGCGCGTACGGCGCCGCCGCGCCGTACGCCGCGTTGCTGATGCTGCTCGCCGCCATCCCGGGGTTCGTCCTCGGCCGCCGCTCCGTGAAGGAGATGACAGCTCCGTGAAGGAGATGACATGAGATTGACCGTCACCGAGGTGGCCAAGTCGTTCGGCGGCGTGCCCGTGCTCCAGGGCTGCTCACTCGTGGTGGAGGAAGGGGAGCTCGCCGCGGTGCTCGGCCCGTCCGGGTGCGGCAAGACCACGCTGCTGCGGATCGTCACCGGGTTCGAGCAAGCCGACGCCGGGTCGGTGCGGATCGGCGACCGCGAGGTCACCGGGCTGCCGCCGGAGAAACGCGGGGTGGGCATCGTCCCGCAGGAGGCGGCGCTCTTCCCGCATCTGACGGTCGCCCGGAACGTGGGCTTCGGCCTGCCCCGCGGCTCGCGCGACCGGGTCGCCGAGTGCCTCGAACTCGTGGGCCTGGCGGGCTTCGGCGAGCGCATGCCGCACGAGCTCTCCGGTGGCCAGCAGCAGCGCGTCGCACTGGCCAGGGCACTCGCCCCGAGGCCCGGCGTGGTCCTGCTGGACGAGCCGTTCAACGCGCTCGACCGGTCGCTGCGGGTGACCGTACGCGACGACGTGCGTGCCGCGCTCAAGCGGGCCGGGGCGACGGCCGTGCTGGTCACCCACGACCAGGAGGAGGCCCTGTCGATGGCCGACACCGTGGCGGTCATGCGCGAGGGGCGGATCGTCCAGGAGGGGATGCCCGCGTCGGTCTACGCCACCCCCCACGACCTCGGCGTCGCCACCTTCATCGGCGAGGCCGTCGTGCTGGAGGCGTACTCCACCGACGGGGTCGCCTCGTGCACCCTGGGCGACCTCCCGCACCGCGCCAACGGCGCCACCGGCCCCGGCCACGTCGCGCTGCGGCCCGAGCAGTTCGAGCTGTCCGAGGTGTCCGGGCTGTCCGGGCCTTCCGAACCGGACGCGGGCGTGCACGGTGAGGTCGAACGGGTGGAGTTCTTCGGCCACGACGCCGCGATCACCGTCAGGCTGGACTCCGGCAACACGATCCGCGCCCGCACCCGCGGAGACGTTCCGTACCGGCCGGGCCACCGGATCGGAGTCACCGTGCGCGGACCGGTGCTGTTCTACCCGGAGTGACCAGGACGCCCGGTCCGGGCACCACCCTCCGTGCCGCGGCTTGACCTTGACGTGGCGTCAACGTCTTCACTGGGTGCATGCGGATCGGAGAGCTCGCCGCACTGCTGGGAGTGTCCACCCGGACGGTGCGCTACTACCACCACCAGGGCGTCCTGCCCGAGCCGCCCCGCCGGGCCAACGGCTACCGCGAGTACGGCATGCGCGACGCCGTCGCCCTGGCGCGGGTGCGCCGCCTCGTCGAGCTCGGGCTGAGCCTGGACGAGGCCCGCGACGTGGTCGCCGACGACCGGGGACGGGAGCTGCCGGAGATCCTGGCCGAGATCGACGCCGACCTGGCCAGGCAGGAGTCGGAGATCCGGGCCAGGCGCTCGCGGCTCGCCGCGCTGCTGAACATGGCCGAGGCCGGCGCACTGGGGCCGGACGACACCGCCTCGCCCGAGCTGGTGGCCTTCCTGCGGCAGGTCGAGGCCACGGGCAGCAGGTCGTCGAAGACGGCGGAGTGGGACCGCGACCTGCTGGTGCTGATCGACAGCGTGACGCCGCCGCGCGACCGCCCCTGGGCGAGGTACGCGACGCTCGCCGCCGATCCCGAGCTGACCGCGCGCGGCCTCGACTTCTACCGGCGGATGGACGAGCTGGCCGAGGCCGGGCCGGACGACCCGCGGATCACTCTTCTGGCCACCGCGATGGCCGGCTACACCGCCGAACACATCCTGGCCGGCGCCGTCCACGAGTCGGGCGGGTGGAGCGCGGAGGAGGTCGAGCCGTTCCTCGACGGGCTCGCCCCGGCCCAGGCCGAGGTCGTACGCCAGGTGGTCCGGCTGATCCGCGACGCGGGCCCGGCAGGAACATGATCATCGACAGGTCCGCAGCATGTTGAGCAAGGCGACCTTCTCCTTCCGGGTCACGAAGAGCCGGTAGTGATGCTTCACCGTGATCCACGAGGTCGCGTAGCGGCACCAGTAGCCGCGGCGCCGCGGACGCCAGCTCTGCGGCCCCTGGCCGCCCTTGGCGATGTTGGCGGAATGGCTGACCGTGATCAGTTCGGGGCGGGTGAGGTCGTTGGCGAAGGCACGCCGGCGCGCCTGACTCCACCTGCTGGCGCCCGAACGCCACGCGTACGCCAGCGGCACGACGTGGTCGACGTCGACCAGCTTCTCGCTCTTCAGCCACCTGCCGTCGTACGGGCTGTACCAGACTCCCTTGACCGGGTGGCAGGCCGCGTTCCTGCGCACGCGCCGCCCGTCGCGAGCCAGGACCACCTCTCGCGCGTCGCACCTGCCCCGGTGGTGCGCCCATCGGGGCTGGAACCGCCGGTGGCCGTACCCACGGATCGACAACGGGCGGGCGACTCTCAGCTGGGCCAGCATGCGGCGGGCCAGCGTGCCCGCCTCGGCCTGTGATCGCTCGCGCTGGTCGGCCGCCGCCCGCGGGGTGGCGACGACAGCGGTGAACGGGATGATCAGGAGACTGAGGACGGCGACTTGGACTGCCCGCCACAAGAAGATCATGACTCTACCCCTACCAGCAACTCCCCGCCGACGGCAGCGATATTCCAGGCACGGAAGGGTGACGCAAGCCTGCGGCGCCGGGGACTGACGGTGATGGCCTGTCGCGGAGAATTGCCGCAGCGGGTACATGTCCGGGTCAGGCCGGCGGCTCCGACGTCTCCTCCGAAGGGCGCCGCAGGAGCGCCGGAGGAGAGGAGAGACCGTGAAGTACATGATCCTTACCTACGCCTCGCAGCAGGACTACGACGGCATGGCCGGGCAGGCGAGCGGCAAGCCGGCCTGGTCGGCGGAGGAGTTCGCGGCGATGGGCGCGTTCATGGAGGCGTTCAACAAGGACCTGGCCGATTCGGGCGAGCTCGTCGAGACGCGGGGGCTGGCGGCCCCGGTCCACACCAGGCGCATCGGCGGGCAGGGCGGGGCGCCGGTCGTGACGGACGGGCCGTACGCCGAGACCCAGGAGGTGCTGGCGGGCTACTGGATCGTGGAGTGCGAGAGCTTCGACCGGGCGACCGAGATCGCCGCCCGGCTGGGCGAGTGCCCGGCTCCGGCGCACGTCGCCGCCACCGCGTACGCCGACATCCGGCCGATCACGGAGTCCCGCGAGGAGCTGGAAGGGTGATCGCCGAGGTCGAGGGCCTGCTGCGCCTGCTGGCGCCGCAGGTCCTCGGCGCGCTCGTACGGCGCTACGGGCATTTCGGCACCGCCGAGGACGCGGTGCAGGAGGCGTTGCTCGCCGCCGCGACGCAGTGGCCGGGGGAGGGCGTCCCGGACGACCCGCGGGCCTGGCTGATCACCGTGGCGTCGCGCAGGCTGACCGACCTGCTCCGCGCCGAGCAGGCCAGGCAGCGGCGGGAGGACACCGTCGCCCGGTGGACCCTGCCGGACCAGTGGCTGGCGCCGGCCGCCGACCGGCCGGCGTCGGACTCCGACGACACGCTGATCCTGCTGTTCATGTGCTGCCATCCGTCGCTGTCGCCGGCCTCCCAGATCGCGCTCACGCTGCGCGCGGTCGGCGGTCTGACCACCGCCGAGATCGCCCGCGCGTTCCTGGTGCCGGAGGCGACGATGACGCGGCGCATCACCCGGGCCAAACAGCGCATCAAGGACAGCGGCCTGCCGTTCGCCGTCCCCACGGGAGCCGAGCGCGCCGAACGGCTGGGCGCGGTGCTCCACGTGCTCTATCTCATCTTCAACGAGGGGTACGCCAGCACGTCCGGGCCGCGCTTGCACCGCGGCGAACTGGCGGCCGAGGCGATCCGGCTGGCCCGCCTGGCGCACCGGCTGCTGCCCGACGACAGCGAGGTGGCGGGGCTGCTGGCGCTGATGCTGCTGGTGGACGCCCGCCGGCCGGCGCGAACGGGCCCGGACGGCGCCCTGATCCCCATGGCCGAGCAGGATCGCGGGCTGTGGAACGCCGCCCACATCGCCGAGGGCGTGGCGCTCGTCACCGAGGCGCTGCCCCGGGGAGCGGTCGGGCCGTACCAACTCCAGGCGGCCATCGCCGCGCTCCACGACGAGGCGCCGAGCGCCGAGGAGACGGACTGGCCGCAGATCACGGCGCTGTACGAGGTGCTCATGGGCCTCACGGACAACCCGATGGTCGCCCTGAACCATGCTGTCGCGGTGGCCATGGCCCGCGGCCCGCGGGCGGGGCTGGACCTGCTCGGCCGCTTGGCGGCCGACGGGCGGATCGCCGAGGACCACCGGCTGCACGCGGTGCGCGCGCACCTGCTGGAGCTGGCCGGTGACCGCGCGGGAGCGCGCGAGTCCTACGTGGCCGCCGCCAGGCGCACGACGAACCTCCCGCAGCAGCGCTACCTGTACGGCCGCGCCTCCCGCCTGGAGACCTGAACGGGCTTGGGGTTCAGGGAAGGTACGCGTACCACCTGCCGGGCCGCACCTCAGGCAGTTCGTGCCGCTGCCAGCCCAGCAGGAACGGCGCCGGGACAGACCGGCCACTGTGCACGGCGACCACGCTCTTGCCCGCGCTCCGGGCGCCGCTGACCGCGGCCGGGACGCCCTCCTCCCGTGGCCAGCGCAGGACGGTGTGCGACTCGCAGCCCACCTGGTGGGCGATCGTCACCGCGTGCTCGCCGTACACCAGGCAGGGGCGGCTCAGGCGCAGCGCGTTCAGGGCCTGTGCCACCTGGGTGTCGGCCTGCCGCAAGGACAGCCGGTACGAGACGACCTTGGCGAGCGTGAGCCCCTGCAGGCCGAGCTGCGCGAGCAGGCCCGCCCCCACGAGCGCGGCGGCGGCTGGCCGCGCGATCCGCCCCTGTGGGCGTTCCAGCATCCAGAGGGCGCCGTACGCGATCGGGAACGCCAGCAGCGCGTACGCGGGAAGCAGGAAGCGCGGCGCCGCGTACCCGACCAGGAAGAGGTACGGCAGGGCCAGCGACAGCCCGGCGGCGGCCGGGAGCGCGTATCCGGCCAGGCGGTCACGGCGGCGCGCCGCGTACAGGCCGATCAGGACGAGGACCGGGATCGCGCACCACCAGAGCAGCCAGGGCGGCTGGACGGCGCCGCAGTGCGCGGGCGGCCGGCACAGCAGCGGCCCGTTGAGCGCTCGGGCGTGCTCGTACAGCGAGACGTGCAGGCCGGTCTCGTTCGCGGCTCCCGCCGCCCGCCAGCGGGCCAGTGGCCCGCCGAACCGGACGAACGCCTCGACGATCCAGTCGGCCCATCCCACGGCCAGCCCGGCGGCGAGGGCGGCTCCGGCCCCGG
>NZ_QNFZ01001042.1 GCF_003313395.1 Nonomuraea lactucae | reverse complement strand
GCTCGCCGGCCGCGCGTCGCGCGTCCCGGGAGTGCCCGCCGTGGCGGCCGGACTGGCCGTGGTGGGCGTGCCCCCGGTGTGGGTGCCTCGCGGGGCAGGGGTGTCTCGCGTGGTGGGGGTGGCGATGAGGGCCACGCCGGCCGTGACGACGAAGGTCTGCGTGGCGTCCGCGTACGTGGCGCGCAGCGCGGTCACGCAGCCCCGGAGCCCGCGCAGCGCGGCGGGCTGGAACGCCTCACGGCACGGCGCCTCGCGGGCGACGCCGGTCAGCAGGTAGGTGACCCGGGCCCCTGAGGGGCTGGTGCCGGGCACCGCGTACGGAAAGATCTTCGTCACCGGCGACGCGTGCCATCGCGCCGGCGCCGCGGGCACGGCGGCAGGCGGGATCGCGGACACGAGCGCGAGCAGTACGACGGACAGTAGACACACGTCGACCTCTGGGGCAGGAGGGGGCTACCCGATGCCGGAGATTGTGACACCCGGCCGCTGACGTAGTCCGACGCTTCAGTAAACAGTCCGATACGCGCCGTAATTGGCTTTTGTGGGCAATCGTCTTACGGTGACGGGGAAAGGCGGACGTGCGCCCCCGGTGGAAGGCCCAGCCGCTGCGACGCGTCCCCCGAGTTGACGGCCAGCGCGACCAGCCCCACCGAGTCGGCGAACGCCACCAGCTCGCCCGGCGGCACGGCCGCGTACGTCTCCCGGTACGGCATGGAGAGCTGCCGCCTGCCCAGCCACACCCCGAGCGTGTCGCCGACCCGCACGCCCAGCGCCTCCAGGTCGCTCGCGGTGATCGAGAGCTGGGTGTTGCCGTAACGGTCGACCGAGACCACCTCCCCCTCGACGCAGCCCTCGCGGATCAGAGAGGTCGGCTCCGGCAGCGACACCAGCCGCTCCGGCGGGCGCTCCGGCCCGAGTTCGGCCGGCGCGAGACCGACGCACAGCTGCCCGGCGACGGGGGCGTAGACGTCCCTGCCGTGGAAGGTGGGCGAGACGGGTCTCAGGAAGTAATCCTCGTTGCTGATCACGTACGCCGCCTCGGCGCCTCCGGCGGCGTGGACCGCCCAGGACAGCAGCCCGTTGTCGGGGCCGACGAACACCCGGCCGCCCGCCTCTATCGCGACCGCCCTGGCCCTGCCCGTGCCGGGGTCCACCGCGCCGATGTGCACGCCCTTCGGCAGGTACGGGATGGTCTGCGCGAGGATCGCGGCGCCCCGCCGTACATCGCCGGACGGGATGGTGTGGCACACGTCGATCACCCGGACGTCGGGAGCTATTCCGGCTATCACTCCGTGACAGGCGGCCACGTAGCCGTCTTCGAGCCCGTAGTCGGTGAGAAGTGTGATGACTGAGGTCACACTTAGTGACTGTACGTCTCCCAATCCGCCGTGAACAGCCGCACTCCGCACATTACGATGGCGACGGGCCGCATGCGCGTGTCGTGATCGGCACGGGCAGCCTTTCGAGGAGGCAATCATGGACACTGCACCGGTCAGCGGTGACAGTGCTGCCCACGAACCATCGCACCACCCCCTCACCGACCGCGATCTCGAGCTCCTCGCCTTCGAACGCCACTGGTGGCGCCACGCGGGCGCGAAGGAGCAGGCCATCAAGGAGACCTTCGGGTTCTCCGCGACCCGCTACTACCAGCTCCTGGGCGAACTCATCGACAAGCCCGAGGCCCTGGAGCAGGACCCGATGCTGGTCAAGCGGCTACGCAGGCTGCGTGCCACCCGCCAGCGCGACCGCGCCGCGAGGCGCCTGGGCATGCGTCCCTGACCGGCGGGGTAGTCCAGCCGCGTGAGGAACATCCCTGGAATGGAAGCGATCCTGAAAGATCCCGGCGGAGCCGTGATCGGGCTCGACTTCGACGGCACATTGTCGCCGATCGTGCCCGATCCCGCCTCCGCGAGGATCCACCCCGAGGCGCCCGCCGTCCTCGCCGCGCTGGGCGAGCGCGTGCGCGCGATCGCCATCGTCACCGGCAGGCCCGTCGCCACCGCCCTGGAGCTGGGGCCCGGCCTCGCCGACGTGCCCGGCCTGGTGGTGCTCGGCCACTACGGGTTCGAACGCTGGGAGGACGGCAGGATCTCCGCCCCGCCGCCCCCCGCCGGCGTCCCCCGGGCCGAGGCGGAGCTGCCGCTGCTCCTCGACTCGCTCGGCCTCCAAGGCGTCACCGTGGAGGACAAGGGGCGGGCCGTGGCCGTCCACACCAGGCGCGCCGCCGACCCCGAGGGCGCGCTGGCGACGCTGCGCCAGCCGCTCGCCGGGCTCGCCGCCAAGCACGGGCTCGTCGTCGAACCCGGCCGGATGGTGCTGGAGCTCAGGCCGCCCGGCATGGACAAGGGCCACGCGCTCGGCCTGTTCCTGGCCGAGCGGTCCGCGAGGTCCGTGATGTTCGTCGGCGACGACCTGGGCGACCTGGCCGCGTTCGACGCGGTCGAGCAGTCGGGGCTGCCCGGCGTCACCGTATGCAGCGGCTCGGCCGAGGTGACCCGGCTGGCCGAACGCGCCGACATCGTAGTGGACGGTCCCGAGGGCGTGGTGGCCCTGCTCGGGGAGCTGGCCACGGCTGTCAGCCGTTCGTGATCCGTCTGCAAGCGCCGCGCAGTACCGTCGCCGCATGCTGAAGACGACCTCCGCCGCCGCGGCCCTGGCCGCGGCGGTCACCCTCGTGACCGCCATCCTGCTCCCCGCGCCCGCCGCGTCGGCCGCCCCCGCGCCTGCCGCGTCGGCCACCAGGCCGCTCCACCTGCGCAACGGCCTGAAGCTGAACCTGCCGTCCTCGTGGAAGGTGTACGGCAAGGGCGACTGGATCCGGGTCGTCACCGGCGCCTGCGCCGCCCCGAAGGCGGGTTACGGCGAGCCGGAGTGCGACAGCTTCTGGGTGCTCGGCCCGAAGGCCATCAAGGTCGGCGCCGAGCTGTTCAACCCCTACACCGCGAAGAAGCCGTTCTACCCGGCGACCGACGTGCAGCTCTGCCCGCACAACCGCGAGTGGGGCCAGGTCGTCGGCGGCGCGGCCGTCAAGGGGCTGCGCCAGGTCGGGCCCGGGCACAGGGCTCACTACCGGGAGTGGAAGGCCACCTGCGTCTCGTACGAGAACGGCAGGGTGAAGTCGAGGTATGTCCAGCGCGAGTGGTATCTGCCGAAGACGCGGGTGCTCGTCGTGGACCAGTGGAACACTCCGGGCCTGGCGGGAGTGCTCCGGCGTGCCGTCTGGCGATGACCCCTGGTCACGCCGGGCGGTCGTCGAGCGCGTCGAGCTGGGCCGACAGCCACTTCTGCGGAGGCAGCGCCGTGGCGGCGGCCACCAGCTCGTCGCGGCGGCGTACGCGCTCCTCCTCCGGCATCATCAGCGCCTCGTGCAGCGCGGCGGCCGTGCCGCTGACGTCGTAGGGGTTGACGAGGAGCGCGTGCCCGCCCAGCTCGGCCGCGGCCCCTGCCTCGCGCGACAGCACCAGCGCGGCGCGCGGCGACAGGATCGGGCCCTCCTTGGCCACGAGGTTCATGCCGTCGCGGATCGGGTTGACCAGCAGCACGTCGGCCAGCCGGTAGGCGGCCAGCGAGCGCGGGTAGTCGTCGTTGACGTTGAGGATGAGCGGGTCCCAGTCCTCCGTGGCGTACTCGTCCTCGATCTCCTGGGCGCAGCGCTGCACCGTAGCGGTGTATTCGCGGTATTCGGGCAGATCGTGCCGGCTGGGGTAGGCGAACGCCAGGTGCACCACCCGCCCGTGCCACTCGGGGTGCGCCGCCAGGAACTCGCGGTAGGCGTGCAGGCCGCGCACGATGTTCTTGGACAGCTCGGTGCGGTCGATGCGGACGATGAGCCTGCGGTCGCCGACCTGCTCGCGCAGCGCCGTCATGTGCGACTCGACGTCGGGCTCGGCCGCCCGGTCGCACAGCGCCTCGCCGTCGACGCCCAGGCCGTGCACCCCGACGCGGGTCGTGCGGCCCTCGTGCGTGATCGTACGGGCCGCGGTGTCGACCTCGGCCCCGAGCAGGGACCGGCAGCAGTCCATGAACGCGCCCGCCCAGCGCCCGGTGAGGAAGCCCGCGTGGTCGGCGCCCAGGATGCCCTCCAGCACCTCGCGTCCGACCTCGTCGGGCAGCAGCGAGAAGTATTCGGGTGGCGCCCAGGGAGTGTGGCTGAAGTGCGCGATGCGCAGGTCGGGCCGCTCGGCTCGGAGCATCGCCGGAGTCAGCGTCAGGTGGTAGTCCTGCACCATCACCCGGGCCTCGTGGGCGGCCTCCTCGGCCAGGGCCAGCGCGAACGCGCCGTTGTAGTCGCGGTAGGACTCCCACTCGCGGTGGAAGCGGGCGCCGAAGCTGGGCGCGTTGGGGATGTCGTACAGCAGGTGGTTGACGAACCAGAGGGTCGAGTTGGCCACGGCGTTGTAGGCGCGGTGGAAGGTGGCCGCCGGGATGTCGAGCATCCGCAGCGCGCCGGTGTCGTAGCCGGCGTGGTCGAGCCGGCCGCCCGGCGCGAGGCGGACCGCGCTGCGGTCGCCGTCGGACAGCGCGGCGCAGACCCAGAGCACGCCGTGCTCCTTGGTCACTCCGGACAGCCCGGACACCAGGCCGCCGCCGCCGCGTTTCATGGTGAGAACACCGTCGTCGGAGACGGTGAACGAGACGGGGCCTCTGTTCGACGCAACGAGGACGCTGTTCATTTACACTCCCTCCGACCATAGGATCCCAGCTATGGCGCTTGATGAGCTAACCGAGGAACTCGCACGTTCCGCCGCAGCCGGAGATCATCGCGCGCTCGGTGAGCTGCTGCGGCGGATCGAGCCCGACGTCATGCGGCACTGTGCCCGGATTCTGCCCTACCGGCAGGACGCCGAGGAGGCGTCCCAGGACACCCTGCTGGCCGTGGCCCGCAACATCGGCCGCTTCGAGGGCCGGGCCAGGTTCAGCACGTGGCTGCACATCGTGACCGCCAACTGCGCGCGCACCACCTACCGGTCGCTGAAGCGCCGGGCGGCCGAGCAGAGCTCCGACGAGCTGCCCATGCAGAAGCCCGACGCGCGACGGGTGAGCGTCATCGCCGGTTCGCGGCTCGACCTGCTCGACGCCATGGAGGCGCTCGAGGCCGACAAGCCCGACCTGGCCCAGGCGTTAGTGTTGCGTGACATCGTCCAGCTCGACTACAACGAGGTGGCCGAGCAGCTCGGCATCCCGCTCGGCACCGCCAAGTCGCGCATCCACCAGGCGCGCAAATACGTGCAGGCGGTGCTAGGCGAAGACTATCGCTGAGACCGTTCGTCTCGCCTGCTGAGACGGCTGGTCAGCCTGGTCGCCTGGCCAGGTAGAGTCCCATGCAACAACTTCATATTGCTCATCCAGAGGGGTGGAGGGACCGGCCCGGCGAAGCCCCGGCAACCCTCCCGGCTTGAGGCTCGCGACCTGGCGAGGCCGACCGGGACAGGGTGCCAATTCCGGTCCGCGGTCAGGGTGGCCGCGGACGAAGATGAGGGAAGGCCTCGCTTCATGTCGCTCGACTTTGGTCCTGCCGCCGCACTGTCCTGCCGCGAGTGCGGCGCCCGCTACGACCTCGGTCCCAGCTTCGCCTGTCTGGAGTGTTTCGGGCCGCTGGAGGCGGCCTACTCGTTCGGTGACGTCACGCGCGAGGAGATCGAGGCGGGCCCGGCCAACATCTGGCGCTACCGCTCGCTGCTCCCCGTCCCCGCCGACGTCGCCTCCAAGCCGAACATGAACCCCGGCTGGACCAAGCTGGTCAAGGCCGGCAACCTGGGCCGGGCGCTCGGCATCAAGTCCCTGTACGTGAAGGACGACTCGGGCAACCCCACCCACTCCTTCAAGGACCGCGTCGTGGCCATCGCCGTCGAGGCGGCGCGCAACTTCGGCTTCCACACGCTGTCCTGCTCCTCCACGGGCAACCTGGCGGGCGCGGTGACGGCCGCCGCGGCCAGGGCCGGGCTCGACGCCTGCGTGTTCATCCCCGCCAACCTGGAGCAGGCCAAGATCGCCATGGCCCGGGTGTTCGGCGGCAGGCTGATCGGCATCGACGGCACCTACGACGAGGTCAACCGGTTCTGCTCGGAGCTGATCGGCGACCCGCTGGGCGACAAGTGGGGCTTCGTCAACGTCAACCTGCGGCCCTACTACGCCGAGGGCTCCAAGACGCTCGCCTTCGAGATCGCCGAGCAGCTCGGCTGGCGGCTGCCCGAGCAGATCATCATCCCGATCGCCTCCGGCTCCCAGCTCACCAAGATCGACAAGGGCTTCAAGGAGCTGATCGCGCTGGGGCTGGTCGAGGACCAGCCCTACAAGATCTTCGGCGCCCAGGCCGGCGGCTGCTCGCCCGTGTCGAGCGCCTTCAAGGCGGGCCACGACGTGGTCCAGCCGGTCAAGCCCGACACCATCGCCAAGTCGCTGGCCATCGGCAACCCCGCCGACGGCCCCTACGTGCTCGACATCGCCCGCCGCACCGGCGGGGCGGTGGAGGACGTCACCGACGCCGAGATCGTCGCCGCGATCAGGCTTCTGGCCTCGACCGAGGGCATCTTCGCCGAGACCGCGGGCGGGGTCACCGTCGGCGTGCTGAAGAAGCTCGTCGAGACCGGGCGGCTCGACCCCGAGGCGGAGACCGTGGTGCTCAACACCGGCGACGGGCTCAAGACGCTCGACGCGGTCTCCGGCGACGTCATCCCCACGGCCGTGATCCGGCCCTCACTCGACGCGTTCCGCGCGACTGTCTGACAATCAGAAAGGCGAGGTTGAACATGAGCGTTTCAGTACGGATTCCGACCATCCTGCGCACCTACACCGGCGGAAACGCTGAAGTGAGTGGCGAGGGCGCGACTCTTCGTGACGTTCTCGCGAAGCTCGACTCCGATTACCCGGGGATCGGCGCGCGAATTTTGGATGAATCGGGCAAGATTCGGCGTTTTGTCAACGTGTACGTTGGCGATGAGGATGTCCGTTTCGCTGAAGGGCTCGACACTCCCGCGCCCGAGGGGGTCCAGATCTCCATCATCCCGGCCGTAGCGGGCGGCTGACCGTCGCCGTACCTCCAGCGGGCGCCCCTTGTGGGCGCCTTCTGCTTTTCCGGGAGTTTCAAACTTGAACTACTTCGGTGTGATGAATTGCGTAGTATGTTCTTTGACTCTGTTGCCAAACGCCGTGCCACAGGTATGGTCGAGGCGATCGTCTGGCTGATTTCGCATTAGTCATGTCGATTGCGGATCTCGCGGACGAATGGGTGAGATCCGCGAGACCAGTAAGAGGAGTCGGAAGTGGCGCAGGGCACCGTCAAGTGGTTCAACGCGGACAAGGGCTACGGCTTCATCGCGGTAGACGGTGGTAAGGATGTATTCGTCCATTACTCAGCCATCATGATGGACGGCTATCGCGCTCTCGAGCAGGGCCAGCGGGTCGAGTTCGAGATCACACAGGGCCAGAAGGGACCGCAGGCGGAGTCTGTCCGCACGGTCTGATTCATGTAGCTGGTGTGCACCGGCAGGCCGTACGGCAGCGCAGTCCGGCGCGGCCTGCCATCCAACATTCCTCCACCTGTTGTACGGCGGGCCGGCCCCACGGCCCGCCGTACGGGGGCAAGCCGGGTAATCCCGACATCCTGCCCGTGCAGTCATCGGTCTGACCTGGGCTGGAACGGTGTTCGCTTGCACTCCCGGGGGTAGAGTGCTAAACAGTTCGTTGGCACTCTCTGTTCGTGAGTGCCAACGAACGGGATCGAGACGATGGGGTCCGCCAGTGGAGACGCGGGCCCACATGCCGTCGCGGGCGTCGGCTCGATCCTCAGGAAGCCACCCTGCATCTGGGAGGTCTAGCCTTATGGCAGCCAAGATGATCGCGTTTGACGAGGACGCCCGGCGCGGTCTCGAGCGCGGCATGAACCAGCTCGCCGACGCCGTCAAGGTGACGCTTGGCCCGAAGGGCCGCAACGTCGTGCTGGAGAAGAAGTGGGGCGCCCCCACGATCACCAACGACGGTGTGTCCATCGCCAAGGAGATCGAGCTCGAGGACCCGTGGGAGAAGATCGGGGCCGAGCTGGTCAAGGAAGTCGCCAAGAAGACTGACGACGTCGCCGGCGACGGCACCACCACGGCCACCGTGCTCGCCCAGGCGCTCGTACGCGAGGGCCTTCGCAACGTGGCCGCCGGCGCCAACCCGATGGCCCTGAAGAAGGGCATCGAGTCCGCCGTCGAGCGCGTCAGCGAGGAGCTCTCCAAGCTGGCCAAGGACGTGGAGACCAAGGAGCAGATCGCCTCCACCGCCTCCATCTCCGCCGCCGACCCCGAGATCGGCTCGCTGATCGCCGAGGCGATGGACAAGGTCGGCAAGGAAGGCGTCATCACCGTCGAGGAGAGCAACACCTTCGGCCTGGAGCTCGAGCTCACCGAGGGCATGCGCTTCGACAAGGGCATGGTCTCGATGTACTTCGTCACCGACTCCGACCGCATGGAGGCGGTGCTCGAGGACCCCTACATCCTGATCGTCAACTCCAAGATCTCGGCCAACAAGGACCTGCTGCCGCTGCTCGACAAGGTCGTCCAGTCCGGCAAGCCGCTGCTGATCATCGCCGAGGACATCGAGGGCGAGGCCCTGGCGACCCTGGTGGTCAACAAGATCCGCGGCCTGTTCCGCTCCGCGGCCGTCAAGGCCCCGGGCTTCGGTGACCGCCGCAAGGCCATGCTCGGCGACATCGCCACCCTGACGGGTGGTCAGGTCATCGCCGAGGAGATCGGCCTCAAGCTGGAGAACACCACCCTCGACCAGCTCGGCCGCGCCCGCAAGGTCGTCGTCACCAAGGACGAGACCACGATCGTCGACGGCGCGGGCGACCCCGACGCCATCGCCGGCCGCGTCAACGAGATCCGCGCCGAGATCGAGCGCACCGACTCCGACTACGACCGCGAGAAGCTCCAGGAGCGCCTCGCCAAGCTGGCCGGCGGCGTGGCCGTCATCAAGGCCGGCGCGGCGACCGAGGTCGAGCTGAAGGAGCGCAAGCACCGCATCGAGGACGCCGTCCGCAACGCGAAGGCGGCCGTCGAGGAGGGCATCGTCCCCGGCGGTGGCGTGGCGCTGCTGCAGGCGGGTGCCAAGGCGTTCGACAAGCTCGAGCTCTCGGGCGACGAGGCCACCGGCGCGTCGATCGTGCGCAAGGCTCTGGAGGAGCCGCTGAAGCAGATCGCCGTCAACGCCGGCCTCGAGGGCGGCGTCGTGGTGGAGAAGGTCCGCAACCTCACGCCGGGCCAGGGCCTCAACGCCGCCACGGGCGACTACGTCGACATGTTCGAGGCGGGCATCATCGACCCGGCCAAGGTGACGCGCTCCGCGCTGCAGAACGCCGCCTCCATCGCGGCGCTCTTCCTCACCACCGAGGCCGTCATCGCCGAGAAGCCCGAGAAGACCCCTGCCGCTCCCGCCATGCCCGGCGGCGGCGACATGGACTTCTAGTCGTTTCGAAGCACACCCGGCAGCACGAAAGGGCGGTCCGATGATTTCCATCGGACCGCCCTTTCGCGTGCCCAGGATTCTTCCTGCCCGGATTAACGGCTTTTGTAAGGGAGTTTTCCAGCTTTACGGCACGGCCAACTTGTCCGCCACCCGCCGCACATGGCCGGGGGCCTCCAGGAGGACGGCCGCTGACCCGCGTGTGGCGGGCCGCCGTCACGCCGTTCCGCCGGCCATCCGCGTGGTCGCTCCGGCGGGTGGTTCAGACTCCGTAGTGGGGCACGATGTGGCCGCGGGCGAGGGTGTTGGCGGTGATGTTGAAGCCGACCACCGCCGGGCTCGCGTCGCTGTCGACGCCCAGCTTGTCGACGCTCAGGGCGTGGACGGTGAAGACGTAGCGGTGCGGATCGCCCGGCGGGGGAGCGGCGCCGCCGTAGGCCTTGAGGCCGTAGTCGTTGCGGGCGTGGAGCGCCCCTGCGGGCAGGCCCTTGAACTCCGGCGCGGTGCCGGCGCCCGTGGGAAGCTCGGTGACCGTGGCTGGGATGTCGCAGACGACCCAGTGCCAGAACCCGCTGCCCGTGGGCGCGTCGGGGTCGAAGCAGGTCACGGCGTAGCTCCGGGTCCCTTCCGGTGCGCCCGACCAGCGGAGGGCGGGCGACAGGTTCTGGCCGGTCATGCCCCAGTCGTTGAAGACGTGAAGGTCTCCCAGCCTCTCGCCGTCCATGATGTCGTCGCTCTCAACGGTGAGCGACGGGACCGACGGCAGATGTTCGTGCGGCAGCGGTGCGGCCACGACGTCCTCCTTGAGTGGAAGCCTTGAAAGGTCTTTCCGTCAATCCTAGAAGCGACGCGGCCGTCCGGCCCGTAGCCGTCTCACGCCCAAAACGGGGGTCGCCGGGCATGGGAGGCACAGAGGGGCGCTCGGGTTGCGACGCTCTCGGGTGGGGTGGGTCACTCGGGTCACGACGCGCCACGTCACCGCGGGGAGGGCGGCGCGGGTGGTGGCGGGTTATGCGGCGGCGCGGTCGATGAGTGCCTGGACTCGTTCCGGTGAGTAGATGTCGTCCACCAGTAGTTGCGCGAGCCCGAGGACGCCCGCGCGCGGGTCGAGGTCGCTGCGGACGATCTGGAGGTTGCGGGTCGCCAGCGGCAGGGAGCGGCGGTAGACGATCTCGCGGATGCCGGCGAAGAGCTGCTCGTCGGTGTGGGCGAGCTGGCCGCAGATGGCGATGACGCGGGGGTTGAACATGTTGACCGTGTCCGCGATGGCGCCGCCGAGGATGCGGGCGGCGCGCCGGGCGAGCCGTAGCGCGACAGGGTCGCCGGCGCGGATCAGGCGTACGGCGTCGTCGACGGTGGAGACCTCGCGGCCTTCCGCGCGCAGGTCGCGGACCTGGGCCCAGCCGCCGGCGTAGGCCTCGACGCAGCCGGCGTTGCCGCAGCGGCAGATGGGCGGGTCGTCCACGCCGTCGACCGTGACCTGGATGTGGCCGACGTCTCCGGCCGCGCCGTCGGCGCCCCGGTGCACGTGGCCGCCGGCGATGAGGCCGGTGCCGACCCCGGTGCCGATCTTGACCATGAGGAGGTGCGGGACGTCCGGGTAGCGCAGGCGCTGCTCGCCGTAGGCCATCGCGTTGACGTCCTTGTCGACCAGGATGGGGCAGTCGTACTGCGAGCTGAACCATCCGGGGATGTCGTAGCGGTGCCAGCCGGTCATGATGGGCGGGCTCACCACGCGTCCCGTCGCGAAGTCGACGGGGCCGGGGACGTCGAGCCCGATGCCGAGCACCGCGTCGGGGGACAGCTTGGCGTCGTGGAGGATCTCCGTGAAGAGCTTCTCGACGATCGTGAGGATGGTCTCGGGGCCGGCGGTGACGTCGGCCCGGGTCTCCCGCTCGAGCCGGACCCTTCCGCCCAGGTCGCACACCGCGGCGCGCAGCCGGGTGGCGCCGATGTCGGCGACGAGCAGGACGCCCCGGTCACGGTTGACGACGAACTGGCCGGCGGGGCGGCCTCGGGTCCTGGCCTCGCCCGGGCCGGGGATCAGCAGCCCGGCGGCGAGCAGCCCGTCGAGCCGCTGGTTGACCGTGGTGCGGGACAGGCCGGTGCGGCGCACCACGTCAGCCTTGGTCAGGCCGTCGGCGACGTCGCGGAACAAGCTGAGGATCTCGCCACTGCTCACTCCCATCCTCGGCGTGGCAAGGCCTGTGGTGCTCATACGACCACTGTAGCTATGTCGGTAGCTAAGCGTAAGTCAAGAATGTTTCGACTAAAAAAGTTGAAAGATGGGTTGTAGCACGTCGGAAGAGGGGATTACGTTTCGGTCATCTATCCCGAAAGGGGCATTTGATGTATGCCAACGCCAGAAGCCGTCCGGTAGCGGCGTTCGGGGCGGTCGCGACCGTCGGCGCGCTCTTGCTGGGATCCTGCGGGCTCGACACGCCCGCCCAGACCTACTCCGCGACGGGAGCCAAGGCCGCCTACTCGCAGCCCAGGTTCGCCGCGGTGATCAAGGGGCTGGACAACCCGTTCTTCCAGACGATGAAGCAGGGCATCGACGACCAGGCCCGCGCGGCGGGCGTGACTGTCGTCGTCCAGGCCGCCAACTCCATCACGGACACCACCGGCCAGGCGGACAAGCTGAACGGCCTCGCCGGCCAGGACTTCTCCTGCTACGTGGTGAACCCGATCTCGGGCACGAACCTCGTCAACGGCCTCGCCCGGCTCTCCGCGATGAACAAGGCCATCGTGAACATCGACAGCCCGGTCGACCCGCAGGCGGCCAAGAGCGCCAACGTCAAGCTGGCGACCTACATCGGGACGGACAACACCCAGGCCGGCACGCTGGCCGGGCAGCGGATGACTCAGCTGCTGCCGTCCGGCGGCGAGGTCGCGGCCATCGGCGGCATCGCCGGTGACGTGACCAGCGGCGCCAGGGTGGACGGCTTCCAGAAGGGAATCGGCCCCAACCTGAAGTTGATCCAGACCGTGGCCGCCGACTGGGACCGCCAGACCGCGCTCACCGCCGCGACCAACATCATGCGGGCGCACCCGAACCTGGCCGGCTTCTTCGTCGCCAACGACGACATGGGGCTCGGCGTGGCACGCGCCATCGCCAACGAGGGCAAGACCGGCAAGGTGAAGGTCATCAGCGTCGACGGCATCAAGGACGCCCTGGAGGCGGTCAAGGCGGGCACGCTGGACGGCACCGTCGCCCAGTACCCGTACACGATCGGCATGATGGGCATCGAGGCGTGCCAGGCCGCGGTGAGCGGCAAGACGATGTCGCCCCTCGTGCGCGCCCCGGTCGAGGTCGTGACCAAGGAGAACGCCGAGCAGGCCCTCGCGGCCACGCCCAAGCCGTTCGGCCCCTACGAGGACCCGTTCAAGGCGCTGATCCAGTAGCGGCGAGCACGCCCGGCGTGGCATCGACTCCCGCCGGTCCGAGGAGTGACACACATGGCCAACACCACACTCACGGCGAGCGAAGGGCAGAGCTGGCCCGCGCGGCTGAAGGATGCCAGTTTCTGGGCGGAATGGGCGGCCCTCGTCGGGCTGATCGCGCTCGTGATCGTCTTCCAGGCGCTCAATCCCACGTTCCTGAGCCTGGGGAACATCGCGTCGATGCTGGTCGCCGCCGCGATCCTGATCATTCTCGCGGTGGGCCAGACCTACGTGATCGCCACCGCGGGCATCGACCTGTCGATCGCCTCGGTGATGACCCTCGGCGCGGTCGTGTTCGGCCAGGCGTACGCGGCCGGCCTGAGCCTGGCGCCGGCGAGCCTGCTGGCGCTGTTCGCGTCCGCGCTGGCCGGTGCGGTGAACGGAATGATCATCGCCTGGGGGAAGATCGCCGACTTCATCGTGACGCTGGGGATGCTGTCGGCGGCCTCCGGGCTAGCCCTGATCCTGGCCGACGGCAAGCCCGTGACGATCATCGATCCGCTGCTGCTGAGCCTGTCCACCGGAGGCATCGGGATCTTCGGCTGGTCGTTCATCATCGCGGTGGTGGTCGCGGTGGCGGCGCACGTGGTGCTGTTCCGCAGCCGGTTCGGCACCCACGTGCTCGCCACCGGCGGCGCGCCCGAGAGCGCGACGGCCATGGGCATCAGCACCGCGCGCATCAAGATCGCTGTCTATCTGATCAGCGGCGCTCTCGCCGGTCTGGGCGCCATCCTGCTGGTCGCCCGGATCGGCGCGGCGGAACCCGCAGCCAACACCGCCTTCCTGCTCAACTCGGTGGCCGCGGTGGTGCTGGGCGGGGTCAGCCTCTTCGGCGGGCGGGCGACCATCGTCGGCCCGTGCATCGGCGCGCTGCTGCTGGTCGCGCTGGTCAACGGGCTCACCCTGCTCGGCGTCTCGCAGTTCTACCAGCCCCTTGCCGTCGGCATCGTCGTGGTGCTGGCCGCGCTACTCATGAGGTTCCAGCAATGACCCAGATGACTGATCGACCGACGCCGGACACGCCCACCCGCGACGTGCTCCTCGACTGCCGGGACGTCTCCCTGGCCTTCGGCAACGTACAGGCCCTCGTCGACGTCTCCATCACGTCGCGCGCCGGCGAGATCACCGCCCTCGTCGGCGACAACGGAGCCGGCAAGTCCACACTGGTGCGCTGCGTCGCCGGGATCCACCGTCCGGACAGCGGGCAGATCCTCTTCGACGGCGCGGCGACGAACTTCCACTCGCCCGAGGACGCCCGCGAGGCCGGGATCGAGACCGTCCACCAGAACCTCGCGCTCGTCGAGGACCTCACGGTGTGGCAGAACCTCTTCCTCAACCGTGAGATCGTCCGCAGGCTGGGCCCCGTCGCCCTGCTCGACCGGCGCGCCATGCGGGACCGCTCGCGCGAGATGGTCTCGGCGCTCGCGGTCAACGTGCCCGCGGTCGGATCCCGGGTCCGGCGGCTCTCCGGCGGCCAGCGCCAGGCGGTCGCCATCTGCCGGGCCGCCGGCTTCAGCTCCAAGCTCGTCATCATGGACGAGCCCACCGCGGCGCTCGGCGTCCAGGAGACGGCCCGCGTCGAGGAGCTCATCCTCAGGCTGCGCGACGAGGGGCACGCCCTGCTCGTCATCAGCCACAACTTCGAGCAGGTCATGCGGCTCAGCCACCAGGTGTGGGTGATGCGCGCGGGCCGCTGCGTGGGCGGGCGGCGCACCGCGGACACCACCGGCGAGGAGATCGTCGCGCTCGTCACCGGCGCGCTCGGCGGCTGAAGGCATACCTGTCCATCCGAAAGCTCATGAACGAGAGAAGGCACCTTCCGATGGCCACCGAAACCGCGGCCAATCCGATCGGCGTGCACGCCCTGGTGTGGGTCGGCGACACGAGCCCCGACTCGATGGCGTACGCCGTCGAGCAGACCAGGGCCACCGGGTTCGACCTGCTGGAGATCTCCTTGCACGACTCCGGGAACCTCGACGTCACGGCAACGCGCGAGGCCCTTCGAGCCGCCGGCCTGGGAGTGGCCTGCTCCCGTGGCCTGGCCTTCGACGCCGACGTCTCCAGCGAGGACCCCGCGGTGGTCGAACGCGGCGAGAAGCTGCTGCAGGACTCCCTGGCGATCACCCACGCGCTCGGCGGGACCCACTTCACCGGTGCGCTCTACAGCGCCCTGGGCAAGTACGGCAGGCCGCTCACCGACGCCGGGCGCCGCAACGTGGTGGCCGTGCTGCGCCGCCTGGCCCAGGAGGCCCGAAGGCAGGACATGACGCTCGGCCTGGAGATCTGCAACCGCTACGAGACCAACGTCGTCAACACCGCGCGTGACGCGCTCCGCCTCGCCGACGACATAGGGGAGGACAACGTGCTGATCCACCTCGATACTTACCACATGAACATCGAGGAGGACGATCTCGTACGGCCGGTCCACGAGGTCGGCGACCGGCTCGGCTACGTGCACATCGGCGAGAACCACCGCGGCTACCTGGGATCGGGGCATCTCGACTTCACCGCGTTCTTCCACGCGCTCGGCGACATCGGATACCGGGGGCCGATCACCTTCGAGTCCTTCTCCTCGGCGGTCGTGATGCGTGGCCTGTCCAACGATCTGGCCATCTGGCGCAACCTGTGGTCGGACGGTGAGGACCTGGCCCGCCACGCCCGCGCGTTCATCGGCAACCAGCTTCACGCGAGCGGCGGCGCCCGATGAGCCTCGACGACCTGGCGGCTCGCGCCCGCTCCCTGGTCACCGGCCGCGAACGCGTGCTGCTCGGCATCACCGGCGGCCCGGGGGCGGGAAAGTCCACACTCGCGGAGCACCTCGTGCGCGCGCTGCGGCAGACGCCTCCCGCCGGCCACTCGGCGGAGTGGGTGGCGCACGTGCCGATGGACGGCTTCCACCTCGCCGACGCGGAGCTCGACCGGCTCGGCCTGCGTGGCCGCAAGGGCGCGCCGGACACGTTCGACGCGGCGGGCTACGCGGCCCTGCTCCGCCGGCTGCGCGAGGACGAGGACGACGTCATCTACGCGCCCGCGTTCGAGCGCGACCTGGAGCAGCCCATAGCGGGGAGCGTGCCCGTGCCCAGGGCCGCCCGCCTGGTCATCACCGAGGGAAACTACCTGCTCCTCGACCAGGGCGACTGGGTGCGCGTGCGGCCCTGCCTCCACGAGGTCTGGTACTGCGCCCTCGACCACGCCGAGCGGGTGCGCCGCCTCATCTCGCGCCACACCAGTTTCGGCAAGGAGCACGACGCGGCCGTGAGGTGGGTGCTGGGGACCGACCAGCGCAACGCCGCCCTGATCGCCGGCACCCGGAAGCACGCGGATCTCGTGGTGCCCGACCACGTTCTCCGCTCGATCGGCGAGCCCGGCCAGGGCGCGGGCGCCCCGGCGGACTGACCTGCCGGACTGACCTGCGGGACTGACCTGCCGGACTGACCTGCCGGACTGACCCGGCGGACTGACCCGGGGGCCGCCTGAGGCGGCTTCAGGCGGCGAGCTGGGCGGGGAGGGACCTGTGGTGGAGGACCGTGAGCGTGGTGACGGCGCGGGTCAGGACCACGTACAGCCTGGCCAGCCCCCGCGGCTCGGCCTCGACGATGTCGGCCGGCTCCACGACGATCACGTGGTCGTACTCCAGGCCCTTGGCCAGCGTCGCCGGCACGACCACCAGCCGGTGTTCCTCGGTCGAGTCGGGCCCGAGCACGGCGTGGGGGACGCCGAGCGCGCGTGACACCTCGGCCACCTGGGCGTCCGGCGCGATGACGCCGATGGAGCCCTCCCGCTCCAGCGCCTCGCGGGCCGCGGTGGCCACGTCGCCGCCCCGCCGTACCGACAGGGAGCCCGCGCCGGGGCGCAGGGAGCGCGGCGCGGCCAGGCCGGGGGCGATCGAGGGAAGCAGGCGCGCGGCGTAGTCGAGCACCTCGCGCGGCACGCGGAAGCCCAGCGTCAGCTCCGTGACCTGGCCCTCCTCCTGCCCGAGGTGCTCCAGCACGGTCTCCCACGAGCGGGCGGACCACGGCGTGGTGCCCTGGGCGAGGTCGCCCAGCACGGTGGCCGAACCGTTGCGGCAGCGGCGGCCGAGCGCGCGCAGCTGCATCTCCGACAGGTCCTGCGCCTCGTCCACGACCAGGTGGCCGAGCGAGGGCGTGCGTTCCATCAGGTCGGCGAGCTCGTCGAGGAGCGCCGAGTCGGCCGCCGACCACTTCGCCGACTTCCACCCCCGGTACGGCTTGGGCCACAGCAGCAGGGCCTGCTCCTCGTCCGACAGGTCACTCCTGGCCGCCCGCGCGAGGAAGCCCGGGTCGGACAGCAGCCGGAACAGGACCTGCTCGGGCACCAGCTTGGGCCAGACAGCGTCCATCAGCTGCCTGACCGGCTTGGAGCGGGCCACCGCGTCCTGGACCCGGTCGTCGGGCGACTCGCCGCGCTGCTCCATCCGAACCAGCACCTGGTGCGCCAGCCGCTGCGCGAGGGCCGCCCGGCCGGGACCGTAGCGGGTGGTGCCGCGCAGCGACGCGACGATCTCGCGCACCTCGTGGTCGGCCACCCGGTAGCGGTAGGCGCCCTTGGCGTAGACGAGCCCCTCCTGGGGTTTGACGATGTGCAGCCACAGGGCGCGGTCGAGCACCCTGGCCATTCTCGCGTCGCCCTTCACCGCCGAGACCGCCGGCGCCTCCGGGGCGGCGTGCTCGCCGAGCAGGCCCGCGACCGTCGTCTGGTCGACCTTGACCTCGCCGAGCGCCGGCAGCACGGAGGAGATGTAGGACAGGAACGCCCGGTTGGGGCCGACGATCATCACGCCGGACCTGGCCAGCCGCTCGCGGTGGGTGAACAGCAGGTAGGCGGCCCGGTGCAGGCCGACGGCCGTCTTGCCGGTGCCGGGGGCGCCCTGCACGCACACGGTCTGGGCCAGCGTGGAGCGGACGATCTCGTCCTGGTCGGGCTGGATCGTGGCCACGATGTCGCGCATCGGGCCGGTGCGCGGGCGTTC
Source organism: Nonomuraea lactucae (assembly GCF_003313395.1). GTDB lineage: Bacteria > Actinomycetota > Actinomycetes > Streptosporangiales > Streptosporangiaceae > Nonomuraea > Nonomuraea lactucae. The sequence continues at coordinate 5,288 of NZ_QNFZ01001042.1, read as the reverse complement.
GATCTCATCGGTGAGGATGCGGGACGGCGCGATCTCCTGGACGGGCGCCCCCGCGGCGGCTTGCTCGCCGAGCGGCTCGTCCTCGAACGCGGTCAGCGCGCCACCGTGGTAGCCGAAGCGGCGCCGCCGTACGACGCCCATCGGGTCGGCGGGGCTGGCCTGGTAGAACGCCCGCGACACGGGCGCGCGCCAGTCGATGACGAGGGGGCGGCTGTTGCTGTCGTGCACGTGGCGGCGGCCGACGTAGATCGTGCCGGGCAGGTCGTCGCCGGCGGCGCGGTCGAGGCGGCCAAAGAACAGCGGCGTGTCCGGATGGTCGGCGAGCGCCGCCACCCGCTGGTCGAGGAGCGACTGCAGGACCTGCCGCGACACCCAGTCGCCGGCCGCGTCGGCCGACAGGGACTCGGCGTGGGCGCGCATCGCCTGGAGCGCGGCCCTGGCCTCGACCAGGTGGGCCTGCTCGGCGGCGAGCACCCCGGCGGGCGCGTCCTCGGGCGCGTCCTCGAGCGCGTCGTCCCCTGGCGTGTCGTCTGGTATGTCCGGGGCGAGCTGGTGTGCGGGCATGCGAAAGCGCCTCCAGAGGAGAGTGAACGGAGGTGGAACAAGGCAGCGAATCGGCCAGTTTAGTGGGGGCTCCGGCATGCTTCCACAGGATTTACCCCGGGTAGAGGGAGAGCGTGGGACGTGTCCGCCTGGGCTTCTCGCCGATCATCCCCACGGTCGCGAGCTTCCTGCTTGCTGCGCTGTGGGGGCTGTCGGTGTTCGCCGGGTGGGGGCTGGAGGCGTTCTGCGCTGACGGTGACGCGGCGGCCTGCTCGCGGCGGCTCGACGCGGTCTCGGCCGTGTCGGGTCTGTTCGCGGTGCTGGCGGCCTGCTGCACTGTCAGTGCCTGGCTGGTGCCGTGGGCCAGGCAGGATCCGCGCGTGTTCACCTGGTTGATGGGCGCCGGTGTGGCCGCGTGGATCGTGGCCGAGGGGGTGCTGTTTCTGGGCGGGATGCTGGCCCGGTAACCAACCTTGGAGATCACTGGCAATACCACGAAATTTGGGTATACGAGGTGGGTTTGCCGGATCATGGGGGTATGTCGCAGGCGGTTCGGTTGCGGCGGCGGTATCACGTAATGAGGGGGGTGGTTCGATTGTCGACGGCCCGCGGAGTCTCGTGGACGTGACACGCGCCGGGGCCTGGCCGCTCGAGGACGAGCGGCCGGGCCGTAACTCCCCGACGAGCGTGTCGGCGGCCCGTCACACTCCCCCGAGCACGTCGTCGGCGTCGATGATCTGGTAGGCGTACCCCTGCTCGGCCAGGAACCTCTGCCGGTGCGCCGCGAATTCCTGGTCGACCGTGTCCCTGCTGACCACCGTGTAGAACCTCGCGCCGCCGCCGCCCGCCTTCGGCCGCAGCACCCTGCCCAGCCGCTGCGCCTCCTCCTGGCGTGACCCGAACGTCCCCGACACCTGGATCGCCACCGACGCCTCCGGCAGGTCGATGGAGAAGTTGGCCACCTTGGACACCACCAGCACCTGGATCTCCTTGTCGCGGAAGGCCTGGTAGAGGCGCTCGCGCTCCTTGACCCTGGTCTCGCCCTTGATCACGGGCGCGTTGAGGTGCTCGCCAAGCTCGTCGAGCTGGTCGATGTACTGGCCGATGACCAGCACCTGCTCGCCCAGGTGGCGGCGGACCAGCGCCTCGGTGACGTGCGTCTTGGACGGCGTGGTCGAGCAGAACCGGTAGCGCTCCTCTGACTCGGCCATCGCGTAGGACAGCCGTTCCTCATCGGTCAGCGTGACCCGGACCTCCACGCAGTCGGCGGGCGCGATCCAGCCCTGGTGCTCCATCTCCTTCCAGGGCGCGTCGAAGCGCTTCGGCCCGATCAGCGAGAACACGTCGCCCTCGCGGCCGTCCTCGCGCACCAGCGTCGCGGTCAGGCCCACCCGCCTGCGGGCCTGCAGGTCGGCCGTCATCCGGAAGATCGGCGCGGGCAGCAGGTGCACCTCGTCGTACACGATGAGGCCCCAGTCGCGCGCGTCGAACAGCTCCAGGTGGGAGTAGACGCCCTTCCGCCTGGTCGTCATGACCTGGTAGGTCGCGATGGTGACGGGGCGGATCTCCTTCTTCGAGCCGGAGTATTCGCCGATCTCGTCCTCGGTGAGCGAGGTGCGCCTGATCAGCTCCTGCTTCCACTGGTGAGCGCTGACCGTGTTGGTGACCAGGATCAGCGTGGTGGCCTGGGCATGGGCCATCGCCGCCGCGCCGACGATCGTCTTGCCCGCGCCGCACGGGAGCACGACCACGCCCGAGCCGCCGTGCCAGAACGCGTCGGCCGCCTCCTGCTGGTAGGGACGGAGCGTCCAGCCCTCCTGCGTCAGCTTGATCGGGTGGTGCTCGCCGTCCACGTAGCCGGCGAGGTCCTCGGCGGGCCAGCCGAGCTTGAGCAGCGCCTGCTTGACGTTGCCGCGGTCGCTCGGGTGCACGGTCACCGAGTCGGCGCCGATGCGCTCGCCCAGCATCGGCTGGATCTTCTTGGAGCGCAGCACCTCCTCCAGCACGGCCCGGTCGGTGGAGGTCAGGACCAGGCCGTTGGCGGGGTGCTTCTCCAGCCGGAGCCGGCCGTACCTGGACATGGTCTCGGCGATGTCGACCAGCAGCGCGTGCGGCACCGGGTAGCGGCTGTAGCTGATCAGGGCGTCGATGACCTGCTCGGCGTCGTGGCCGGCCGCGCGCGCGTTCCACAGCGCGAGCGGGGTGACCCGGTAGGTGTGCACGTGCTCGGGCGCGCGTTCGAGCTCGGCGAACGGCGCGATCGCCTTGCGGCACTCGCCGGCCTTGTCATGGTCGACTTCGAGGAGCAGGGTCTTGTCGGACTGGACGATGAGCGGGCCGTCGTTCACCGGCTTCCTTCCTACGGCTGACGCCTATCCAACACATCCGCGGGCGAGAACAGTCCCCGGACGGGCGATCAGCCGGCGTCAGTCGTCGAGATAGCCGTTCACGCCGAGGAAGACGAACAGGCCGATCGTCACCACGAAGCCCACCCCGAACAGCACCCAGCTCCACACCAGCATGCCCCGGGCCTTCTCGGGCTCGGTGCTCGCGCGCCCCAGGGCCAGGCCCGCCAGGACCGCGCCGGGAATGGCCAGCAGGTTGCAGCACGAGACGATCGCGAGCAGGTTGAGCACGAGGGCGACGATGGCCCCGGCTCGGGGGCCCTCGGCGGAAGGGCGTGGCGGCGACCCGTAGGGGTGACCGTATCCGTAGTGGGGAGGTGGCTGCTGCCCGTACGGCGCGCCGTAGGGCTGGTAGGGGTAGCCGCCGGACGGATCCTCGTGGCTCATGTCCACAACATCTATCACGGAACGGCCACACGGCTTACCGGATGCCCAGAGCACGCATACCTCGGAGCCCGGTCCGGAGGCGCGGGCCGGCCCGTCAGCCGAGCCTGGCGCGCAGCGCCTTGCGGTCGAGCTTGAGCACGCTCGTGACCGGGATGGAGTCGACGAACATGACCTCGCGCGGATGCTTCACCCGGCCGACCCGGTCGCGGGCCCAGGCGATCAGATCGTCGGCGGTCGCCGTGGCACCCGGCTTGAGCTGGACGAAGGCCACGACCTCCTCGCCCACGCGCGGATCGGGACGGCCCACCACGCCCGACATCACCACGTCGGGATGCCGGTTGAGCGCGTCCTCGACGTCGCGCGGGAACACGTTGAACCCGCCACGGATGATCAGGTCCTTCTTGCGGTCGACGACGTAGAGGTAGCCGTCGTCGTCCACACAGCCGATGTCGCCGGTGCGCAGCTCGCCGCCGACCAGCGCGGTGCCCTCCGGGTCGGGCTCGTGCTCGCCCCAGTAGCCGAGCATGAGCGACTCGCCCCGGACGCAGATCTCGCCGACATCGCCGCGCTCCATCTCCTCGCCGGAGGGGTCGCGGATCGTGATCTCGTAGCCGGGCAGCGGCAGCCCGACGCTGCCCACCCGGCGCCTGCCCGGCGGGTTGAACGTGGTGACCGCGCTGGTCTCGGTCAGGCCGTAGCCCTCGAGGATCCGCACGCCGGGCATCCGGCGCTCGAACTCCTCCAGCACGTCACGGCCGAGCGGCGCCGCCCCGCAGGTCAGGAAGGCCAGGTCGGGCAGCGGGTGCTCCTCGAGCGGCTCGGCCAGCAGCATCTGCAGCATGGCGGGCACCACCGTGCCGTAGCGCACCCGCTGCTCGGCGGCCAGCGACAGGAACGCCCTGGGGTCGAACCAGCGCATCAGCACCGCCTGCTGCGGCTCCGTGGCGTGCATCCCGGCGACCGTGACGATCAGCCCGTACGCGTGGGAGAGCGGCACCGGCACGATGGCGCGGTTCAGCCCTTCCTGGTGGGACGTCTCGAACGAGGCCCTGGCCACCTGCCACAGCCCCCGGTGGCTGAGCATGACGCCCTTGGCCCGGCCGGTCGTGCCCCCGGTGTACATCAGCGCGGCCAGGTCGCCGGCGTCACGCGGCACCGGGCCGTGCTCGTCGCCCCGCTCCAGCTCGGCCGTGTCCACGAACGTGAGGACGTCGAGCCCGGCCGCCTCCACGGTGGGCACCAGCTCCGGCGAGGTCACGATCGCCACCGCGCCGCTGTCGGTCACGATGTGCCGCAGCTCCTCGGCGCCCACGAGGAACACCACGGGCGTCACGACCGCACCGGCGGCCCAGAGCGCCTGGTAGACGATCGGCACCTCGGGCGAGGTCGCCATCATCACCACGACCCGGTCGCCCGGCCGGATCCCGGCCTCGACCAGCCCCCCGCAGGCGCGGCGGGCCCGCTCGGCGAGCGTGAGGCTGCGGTGCCAGACCCCCTCGTAGAAGAGCGAGTCGTGGTCGCCGAACCTGTCCCACGACTCCTCGGCCAGCCGGCCCAGCGTCAGCTCGCCCAACGGGCCTCCTCCGTCGGACCGGCCCGCGGGCCGGGTATCCGCACGCTCACGATCCCAAACTGGCGCGATCACCACCGGCCGTCAAGACAGCCCGGCGACTCCGGTGATCCGGTGCAGGGCGAAGCGGTGCACGGCCGCCCTGGTCTCGTCGTACGCGGTCAGGTAGCCGCCCTCCATCCGGGCGGGCTCCAGGATGCGGGAGGTGGCGTTGCCCTGGGAGTCGAGGTAGCCGATCCACACGCGCACGCCCTGCCTGATCGCGTCCTGGAGGGCCGTGATCGTGGCCGTCGCCGGGCCGCGCGGGACCGTGCCCGAGGGAGCCTCGACGGGCTCCCGGCGCGCGAGGTGCGCGGCGTCACCGGCCCGCAGCGCGCGCACGG
>NZ_QNFZ01001041.1 GCF_003313395.1 Nonomuraea lactucae | reverse complement strand
GACCGGGTCGTCAGCCGCCCCCGCCAGCCGGTCGACGGCGGCGAGCACGGCGGCGAGGTGGCCGAGCGTGTGGTAGCGGCGGTGCGGCTCGGCCCACCGGGCGACCAACTCCGCCCCCACGGCCCGGGCCGCGGGGGAGTCGTCCACCAGGGCGAGCCAGTCCGTCTCCATGAGGACCACCCTAGGCGTCCCCGGACGGCCGCCCACGGCACCCCACACCGGCCACGGCACCCCACACCGGCCAGTGCACAGCGGGGCGGGCAGGGACGAGCCGCGGGCGGGCGGCCCGGCGGCGGGCCTCGCCCCAGGCGATGAGCCTCGCACCGGAAGAGAGCCGGGCCGGGCGCACCGGGGACGGGGTGCCGGGAAGGAGGAGGGCGAGGAAGAGCGAAGGAGAGGAGGGCGGGGGGCCTTCGGCCGGGCCCCCAGGTCAGGGGGCGAGAGCCGGGATCGGGTCGCCGGACATGCGGGTGCGGCCGAGGTCGGCCTGGCGGCCCGCGGCGGCGCCGTCGTGGTAGCCGGTGCCGCTGGTGCGCGGCACGCTGAGCCGTACCCGGGGGTAGTGCGCGGCCACCGCCTGCTCCAGCTCCGCCTGCCGGTCGGCCAGGACGAGGGCGGTGCCGGCCGTGGGGACCTCCGCCTCGGCGCGCGCCGCCGCGTGTGACTCGGCCTCGCGCAGCAGCCGGTAGACCTCGTCGGTGAAGCCCAGCATCCACGACCGCCGGTACGCCCGGGCGGTGCCGCCGTCGCCCGGCGGCCGGGTGCGGGCCAGCCCCGAGGCCATCTGCAGCAGCAGGGACGTCGCCAGCACGTCGGCCCGCTCCAGGTCGGCGGCGAACCCGAACACGTGGACCCGCTGCCCGCCGTCACCCCGCCCGATGAGGAGGGGACGGCAGCGCACCGCCTGGGCGACGAGGCTGACCAGGCGGGCCTTCTCCCGGGCCCACGGCGGGGGCAGCGTCACGATCCGGTCGCCGGGGACCTGGCGAGGGCCGTCGGGGTCGAGGGAGTCGATGCCGTGCTTGGCCATGAGCGCCGACGCCGCGGCCATGAACGTGGCCCGCTCGTGCTCGTTGTCCGTGCGTTCGGCCTTGGCCAGGAGCTTCCTGACCCGTTCGAGCGTGCGCTCCCGCAACCGGCTCCCCGCCTTCCCGGCCCCCTCGCACCGGGGGCTTCTCCTAGGACTTGGTCAGCACCCGCCCGTCGGCGGCGATGGCCGGGAAGGCGCCCGTGTCGACGATGCCGTGCTGCTGGTAGAGGGCCTCGATGAGTGCGTGCGCCTCCGGCTCCAGCTTCCACAGCGAACGATACTGGCGGGCGGTGGCCAGCGAGATGCCGATCTCCTGGGCGATGTCCACGGTGCGCGCCACGATGCCCTTGGCGATCTGCCGGTCCCAGTAGGCGCGGGCGGCGCGCATGAGCGCGGCCCGCTGGGCGGTGTCGACGACCTGCGGGGTGGTGTCGAGCACCTCGACGTCCTCGTCCTCGTCCTCTACGAGCTCGGCGAGCGCGGGCGGCAGCTCGGGGCGCGCCGGGACGGGGTGGTGGTCGGCGTGCGGCTCCCAGGGCACGCGCGGGTCGGCGTCGATGAGCGCGGAGGTGTTGTAGAGGGCGGCGATCTGGGCCAGCAGCGCCTCCTGGCGGGACTGGTCGACGGCCAGGCCGGTGTGCTCGACGGCCTGGTCCATGGCCTTGTCGAGCTTGGCCAGCGCGGCGCGCACCTTCCGCTCCGGCGCGCCGCCCTCGCGCAGCGCCTTGGCCTTCTTGGCGGCCAGCGCGACGCGGGTGAGCCTGCGGTGGGCGTCCACCTCGCTCGCGGTGCGGTCGCTCACCTCGGCCAGGCCGACGCGGACGAGCAGCCGCTCGGGCGTGAGCCGCCAGTTGATGCGGCCGGTGCCCCTGATGCGGTGGCGCTCGATGGCCATGCCGCGCTCCCACAGCCAGGCGGCCACGAGCGGCGCGGCGAGCCGGAAGACCGCCTCCGGCAGGCTGCGCGCGTCCATGCTCGACAGGACGGCCGTCAGGCACGTCAGCGTCCACACCGCGATGCCGTCGATGCCGGCGGAGAAGTTCTCCCGCATGTTGCGGCGGGCCCGCACGGCGGAGGTGATGATGGCGACCTCGATGAACGCGAACAGCAGCAGCCGCAGCGGGCCGTCAAGGCCCAGCACGTCACCGGAGAAGCGCCACATGCCCTGGGCGGACACGCCGGTCGCGATGGACGCGGCCACGATGGTGAGCACGTCCTCGACGGGCCGGGAGGCGACGTAGCGGCGCCACAGGAACGCGCCCGCCCGCCAGGCGATCCTGAGCAGCAGGAACGCGAGCACGAGCCCGGCCAGGCCGAGCAGCGCGATGACGGCGGTGGCGAACGGCTTTTCCGTGACGAAGGTGGCGATTTCCTCGAATGTGGGCATCTGTCACTATCCGTGAGGGCTCAAACTCCAGCTGGATAAGGACAGATCATCGCAGAATGTGGCCACCTTGTATGCCAAACAGCCGCTCCAGCCCCATTTTTCGCACCCGTAACCCGGCCCGGCGGGTGCCCGTCACCCCAGGGCGGACGAGACTAGCGCCCGGGCCTCCTCCTGGACCTTGGCCAGGTGGTCGGGGCCGCGGAACGACTCGCCGTAGATCTTGTAGACGTCCTCGGTCCCCGAGGGCCGTGCCGCGAACCACGCGCTTTCCGTGGACACCTTCACCCCGCCCAGCGCGGCGCCGTTGCCGGGGGCCGCCGTGAGCACCGAGGTGATCGGCTCGCCGGCCAGGCTGGTCGCCGTCACCTGGTCGGCCGACAGCCGCCCGAGCACCGCCTTCTCCTCGCGCGTCGCCGGGGCGTCCACCCGGGCGTAGGCGGGCTCGCCGAAGCGCTCGGTGAGGCCGCGGTAGCGGGCGCTCGGCGACTCGCCGGTGACGGCCAGGATCTCCGAGGCGAGCAGCGCCAGGATGATCCCGTCCTTGTCGGTCGTCCACACGGAGCCGTCGCGGCGCAGGAACGACGCCCCGGCGCTCTCCTCGCCGCCGAAGCCCAGCGACCCGTCGAGCAGGCCGGGGACGAACCACTTGAAGCCCACCGGCACCTCGTACAGGCGGCGCCCCAGCGCCCCGGCCACCCGGTCGATGACGCTGCTGCTGACCATCGTCTTGCCCACGCCCGCCTCGCGCGGCCAGCCGTCGCGGTGGGTGAAGAGGTAGGAGATCGCGACGGCGAGGTAGTGGTTGGGGTTCATGAGGCCGCCGTCGGGCGTGACGATGCCGTGCCGGTCGGCGTCGGCGTCGTTTCCTGTGGCGATGTCGTACTTGTCGCGGTTCGCGATCAGCGACGCCATCGCGTACGGCGACGAGCAGTCCATCCGGATCTTGCCGTCCCAGTCGAGCGTCATGAACCGCCACGCCGGGTCCACCAGGGGGTTGACCACGGTCAGGTTCAGCCGGTGGCGCTCGGCGATCTCGCCCCAGTAGGCCACGCTCGCCCCGCCCAGCGGGTCGGCCCCGATGCGCACCCCGGCCGCGCGGACCGCGTCGAGGTCGACCACGGACGGCAGGTCGTCCACGTACGAGCCGAGGAAGTCGTGACGCCCGGCCTCCCGCAGCGCCCTCGCGTACGGCACGCGGTTCACCCCCGCGAGGCCGTCGGCCAGCAGCCGGTTGGCCCGGTCCTGGATCCACGACGTGGCGTCGGTGTCGGCCGGACCGCCGTGGGGAGGGTTGTACTTGAAGCCCCCGTCGCCCGGCGGGTTGTGTGACGGCGTGATGACCACGCCGTCGGCGAGACCGGAGGCGCGAGCGCGGTTGTGGGTGAGGATCGCGTGCGAGACGGCCGGCGTCGGCGTGTAGCCGTCGCGCGAGTCGATGAGCACGCGCACCCCGTTGGCGGCCAGCACCTCCAGGGCCGACACCCGTGCCGGCTCGGACAGCGCGTGGGTGTCGATGCCGAGGAACAGCGGCCCGTCGGTGCCCTGCGCCGCGCGATACTCGCAGATCGCCTGGGTGGTGGCGAGGATGTGGTCCTCGTTGAAGGCCGTGTTCAGCGACGACCCGCGATGCCCCGACGTGCCGAACGCCACCCGCTGCGCCACCTCGCCGGGATCGGGGTGCAGGCAGTAGTAGGCGGTCACCAGGCGGGGGATGTCCACCAGGTCGGCGGGCTGGGCGGGCTGTCCCGCGCGCTCGTGGGTCATGGGTCCACCTTACAAACGCGCTCCGTGACTACACTCGCCGCCAAAGGACTAGAATGGAGTTCGGTTTCATGCGAATCGGATTGTCGCTCGACCCGGCCGGCCCGGACCCGCTCGGGAAGCTGGCCGAGACCATCGCCGCCGCCCGGGACGCGGGCTTCGCCTCCGTCTGGGTGTCGAACACCTTCGGCCTCGACGCGCTCACCGCCCTGGCCGTCGCGGGTCACGGTACGCCCGGGATCGAGCTGGGCACCGCCGTCGTGCCCACCTACCCGCGCCACCCCGCCGCGCTCGCCCAGCAGGCCATGACCGCCAACGCGGCGCTCGGCGGCAGGCTGGCGCTCGGCGTGGGCCTGTCCCACAAGGTCGTCGTCGAGGACATCTACGGCTACAGCTACGAGCGCCCGCTGCGGCACATGACCGAGTACCTCGACGTCCTGCTGCCCCTCGTCCGGGGCGAGCGCGTCCGCTACCAGGGCGAGACGGTCAAGGCCAACATCGGGCTGAGCACGCCCGGAGCGGGCCTGCCGGTGCTGATCGCCGCGCTCGCACCGCGCATGCTCAAGCTCGCCGGCGCCAGGACCGACGGCACCGTGCTCTGGATGACCGGCCCCAAGACCATCGCCTCGCACGTCGTGCCCGCCATCACGGCCGCCGCCGAGGAGGCGGGCCGCGGCCGGCCGCGCGTCGTCTGCACGCTGCCGATCTGCGTCACCGACGACCCGGCCGCCGCCCGGGCGCGCGCCGACGAGGTCTTCTCCGTGTACGGCACGCTGCCCTCGTACCGGGCCATGCTCGACAAGGAGGGCGCGGCGGGGCCGGGCGACGTGGCCCTGGTCGGCGACGAGGAGAGCGTCAGAGCGCGGATCGACGAGCTGGCCGAGGCGGGGGTGACCGACTTCGCGGCCGGGGTCTACTCCGGCCGCGAACGCACCTGGGAGTTCCTCAAAGGGCTGGTCTGACCCTTTCCGGCCCGGCGAGTCGAGGTCCTGATCGGGAGGCATCCGAATAAACTCCCGCAAGGTGAAAGGCATACTCCATGGCATAGACGTCTCCAACTGGCAGGGCTCCGTCGACTGGGCCCGCCACGCCGGCGCCGGGGTCGCCTTCGCCTTCGCCAAGGCGACCGAGGGCGGTGACTACACCGACAAGTACTTCGCCCGCAACTGGGAGGGCATGCGGGAGAACTGGATCGTCTGCGGCGCCTACCACTTCGCCCGTCCCAAGGGCGACCCGGCGGAGCAGGCGCACCACTTCCTGCGTGCGATCAGGAAGGCGGGCGGGCTGCGCCGCGGCGACCTGGTCGCGCTCGACCTGGAGACCAACGACGGCCTGCGGCCCGAGCAGGTCGCCCGGCACGCCCGCCGCTGGTGCCGCCACGTCGAGCGGCACGCCGGCGTCCGGCCGATCATCTACACCTTCCCGGCGTTCGCCCGCGGCGGCCACTGCGCGGGGCTCGGCGACCACCCGCTGTGGATCGCCAACCCCGACCGGCCGCGCGGCAGCCCCCTGGTGCCGGGCCCGTGGCGTGAGTGGACGATCCATCAGTACGATCACAAACCGCTCGACCGGAACGTCTTCCCCGGCAGCCGCCAAGCGCTGACCAGGCTGGGCTACGACCCGCGATAGCATCGGTGTTCACCGGCGGAGAGCGCCGCAAGGCGCCGACCCGCCTCGACAGGTCCACCACAGCCCACGACGACAGGGAGCAACCGTGTCAGCCGAGCTACGCATCACCCTCGCCGGAGCCGAGCGTGTGGTCGCGGCGGGCACGACGGCGGGTGACGCGCTCCAGGCCGACGGCCGCACCGTCATCGCCGCCAGGGTCAACGGCGAGCCGCGCGACCTGGCCCACCCTCTCGCCGACGGCGACGCGGTGGAGCCGATCGAGGTCTCCAGCGACGAGGGCCGGGCCATCGTCCGCCACTCCACCGCCCACGTCATGGCGCAGGCGGTGCAGGAGCTGTTCCCCGGGGCCAGGCTGGGCATCGGGCCGCCGGTCGACAACGGCTTCTACTACGACTTCGACGTCGCGCAGGCGTTCCAGCCCGACGACCTCAAGCGGGTCGAGAAGCGGATGCGTGAGATCGTCAAGCAGGGCCAGCTGTTCTCCCGCCGGCCCGTCTCCGACGAGCAGGCCCGCGAGGAGCTCGCCGCCGAGCCGTACAAGCTGGAGCTGATCGGGCTCAAGGGCGGTGCCGCGGCCGAGGAGTCGGTCGAGGTCGGGGCCGGCGAGCTGACCATCTACGACAACCTCGACGCCAAGACCGGCGAGCTGCGCTGGAAGGACCTGTGCCGCGGCCCCCACGTGCCGTCCACCCGGTCGATCCCGGCGTTCAAGCTGATGCGCTCCGGCGGCGCCTACTGGCGGGGCAGCGAGAAGAACCCTCAGCTCCAGCGCATCTACGGCACCGCGTGGGAGTCGCGCGAGCGGCAGGACGAATACCTCCACCTGCTGGAGGAGGCCGAGAAGCGCGACCACCGCAGGCTCGGCGCGGAGCTCGACCTGTTCAGCTTCCCGCCGGAGCTGGGCAGCGGACTGCCGGTCTTCCATCCCAAGGGCGGGATCATCCGCAAGGAGATGGAAGACTACATGCGCAGGCGGCAGGGCGAGTCGGGCTACGAGTTCGTCAACACCCCGCACCTCACCAAGTCGCAGCTGTTCGAGACCTCCGGCCACCTGCCGTGGTACGCCGACGACATGTTCCCGCCGTTCGAGCTCGACGGCACCGAATACCGCGTCAAGCCGATGAACTGCCCGATGCACAACCTGATCTTCCGGGCACGCGGGCGCTCCTACCGTGAGCTGCCGCTGCGGCTGTGCGAGTTCGGCACCGTCTACCGCTACGAGAAGTCGGGCGTCGTCCACGGCCTGACCCGGGTGCGGGGCATGACGCAGGACGACTCCCACATCTACTGCACCAAGGAGCAGATGGGCGGGGAGATCAAGAGCCTGCTCACCTTCGTGCTCAGCGTGCTGCGCGACTTCGGGCTGTCGGAGTTCTACCTGGAGCTGTCCACCCGCGACGACTCCGACAAGTTCATCGGCGACCACGCCGACTGGGACGAGGCCACCGAGGCGCTGCGCCAGGCGGCCGAGGAGTCCGGGCTCCAGCTGGTCGACGACCCGGGCGGCGCCGCCTTCTACGGTCCGAAGATCTCGGTGCAGGCCAAGGACGCCATCGGGCGCACCTGGCAGCTGTCCACCATCCAGCTCGACTTCAACCAGCCCAAGCGGTTCGAGCTCGAATACCAGGCGGCCGACGGCAGCCGCCAGACGCCCGTCATGATCCACCGGGCGCTGTTCGGCTCGATCGAGCGCTTCCTCGGCGTGCTGACGGAGCACTACGCGGGCGCGTTCCCTCCGTGGCTGGCCCCGGTGCAGGTCGTCGGCATCCCGATCGCCGACGCCCACGCCCCCTACCTGCAGGACGTGGCCAAGAGGCTGCGCGAGCGCGGCGTCAGGGTCGAGGTCGACGCGGCCGACGACCGCATGCAGAAGAAGATCCGCAACGCGCAGAAGGCCAAGGTGCCCTACATGCTGCTGGCCGGCGACGACGACATCGCCAACGGCGCGGTCTCGTTCCGCTACCGCAGTGGGGAGCAGAAGAACGGCGTGCCGGTCGAGGACGCGATCGCCGAGATCGTCAACGCGATCGAGCGCCGCGTCCAGGTCTGACCACCCTCCGCCGGGTACGGCGACGCTCCGCCGTACCCGGCGTAAGGGGCCGTGCCGCTACTTGGCGAGCGGGCGGCCCTGCTTGTCGGTGAACTTCCCGATGAGGATCATGATGAAGTCGATCAGCACCCAGACGCCGAAGCCGCCCAGGGTGACGAGCATCAGGATGCCGGTGCCGATCTTGCCGACATAGAAGCGGTGCACGCCGAGCGCGCCCAGGAAGAAGCAGAGCAGGACGGCGACGATCCAGGACTTGGCCATGAGCCGGCCCCTTTCGGATGGGGGAGCGGGCCGGGCACGCGCAGGGGTGACCCGGCCGGGACGGAATGCGGGAGTGATCACCGCAGGGCCAGAAACCTAGCAAGCCCTTGCTGGCATCGTCAGTGTTTTGGCGCTATGTCGCGCGACGCGCCGTATGTGGTGAAATATCCCGCTTCAGCGAGCGAAAAGGCGGAATGGGATGGCCGGGCGGCCACCGAACCGCTCCGCCGCCTGGCGGGCGGCCCTCTCGACGAACGACCGGGCGTACGCCTCCGGCTCCTCGTCGGTGAGGGCCGCGATGTAGGCGCGGTGCGCGAGCAGGGAGCGCACGCCGCGCTCCAGCCCGGCGGTGACGTCGACGGCGTGGGTGGGGGAGTCGTCCCCCGCGACGGCCACCCAGCGCACCCCGTCCCACGGCTCCGACCCGGTGCCCGGGAAGATCCACCGGTTGCCCGCGTCGCCGACGGCGTCCATCACCGCCCGGCCGACGGCCCGGTGGTCGGGCGTGTTCCAGTGGACGCCGCCGGACCAGGTGTCGCCGAAGTTGAGCGTGATCACCAGCTCGGGCCGGTGCCTGCGGATGGCCGCCGCGACGTCCCTGCGCAGCCGCGGCCCGTACTCGACGACCCCGTCGGGATGGTCGAGGAACTCCACGCTCGACACGCCCACCACGGCGGCGCTCTCGCGCTGCTCGAGCTCGCGCAGAGGCCCGGCCTGGGCGGGCTCCAGGGCGTCGATGCCCGCCTCACCGCGCGTGGCGAGCAGGTAGGACACCTCCCTTCCCTCGTCGGTCCACACCGCCACGGCCGCCGCGCAGCCGTACTCGAGATCGTCGGGGTGCGCGACGACGGCGAGCGCGCGCCGCCAGTCCGCGGGCATGGGTTCGAGCATGCCTTCAACCATAGGGGGGCGGGTCACCTCGATGAGGCCGCTCGCCCTGGTGTGGCGGGCATGGCGAGGACACGGGACGTCCTGGTGCCGGGGCGGCAGGGGCCTATGCTGCTAGATATGCACGATCAGGCAGGAGCAGGGGAGCCCGACAACTTCCAGCGTCTGTGGACCCCGCATCGCATGGCCTACATCAAGGGTGAGGGGAAGCCGACGGGCACGGGCCCCGACGACGGCTGCCCCTTCGACGCCATCCCCCGGATGAGCGACGAGGACGGCCTGATCGTTGCCCGGGGCGAGTTCGTCTACGCGGTGCTCAACCTCTACCCCTACAACTCCGGCCACCTCATGGTCGTGCCCTACCGCCACGTCTCCGACTACGACGAGCTCGAGCCGGAAGAGATGGCGGAGCTGGGGGCGTTCACCCAGCGCGCGGTGCGGGCCCTGCGCAAGGCGAGCGGCGCCCAGGGCTTCAACGTCGGCATGAACCTCGGCCACGTCGCGGGCGCCGGCATCGCCGCCCACCTGCACCAGCACGTGGTGCCCAGGTGGGGCGGCGACACCAACTTCATGCCTGTCGTCGCCCAGACGAAGGTGCTGCCGCAGCTCCTGCGCGACACCCGCGACCTGCTGGCGGACGCCTGGGACTGACCAGGCGTCCATCAGCCGTGCGGAACGGGGGCTAGGCGCGGGCCCAGAGGGAGGGGGCGGCGGGCGGCTCCCAGCCGGTCTGGGCGGTGTGCGCCTGCAGGCACCGGTAGGCCACCCCGGCGTAGGTGACCCGGGCGCCGACCGCGTAGGCGGTGCCCGCCTTCCAGGACGTCGCGCCCGGCTGGGTCGGCGTGGGGGTGGGCTTGGGTGTCGGGGTGGGCGTGCCGGTCGGGGTGGGGGTCGGGGTCGTCCCGCCGCCGGTGAGCTGGTAGGCGCGCATCGAGCGGAGCAGCAGGTACGTGTCCCGCAGCGAGCCCGAGGTGTCGCCGAGCGAGCGGTAGATCCCCCACTTCGGGCGGACCCGGTCGGCGAGGAAGGTGTCCACGCCGGTCTTGGTGGCGTCGACGACGGTGTTTCCCCCGCTGCGGACGACCCACCGCACCGAACCCGCGGTCCTGTCGCCGATCTTGATCTCGTACTCGATGTCGATCCACTTGTCGTGCAGCGGCTCCAGGTTGGTCCGGCCCACGAGCACGTTCCCCTCGGTGACCTTGTGCTCCATGGTCTGCACGCCGTTGACCCGGCGCAGCGAGGTCACCGTGATCGGCGAGGTGCCCTGCCCCGGCTGCTTGGTCTGCATGATGTGGGTGAACGTGGTCGTGGCCTTCAGCGAGCTGGGGATGTACATCGAGTACGTCACCCGCCAGGTCTGGCCGAGCTTCCACTCCAGGTGACCGGACGGCGTGCGGTTGCCGGTGACCTCCTGGCGCTGGCGGTCGGTGGCGCTGTCGCGGTCCACCGTGTGCATGTCGAACCGGTAGGCGTTGCCCGAGACCTTGATGTGCGGCCGGGCGGCGGGGTGGGAGCCGGCCCGGTCGTCCTCGATGGTCTCGAACGCGGCCAGGCCGGTCGTGCCGGCCTCGGGGGCCCAGCGGAGCTGCCAGGCGGGCGCGGCGTTCGCCGCCGGGGCGGTCGCGACGCCGGCGGAGAGGGCCAGGCAGGACAGGAACAGGAACGCGGTACGTGGTCGCGTCATGGGTCGTACACCTCGGGAGGCTGGGGGGATGAATGCCCCATCCTGCTACACCGGCCGTTCGTTAGTAAAGCTTCTTAATCAAAAACGCGATTGGGCCTTGCGGAGGCCGTCTCGTCGATCTACCGTCGCTGCCAATCATTAGGAAACTTTCCTAACCATCCCTCGGCTCGCCAGCAAAGGAGTGAAGATGCGGCGCACCACGCCGGCCCTCGTGCTGACCGGACTGTTGGCCCTGCTGATCACCCTGCTCGTCCCGGCAACCGCCCACGCCGACACCGCGACCTTCGCCAAGACGCAGGACTGGGGCTCCGGCTACACAGGCCAGTTCACGATCAGGAACACCGGCTCCTCGACCCTCAACGGCTGGACGGTCGTCTTCGACCTGCCCGCGGGCACGACCCTCGGGACCTACTGGGACGGCGTCGTGACCAGCAGCGGCAACCGTCACACGGTCAGGAACCGCGAGTACAACGGCACCATCGCCCCCGGCGCCGGCACCACGTTCGGATTCGTCGCCAACGGCTCCGGCACGCCGACCGGCTGCACGCTCAACGGGGCGCCGTGCGGTGGCGGGCAGGACCCGGGCGACACGACCCCGCCGACCGTGCCGGGCAACCTCCGCTCCACCGCGACGACCGCCAGCAGCGTCTCCCTCGCCTGGAACGCCTCGACCGACGCGCGCGGCGTCCAGGACTACCGCGTCTACGAGGGCTCCGCCGTGGTGGCCACCGTCACCGGCACGACCGCGACGATCTCCGGGCTGGGCGCGGACACGACCCACACCTACGCCGTCACCGCCCGCGACGGCTCCGGCAACGAGTCGGCCCGCAGCGCCCCCGTCACCGTGACCACCAGGCCGGGAGGAGACGGCGGCACCCCGGTCGCGGCCAACGGCCGGCTCAGGGTCTGCGGCACGAAGCTGTGCAACAAGAACGGCAAGCAGATCCAGCTGCGCGGCATGAGCACCCACGGTCTTCAGTGGTACAAGCAGTGCGTGACCAGCGGCTCGCTGAACGCCCTGGCTACCGACTGGAACGCCGACGTCGTCCGCCTGTCCATGTACATCCAGGAGGGCGGCTACGAGACGGACCCGAGGGGGTTCACCGACCTGGTGCACTCGCTGATCGAGCAGGTGTCCGCGCGCGGCATGTACGTGATCGTGGACTGGCACATGCTCGACCCCGGTGACCCCAACCACAACCTGAGCCGCGCCAAGACCTTCTTCACCGAGATCGCCCAGCGGCACGCGAGCAGGCCGAACGTCCTCTACGAGATCGCCAACGAGCCCAGCGACGTCAGCTGGTCGGCTATCAAGAGCTACGCCGAGCAGGTCATCCCGGTGATCCGGGCGCAGGACCCCGACGGGATCGTCCTGGTGGGCACCCGCGCCTGGTCGTCGCTGGGCGTCTCGGAGGGCTCCAGCGAGGCCGAGGTCGTCAACAGCCCCGTCAACGCCGCGAACATCATGTACACCTTCCACTTCTACGCGGCCTCGCACGACTCCTCCTACCTGAACACCCTGTCGCGCGCGGCCGACCGCATCCCGATGTTCGTCACCGAGTTCGGCACGCAGAACTCCGCGGGCGAGGGCGCGAACGACTTCACCAGGTCGCAGCAGTACCTCGACCTCATGGCGAGCAAGAAGATCAGCTGGGTCAACTGGAACTTCTCCGACGACCACCGCTCCGGCGCCGTCTTCAAGACCGGCACGTGCGACGCCGGGGGCCCCTGGACCGGCACGGGCCCGCTGAAGGAGGCGGGAATCTGGGTCCGCGACCGGGTCCGCACCCCCGACGACTTCTGAGCAACGCCCACCAGGGTGGATCCGGCCGTCAGGCCGGGTCCACCCTGACCCGTGCGGGCTTGCTCTCGTGGTGCAGGCGGTCCAGCGCGGTGATCAGGTAGGTGCCCGGCGAGGCGGCGGTGAACGACGGGCCGGAGACCACGGCCACCAGGTCGCGGGCGCTCTCGGCGTGGCAGTCGGCCCCGGACGCGGGCAGCCGGTAAACGGCGTAGGCGCGGGCGCCGGGCGTCGCGTGCCAGGTCAGCGTCGTTCCCTCGGCCTCCACGCCGGCGGGCTCGGGCGGCGCCGAGCCGCCGCGCTCCTTCATCAGCGGCAGCAGGGCCGGGCGGCCGTAGTGCTCCTTGACGATGCGGTCCATCGCGCCCAGCGGGTTGGTCAGCAGCTGCTTGGCGCTGAAGTAGACGTCGCCGCCCACCTGCTCGTGCCTGCGGTTGAGCGTCAGGTGCGCGGCCAGCTCGCCCGGCTTGGTCCACGCCTTGTCGTCCGTGGCGCCGACCCGGTAGAAGGCCTGGCCGATGTAGAGGTCCACGCCCGTGCCCTTGACCTCGCGCGCCCACCACGGCACCAGGGCGCGGTAGTCGGCCGCCTTGAAGCCGCGCGGCCAGTAGAGCTGCGGCATCACGTAGTCGACCGTGCCGGCCTTGATCCACGCGCGGGCGTCGGCGTAGATCGCGTCGTAGGCGGACATGCCCCCGGTGGCGGAGCCGGTCGGGTCGTCGGTCTTGTTGCGCCAGATGCCGAACGGGCTGATGCCGAACTTGACGTGGCCCTTCGTCGCGTGGACGGCCTTGTCGACCTGGGCGATCAGCGTGTTGACGTTGTCGCGCCGCCAGGCGGGCAGCGCCCTGCCGTTGCCGTACTTTGTAAAGGCGGCCCGGTCGTCGAACACGCGGCCGGGCTCGGGATACGGGTAGAAGTAGTCGTCGAAGTGGACGCCGTCGACGTCGTAGCGCCGCACCACGTCCGTGATGACCTTGGCGACGTGCTCGCGCACCGACGGCAGGCCGGGGTTGTAGTAGACGCGGTCGCCGAATCTGACGGTCCAGCCCGGGTTGCGCCGCGCGGGGTGGGTGGCGGGCAGCCTGGCGAGGTTGGCGTCGTAGGAGGCCCGGTAGGGGTTGAACCAGGCGTGGAACTCCAGCCCGCGCTTGTGCGCCTCGTCGATCAGGAACGGCAGCGGGTCCCAGCCCGGGTCCTTGCCGGGGGTGCCGGTCAGATACTGCGACCACGGCTCCAGCGAGGATCTGTAGAGCGCGTCGGAGGCCGGGCGCACCTGGACGAACACCGCGTTGAGCCGGCGCTGGACGGCCGCGTCGAGGATCCTGACGTACTCGGCCTTCTGCCGGTCGGGCGCCAGGCCGGTGCGCGAGGGCCAGTCGATGTTCTTGACCGTGGCGATCCAGACGCCGCGCAGCTGGCGCTTGGGATGGCGGGCCTCGGCGGCGCACGCGGGCGTCGCGGCCGGGGCGGCCGCTGTCTTCGTCTGGGTGGATCCCGCGGCCGGGGTCTCACCGCCCCCCGGGCCGAACACGAAGGCGGCGCCGGTGGCGAGGACGGCGAGCGAGGCGGCGGCGATCAGAGGGCGTCCGGTTCGCATAGTGCCCTAGTGTGACATCCGCCCTGACGTGCTCTGACCAGAAAAAAGAAATCGATTCGTGATGCTTCTGTGAAGTGAGTGACCGGCGTGCCGGGAGGGGCGCCTCTCCGGCACGCCCCGCCCGGCAGGTCGCGCCCGGTCACTCGGTGGCGGTGACCTTGCCCGCCAGGTGCTGCGGCAGCGGCTCGTACCTCAGGAACGTGCGCTGGAAGGCGCCGGTGCCGTGCGACATGGACCGCAGGTCGATGGCGTAGCGGGTGATCTCCAGCTGGGGCACCTCGGCCTTCACCAGCGTGCGCCCGGTGCCCACCGGCTCCGTGCCGAGCACGCGCCCGCGCCGCGACGACAGGTCGGACATCACCGAGCCGACATAGTCATCGGCCACCAGCACCGCCAGCTCGTCCACCGGCTCCAGCAGGAGCGTCGGCACCTTCCCGGCCGCCTCCTTCAGCGCCAGCTGGCCGGCGATCTGGAAGGCCATGTCGGAGGAGTCGACCGAGTGCGCCTTGCCGTCGTAGAGCGTCACCCGGACGTCCACCATCGGGTATCCAGCGACCACCCCGCGCTCCATCTGCGCCCGTACGCCCTTCTCCACCGACGGGATGAACTGACGGGGCACCACACCGCCGACGATCTTGTCCACGAACTCGAACCCGCCCCCGGAGGGCAGCGGCTCGACCTCGATGTGGCAGATGGCGTACTGGCCGTGCCCGCCGGTCTGCTTGACGTTGCGGCCCATCGCCTGGCATCGGCCGCCGAACGTCTCGCGCAGCGGCACCCGCAGCTCGACCCGCTCCACCTCGACGCCGTGCCGCTTGGCCAGCCGGTCGAGCAGCACGTCGGTGTGGGCCTCGCCCATGCACCACAGCACGAGCTGCCGGGTCTCGGCGTTGTTCTCCAGGCGCAGGGTCGGGTCCTCGGCCACCAGCCGGGCCAGCGCCTGCGACAGTTTGTCCTCGTCCGCCTTCGACCTGGCCCTGATCGCCACGGGCAGCAGCGGGTCGGGCATCGCCCACGCCGTCATCAGCAGCGGCCGGTCCACCTCCGACAGCGTGTCGCCGGTCTCGGCCCGCGACAGCTTGGCGACGGCGACGATGTCGCCCGCGAGGCCCTTCGCGGCGGACCGCTGCTGCTTGCCCAGCGGACAGGTCAGGGTGCCGATGCGCTCGTCCACGTCATGGTCCTCGTGGCCGCGGTCGGCCAGGCCGTGCCCGGACACGTGCACGGTCATGTCGGGCCGCAGCGTCCCGGAGAAGACCCGGACCAGGCTGATGCGGCCCACGTACGGGTCGCTGGTGGTCTTGACGACCTCGGCCACCAGGGGACCGTCGGCGTCGCAGGTGACGCCCTGGACCGGCTTTCCGTCCAGGGTGGTGATCTCCGGCATGGGATGTTCGAGCGGCGACGGGAAGCCCTGCGTGATCAGCTCCAGCAGCTCCATCGCGCCCACGCCGAGCCCGGTGCAGAGCACGGGGTAGAAGCTGCCGCGCGCGACGGCCTTCTCCAGGTCGTCGATGAGCACCTTGGTGTCGATCGGGTCGCCCTGGAGATAGCGGTCCATGAGCGACTCGTCCTCGCTCTCCTGGATGATGCCCTCGATGAGGACGCCGCGGTGCTCCTCGATCTGCGCCTCGTACTCGGCTCCGGGCTCCTTCTCCGTGCGCGAGCCGGTGGCGTAGTTGTAGAACTTCTGCGACAGTAGCCCGATCAGGCCGTTCACGTGCCCATTGGTGATCACCGGCAGGTAGAGGGGGGCGACGCCGTCGCCGAAGACGTCCTGGCAGGTGGCGAGCACCTCGTCGAAGTCGGCCCGCTGGTGGTCGATCTTGGTGATCACGACGGCGCGGGGCATCCCGACCTGGGCGCACTCCTCCCAGAGCATCTGGGTGAGCCCGTCGATGCCCTCCGCCGCCGAGATGACGAACAGGGCGGCGTCGGCGGCGCGCAGCCCGGCGCGCAGATCGCCCACGAAGTCGGCGTAACCGGGGGTGTCCAGAAGGTTGATCTTGATGCCGTTGTACGTCAGCGGCGCCAGAGCGAGGTTGACCGAACGCTGCTGGCGCACCTCGACCTCGTCGAAGTCGCTGACCGTGTTGCCGTCCTCCACCCGGCCCGCCCGCTGGATGGTGCCGGTGGCGGCCAGCAGCTGCTCGACGAGGGCTGTCTTGCCCGCTCCCGAATGGCCGACCAGCACGACATTGCGTATCGCATCCGCCCTGTCGGCCGCTGGTGCCCTGCCCGCGGCTCCCGAGGCCCCGCCTGGGTTCTTGTCCGCCACAACGCCTCCGCTCCTCGTGGGACGAGGCGGCCTCGGCTCGGGCGCCTGAACCAGACGCCCGGCCCGGCTTCCTCTCCCGTGTCGTCGGTTGAGGTTCCAACGCCGCGCCCGCGCGGAGGGTGCACAGGACCGCATGGATCCGCATGGACACCGCATGGACGCGGTGTGTTCACCAAATACCCGTGTGGCGGATATCACAAGGGGGGTGAGGCAAAGAAAGTCGGTGGCCGCCGGATGGCCTACGATCGGACCGCGATGCTCAAACTCCTGCGCCCGGCCATGACCCGGATACTCACCCCGCTTGGCAGGGCTCTGGTCCGCCACGGGATAGGCCCCAACGCCGTCACCGCGATCGGCACCCTGGGCACAGTCGTGTCGGCCCTGCTCTTCTTCCCCCTGGGGCTGCTGGCCGCGGGAGCCCTCGTGATCACCGTTTTCGTGCTGTTCGACCTGCTCGACGGCGTGGTGGCCCGCCTCGGGGGCAAGGGCGGCAGCACCTGGGGCGCGTTCCTCGACTCGACGCTCGACCGGGTGGCCGACGCCGCGATCTTCGGGGGGCTTATCCTTTATTTCATCTCCCGTGACGACGTTCTGATGGCGGCGGTCACGCTGTTCTGCCTGGTGGCGGGCGCCCTGGTGTCCTACGCCAAGGCCAGGGCCGAGGGTCTCGGGCTCACCTGCGACGTCGGGCTGGCCGAGCGGCCCGAGCGGCTGGTGGTGGCGCTGGTGGCGGCCTTCCTCGCCGGGCTCGGCGTGCCCTACGTGCTGCCGGCGGGGATGTGGCTGCTCGCGGCCGCGAGCGCCGTCACGGTGGTGCAGCGTGTCATCCATGTCCACCGGCAGACGAGGGAGCGATGAGCCCGAAGCCGTCCGTCACCGATCGCGTCGTCGCCGCGGGGTTCGCGGCGGGGTGGACGCTGGTCCCGCTGCTTCCTCACCGGCTGACCAGGAGCGCGTTCCGTCTCGCGGCCGACCGGCTCTGGGCCCGGCGCGGGCGGGCTGTGCGCCGCCTGGAGTCCAACCTGGCCAGGGTGACCGGCCTCGACCCGGACGGGCCCCAGCTGCGCGAGCTCAGCAGGGCGGGCATGCGCTCCTACTTCCGCTACTTCGAGGAGATCTTCCGGCTGCCGTCGATGCCCGCCGAGGAGATCGTGCGGCGCACCCACGTGATCGGCGCCGAGCACATCCACGACACCGTCGCCGGCGGCCGGGGCGTGGTGCTCGCCCTGCCCCACATGGGCAACTGGGACCAGGCGGGCGCCTGGCTGGTCGGCGTGGGCCACCCGTTCACGACGGTCGCCGAACGGCTCAGGCCCGAGTCGCTCTTCCGCCGCTACGTCGCCTTCCGCGAGGGGCTCGGCATGGAGGTGCTGCCGCTCACGGGCGGCGACGGGCACAACTTCGCGACGCTCGCCATGCGCGTGCGGCGGGGCGGGGTCGTCTGCCTGCCCGCCGAACGCGACCTGACCAAGAGTGGCATCGAGGTCGAGTTCTTCGGCGCGAAGACCAAGGTGCCCGCGGGGCCGCCGCTGCTGGCAGTGCAGACCGGCGCCGCGCTGCTGCCCGCGACGGTCTACTTCGTGGGCGACGACTGGGGCATCAAGATCCACGAGGAGATCCCGGTGCCCGCCGAGGGCAGCAGGCAGGAGAGGACGGCGGCCGTGGCGCAGAGCCTGAGCCACGTCTTCGAGAAGGGCATCGCCGAGCACCCGGAGGACTGGCACATGCTGCAGCGGCTCTGGCTGGAGGACCCGCCGCGATGAAGGTCGGCATCGTCTGCCCCTACTCCTGGGACATGCCCGGCGGGGTCAAGCAGCACATAGACGACCTGGCCCAGGCCCTGATGGCGCAGGGCCACGACGTGTCCGTGATCGCGCCCGCGGCCGACGACGACGACCTGCCGCCGTACGTGGCCGGCGCGGGCAGGGCGGTGCCCGTGCCGTACAACGGGTCGGTGGCGCGGATGTCGTTCGGCTTCCTGTCGGCGGCGCGGGTGCGGCGCTGGGTGCGCGACGGCGGGTTCGACGTGCTCCACATCCACGAGCCGCTCGTGCCGAGCCTGGGCGTGCTGGCCTGCTGGGCGGCCAAGGGCCCGATCGTGGCCACCTTCCACGCCTCCTGGGTGCGCTCGCGGGCCATCGCGGTGGCCGAGCCGCTGCTGCGCAGCGCGCTGGAGAAGCTCAGCGGGCGCATCGCCGTCTCCGACGCGGCCCGCAAGAGCCTGGTCGAGCAGTTCGGCGGCGACACCGTGCTCATCCCCAACGGGGTGACCGTGGCCCGCTACGCCGACGCCGAGCCGCTTCCCGGGTGGGGGCCCGGCGGCGAGACGATCGGGTTCCTCGGCCGGATGGACGAGGAGCGCAAGGGCCTGCCGATCCTCCTGGAGGCGTTCGCCGCGCTCGCCCGCGACCGGCCCCGGCTGAAGCTGCTGATCGCCGGGCCCGGCGACGCCAAGGACGTCCTCGACCGGGTGCCCAAGGAGTTCCGCGACCGGGTCACCGTGCTCGGCATGGTGAGCGAGACCGACAAGATCCGCGCCTACCACTCGGTCGACGTGTTCTGCGCGCCCAACACCCGCGGCGAGAGCTTCGGCATCGTGCTCGCCGAGGCCATGGCCTCCGGAGCCACCGTGCTGGCCAGCGACATCCCGGCCTTCCGCAAGGTGCTGGGCGACGGCCAGGCCGGTGCGCTGTTCGCCAACGGCGACGCGGCCTCGCTGGCGCGTGAGGCCGCGGCGCTGCTCGACGCGCCCGAGCGGCGCGCCAAGCTGGCCGAGGAGGCGCTGGTCGCGGTCCGCAAGTACGACTGGTCGACGGTGGCGCGCGACGTCGTCCGCGTCTACGAGACGGTCACGGCCGGCGGCGCGGGCCGCGTGGAGGAGGACCTGTGACGTCCACGCTGATCGTGCTCCTCGCGGGCATCGCGATGGTGCTCACCGCCGTCTACGTCTCCTGGCGGGCGGGCCGCCTGGACCGGCTGCACATCAGGCTGGAGCTGGCCCGCGAGTCGCTCGAGGCCGCGCTCGTCCGGCGCCGGGGCGTGGTGCTGGAGCTGGCCGGCTCGCGGCTGCTCGACCCGGCCACCTCGCTGGTGCTGGCCGCGGCGGCGCACGAGGCCAGGATGGCCGGGCCCGAGGAGCGCGAGCACGCCGAGAGCGACCTGTCGCGCGCGCTGCGCGCCGCCGTCGACCAGGAGCGCTTCCGCGAGAAGCTGTCGGAGTCGCCCGGCGGCAAGGACCTGCTGGAGGAGCTCGACGCGGCCGTGGCCAAGGTCGTCTACTCCCGCCGCTTCTACAACAACGCCGTGGGCGTCACCCGTACGGCACAGCGGCGCTGGCTGGCCCGGACCCTCCGCCTGGCCGGGCACACCGAATTCCCCTCATTCTTCGAGATCGACGACAATCCACCCGCAGCTATGGCAACTGAATGACCAGATTTGGTCAGGCCGGTAAGCTTCTTCCGTTTCTGGGCTGATGCGGAGGAGTTGTACAGGTGTGCCTAACCCGGATGATCACCGTGACGCTGGCCGGAGCAGCCGTGCTGCTGCCCGTCGCGGCATGCTCGTCGGACGAGCCCGCCCCCGGCAAGGCTCCGCAGGCCGCCACCGCGTCACCCGCCCCGGCGGAGCAGACGCCCGCGGGCGCGGGCCATCCGTTCACCGGAGCGCCCGGCGAGGACCTCGAACCGGTCCTCGCCGTGAAGATCGAGAACACCGCGGCGGGCAAGCCCCAGCTCGGCCTCAAGAGCGCTGACATCGTCTACGTCGAGCAGGTCGAGGCCGGCCTGACCCGCCTGATGGCGATCTTCTCCTCCAAGATCCCGGCCAAGGTCGGCCCGGTCCGCAGCGCCCGCATCTCCGACCTGCACATCGCGCCCCAGTTCGGCAAGCCCGCCTTCGCCTACTCCGGGGCGCAGACCAAGATGCTGCCGTACATCGCGCGGGCGTCGCTGTTCGACGTCTCCGACAGCCGGGCGCCGGGCGCGTACTTCCGCCAGCAGGGCCGCGTCGCCCCCTACAACCTCTTCGCCAACACCAAGCAGCTCCTCGCCAAGGCCCCCAAGGCGAGCAAGGCCGGGGACATCGGCTTCACCTTCGGCGACGCCCCCGCCGAGGGCGGTGTGGAGCGGAAGTCGTACACGGTGAAATGGCCCGCCGCGCGCTTCACCTTCGCCTGGTCGGCGTCGAAGAAGCAGTGGCTCATCTGGCAGGACGGCAAGAAGGACATGGCGGCCGAGGGCGGCCAGTTGAGCGCGCCGACGGTCGTCGTGCAGTACACCAAGACAGAGCGCTCCCAGTTCCACGACAAGAACCAGAGCTACACGCCGCTCGTGCACACCGTCGGCAAGGGCTCGGCCGTCGTGCTGCGCGACGGCAAGGCGTACAAGGCCCGCTGGGAGCGGAAGTCGGAGAAGAAGGGCACGACGTTCACCACCCCGGACGGCGAGCCGATGAACTTCGCCCCCGGCCAGGTCTGGGTGGCGCTCGCCAGCCGCAAGCCCGTCACACCGTGACGTACAAAAACCCGAAAAATCATGACATCGTGGCATGTCCGGGGAGGGGCCGCTCAGGACCTACCATGGGCTTGATAACTGACAGCATGCCGGAGGAGTGGCAGCCGGACCGGACACCCCGGTCGCGCGGCGCGAGGGCGTCGGGCGCGGCCAGGGTTCGGGTGCGGCGGCTCGAGAGAGTTCGTGAGGAAGACCGTGTCCAGCAGCACGCCCGAAGCCCCGTCAACCACTGACCCCGTCACCGGCCCCATGAGTGGCACCGTGAGTGGCACCGTGAGCGGCACCGTGACGGGCACGGCCCGTGTCAAGCGCGGCATGGCCGAGATGCTCAAGGGCGGCGTCATCATGGACGTCGTCACCCCTGAGCAGGCGAAGATCGCCGAGGACGCCGGCGCGGTCGCCGTGATGGCCCTGGAGCGCGTGCCCGCCGACATCCGCGCGCAGGGCGGCGTGTCCCGGATGAGCGACCCCGACATGATCGAGGGCATCATCGCCGCCGTGTCCATCCCCGTCATGGCCAAGGCCCGCATCGGCCACTTCGTCGAGGCCCGTGTGCTGCAGGCGCTCGGCGTCGACTACGTGGACGAGTCGGAGGTGCTCACCCCCGCCGACTACGCCAACCACATCGACAAGTGGCAGTTCACCGTGCCGTTCGTGTGCGGTGCCACCAATCTGGGCGAGGCGCTGCGCCGCATCACCGAGGGCGCGGCCATGATCCGCTCCAAGGGCGAGGCCGGCACCGGCGACGTCTCCAACGCCGTCACCCACATGCGCACCATCCGCGCCGAGCTCAAGCGCCTCACCTCCCTGCCGGAGGACGAGCTGTACGTCGCGGCCAAGGAGCTGCAGGCGCCGTACGAGCTGGTGGCGGAGGTCGCCAAGACCGGCAAGCTGCCCGTCGTGCTGTTCACCGCGGGCGGCATCGCCACCCCTGCCGACGCCGCGATGATGATGCAGCTCGGCGCCGAGGGCGTGTTCGTCGGCTCGGGCATCTTCAAGTCGGGCGACCCGGCCAAGCGGGCCGCGGCCATCGTCAAGGCGACCACGTTCCACGACGACCCCGACGTCATCGCCAAGGTCTCGCGGGGCCTGGGCGAGGCCATGGTCGGCATCAACGTGGACGACATCCCGCAGCCGCACCGCCTGGCCGAGCGCGGCTGGTAGGCCGCCGGAGGCCCGCCGGGCGATCGGGCACGGCGAGTGACGGAAAGTTTCGATAGGGGCGATATCCGAGAAGGATGTCGCCTCTTTCGTGTCGCGTGGCGTTCACCGCCCAGTCACGGAAGTCCGTCAGGCTACGGGACGTCCCCCACTCTTGATCGTCCCAGGAGTCGTCCATGTCCCAGCTCGACCGGAGGCACTTCCTCGTCACCGGATTAGCCGCGGGCGCCGCGGCGGCGCTCCCCGCCACGGCCGCCCACG
>NZ_QNFZ01001040.1 GCF_003313395.1 Nonomuraea lactucae | reverse complement strand
CGGGGCGGTGTCGCTCGGAGGCGACCACGCGGAGGCGGCCAGGCTGCTCGGCGCCGCCGCGGCGGTGCGGCAGGCCGTGGGCACGCCGCTGCCCGCACCCGAACGGCTGGACGTGGACCGGGTCATCGCCCGGGCGCGCGAGTCGATGAGCCAGGCGGAGTGGGACGAGGCCTACTCCTCAGGCTCCTCAGGCTCGGGCTCTTCAGGCTCGGGCTCCTCAGGAGAGCGGGAACTCGGCGACCACCTCCCAGGCGCCTTCGGGGGTCCGTCCCGCGTACAGCCTGCCGCCGAGCGCCTCCACCCGCTCGGCCATCCCGACCAGGCCGAACCCGCCGCCCAGGCGGGAAACCCGCGGATCGGCCCCCCTGGCGTCGGCCACTGAGCCGAAGTTGCGCACCCGCAACACCGCGAACCCGTCGGACAGTCGCAGGGCGACCTCCACGCAGGCGGTCGCGGGCGCGTGCTTGCGCACGTTCGTGAGCGACTCCTGCAGCACCCGGTGGAGCGTCGTCATCACCTCGGGCGGCAGCGTGCCGTTGTCGATGCCCTGCGCGATCTCCAACGACACATGCGGCCCGCTGGCCGAGAACCGCTCGGTCAGGTGGCGAAGATCGGCCAGCGAGGTGCCAGGGGTGCGCCCGGCCCGGTCCTCGGCGCGCAGCACGGTGACCAGGCGCCGCATCGAGGTGAGGGCTTCGCCGCCGGCGCTGGCGATCGCGTCCAGCGCGGGCACCACGGCCTCCGGCTTCATCTCCGCGACCGTGCGGGCCGCCTGCGCCTGCACGACGATGCCGGTGATGTGGTGGGCCACCAGGTCGTGCAGCTCTCTCGCGAGCTCCAGGCGTTCGGCGCGCCGCACGGAGTGGACGGCCTCGGCGCGGCGCTCCTGCAGGAAGCGGAGGTAGCCGCCGATGCCGGCGGCCATCGACCAGCCCGCGAACAGCACGAACGAGAAGAACAGCCCCGCGTCGTCGTAGTCGCGGCCGACGCCCTCCGCCATGAGCACCGCCAGCGAGCCGACGGAGAGCAGCGCGGCGCGCCGGACCGGCTCGACGTGGCGCAGGACGCCGATGGTGAGCACGAGCAGCGCGCCCGTCTCGGCGGAGCCGGGCGCGCCCCTCTCGCCGGTGAGCCCGAGGGCCAGCGAGACGCCGAAGGACAGGACCAGCATGAGGCCGAACCCGTCCAGCCGGTGCCTGCGCCGCAGCACCACGGCCACCATGCCCGCGACGCCCACGCCGGGGACGAGCCACTGCGGGCCGCCGATGTTCGCCGCGACGGCCAGGTCCATCAGCAGCATCACGCTCAGCCAGCCGAGCATGGCGATCTCGCTCAGCCGGCGGATCCAGTAGACGATGCGCTTGGTCTCCCCCACGCGCAGCAGCCTAGGCCGGAAGTCGGACATTCAGGATCGACCGTTCGGCCGAGGAACCCCGGTGCGGACCGGTCCTTCAGCGGAGGCGGAGGCGGGGGTGTACCGCCGATGCTGGAGGCGTCGGAAGGGGGAAAGGCCATGGTGGTCATCGGATTCACGGTGCTGGGCGTGGGGCTGGTCGTCGGGCTGCTGCTCGCGCTCGCGGACCCCGTGCTGCTGTCGCGCGTCAACGGGGAGCACGCGGAGGGCGGCAGCGGTCGCCACGTCGAGGTGCCGCCCGTGACGGCCGCGCCTGAGCGGGGACAGAGGGCGACCGCGCCTGAGCGGGGACAGAGGGCGACCGCGCCTGAGCCAGGGCGCAGGACGATGGGGCGGCCCAGGGCGGCATGAGACCTGGCTCGCGTCTCGACAGGAGGCGCGGGTCCGGCGGGCGCGGCGGGGAGACCCGCGCCCGGCTCGGCCCGCGACCCGTGGGGGACGGGTCGCGGGCCGCTTCCGTTACCGTGGCCGTATGACGAACGGTTTCGAGACCCTGGCGATCCACGCAGGTCAGGAGCCCGACCCGCTGACCGGCGCGGTCGTGCCCCCCATCTACGCGACCTCGACGTACAAGCAGGACGGCGTCGGCGGCCTGCGTGGCGGTTACGAATACAGCCGCTCGGCCAACCCCACGAGGACCGCGCTCGAAGAGGCGCTCGCCGCCGTCGAGGGCGGCGCGCGCGGACTGGCCTTCGCCTCGGGCCTGGCCGCCGAGGACACCCTGCTGCGCACCGTGTGCAAGCCGCAGGACCACGTCGTCATCCCCAACGACGCGTACGGCGGCACGTACCGCCTGTTCGCCAAGGTCCACTCGCGCTGGGACCTGCACTACGACCCGGTGCCCCTCGGCGATCTCGACGCCGTGGCCGCGGCGATGACCCAGAAGACCAAGGTCGTGTGGGTGGAGACGCCCACCAACCCGCTGCTGGGCATCGCCGACATCGCCGCCCTGGCGCAGCTCGCCCACGACAACGGGGCCCTGCTGGTCGTCGACAACACCTTCGCCTCGCCCTACCTGCAGCAGCCGCTCGCGCTGGGCGCCGACGTGGTCGTGCACTCCACCACCAAGTACATCGGCGGCCACTCCGACGTGGTCGGCGGCGGGCTGGTGGTCGCCGACCAGGGGCTCGGCGACGAGCTGGCCTACCACCAGAACTCCATGGGCTCGGTGGCCGGGCCGTTCGACGCCTGGCTCACGCTGCGCGGGCTCAGGACGCTCGGCGTGCGGATGGACCGGCACTGCGACAACGCCGAGCGGATCGTCGACCTGCTGCTCGCGCACCCGCGCGTGACACAGGTGCTCTACCCGGGGCTCGGCGAGCACCCCGGGCACGAGGTGGCCGCCAAGCAGATGAAGAGGTTCGGCGGCATGGTGGCGTTCCGGGTGGCGGGCGGCGAGGACGAGGCCGTCGAGGTGTGCAACCGGGCCAGGCTGTTCACGCTGGGCGAGTCGCTCGGCGGCGTCGAGTCGCTGATCGAGCACCCCGGCCGGATGACGCACGCCTCCGCCGCGGGGTCGCCGCTCGAGGTGCCCGCGGACCTCGTACGGCTCTCGGTCGGCATCGAGACGGTCGACGATCTGCTCGCCGACCTGACCCGGGCTCTCGGCTGACCCGGGTCACCCGCGCTGCCCCCGGGTCAGTCCGGGAAGATCATCAGGAACAGGATCACCAGCCAGATGACGGCCAGCAGGCCGCCGATGGCGGCGATCCTGCCGCCCTGCGCCTTGGCGTCGTCGTCCGTCTCCTCGCTCGCGAGCACCCGGACGGCGGCGCGCAGGTCGCGGTCGATGATGAAGATCAGCACGATGGCGACGAAGAACAGCGTCATCGACGCCGTCATGTACCACCTGCCGAGCACGCCGTCACCGAGGGCCGCGCCGAGCGCGACCCCGAACACCAGCACGCCCAGCGAGCCGACGCCGTAGATCCGCGTCGTGCGCTGGATGTTCTGCAGGACGGGCACGGTCCTGGTGCGGATGGCGCGCGGCGCGGCCATGGTGACAGCGGTGAGCGGCCCGATCGTGAAGATCGCGAAGCCTATGTGCAGCCAGAGAAGCAGGGACGACATGCGGGAGAGACTAGTCGGCGACGATCTCGGCCGGGGACTCGACACTCTCTTCCCGTTCGGAGGCACAGCGCATGATCAGCTCGGTCATCGCGATGGCGACGACCATCAGCACGATCAACACAATCATGGCAATCATGAGGCACCCCCCTTCCCCGCTCCGGACGTAAATATCGTCCGCAATGACTAGACGCCCTGGCAACGGAATAAGTTCAGCGCGGGTATGGTTGGTCACCGTTCGTCTTTCCTTACCCGCAGGGCACAAGGGGGTGCCGTCCGTGGCCATCAGGCACGTCGAGCCGTACACCGACGAATGGCGGGAGCAGCCGGTCGGCTACCTGCGGCGTGTCGTCGACCGGCTCGGGGCCGAGGTCGCCGACTGGTGGGAGGGTCCCTGCGACCCCCGCGACGCGACGGTCAGGCTGGCCGACGGCGACGCGCTGGTGTGGGACGAGGAGAGCGGCTGGCGGCTCGGCAGCTTCGTCTCCGGGGGGCGTGGCCGGCACACCGAGCTGGCCGACGTGCGCTACCTGGGCGGTGGGCTGCTGCCCCGGCCCGACCGGGTGCCCGCCGCGCTCGGCGACGCCCGCGCGGGAGTGGGCTCCAGCACCGCGTGGCGCCCGTGCTACCGCTCCCACCGCAACTGCCGCGACGGCTTCGACGTCGCGCTCGACTTCTACACGCGCCTCGTCGACGCCTGACGTCCGCCGCTGACGGTGGTCAGAGGGCGTGACCGGTGGTCAGCGGGCGCGGCGCATCCGGAGGAAGTCGCTGACCACGTACTCGCCGAGCCGCTCGGCGCTGGGGGAGAAGACCCGGCCGCCGTTCCTGCGCGCCACCTCGTCCACGAACTCCTTCAGCCGCTCGTCCGCCGCCAGCATGAAGACGTTGAGCGTCGCCCGCCGCCGGGTCATCTTGTCGACCTCCGCCAGCGTGAGCTCCAGCGTCTCGTTCGACGGCGGCCACTCGAACGCCGAGGTGCCGTTGCGCATCAGGTGGGCCGTGGGCTCGCCGTCCGTGACCACCAGCACCACCGGCTCGAAGTCGGGGTGGCGGTCGAGGTGGCGGCCCGCGATCAGCAGGGCGTGGTGCAGGTTGGTGCCCTGGACCATGTCCCAGTCGAGCCCCGCCAGCTCGTCGGGCTGCAGAACCCGCGCGTAGTTGGAGAAGCCGATGATCTGCACGGCGTCCTGCGGGAACTTGGAGGCCACCAGGGCCTGCAGGGCGAGCGCCGTCTGCTTGGCCGCGGCCCAGGTGCCGCGCAGGGCCATCGAGTACGACAGGTCGACGAGCAGGCAGACGGCGGCGGCGCTGCGCCGCTCGGTCTCGGCCACCTCGAAGTCGTCCACCGACAGCCGCACCACTCCGGCCCGCGCCCGTTCTCCGGCCCGCGCCCGTGCCCCCGCCCGTTCCACGGGGCCGGCCTGCCGCTGGAGGCCGCCGTTGCGTACGCCGTTGACGAGCGTGCGCACCACGTCGATCGGCTGCTCGTCGCCGAAGTGCCAGGGCCGCGACGAGCCGGTCAGCTCGCCGGCCGAGCCCGCGTCGTGCTGGTCGTGATCGCCCCGGCGTCCCGCGTCGAGGGACGAGAACACCCGGCGCAGCGCGGTCTCGCCGAGCCGCCGCACGGCCTTGGGCGTGAGCTCCAGCTTGCCGCGCCGCCGCAGTAGGTAGCCCTGCTCCTCCAGCTCCCGTTCGATCCGCCGCAGGGCCTCCAGGTCGTCGACCGCCGCGCGGCCGAGCGCCCGGCGGACGGCGGCCTCGTCGATGTCGTCGAGCCTGGCGCCGGGGTAGTCCTGCCGCAGCGCCGCCTCCAACTGCGAGAGGTCGGCCAGCTCCTCCAACGCGGTGACCGCGTCGCCCATGCCGAGCGGCTCCTCGCCGGTCAGCCGTTCGGGGGTGTTCCACGCCAGGTCGGGGCGGCGGGCGACCAGGGCCTCGCCGAGCCGGCGCATCTGCTCGGACAGCCCCGCCTGGTCGAGCGTCTGGTTGATCAGGTTGTTGAGCTCCTCGCGCTGGCGCGGGGTCATCGACGCCAGCATCCGCTGGGTGGCCGCCGCGCGGCGGGCCAGGATGTCGACGAGCTCCTCCAGGTTGCGCGGCTTCTCGGGGAAGAGGTCGTCGTACTTCCCCATGAACTCCTCGAAGTCGGCCTGGGTGTGCTCACCGCGGGCGTCCTTGTCGAGCATGTCGTTCAGGTCCGACATCATCTGCCGGACCCGCTCCATCGCCGCCGGATCGGGGTTGGCCAGCGCGTTGCGCAGGCCCCTGAACCGGCTGTCGAGCACCTCGCGCCGCAGCAGGTCGCGCAGCTCCTCGAAGGTCCGCCGGGCCGCGGCCGAGCGCCACTCGTAGGAGTTGAGCTGCTGGATCGCGCTCGCCGTGTCGTCGGGCAGCGCGTCCAGCTCGCTCTCGCGCAGCCGGGCCTCGTCCGACGGGTCGGGGAAGAGCTCGGCCCGCTCCTGCCCGACGGCCTTGTCGAGCAGCGCCCTGGCCTGCTCCAGCGTGCCGTCGAGCCTGCCGCGCTCGCGCAGCTCCCTGCGCCTGCGCCGTACCTCGCGCAGCATCTCGTCGAGCCCCCTGTGGTCCTGCGCGCCGGGCAGGCCCCGCTTGAGCAGGTCGCGCAGGGCGTGCACGGGCGTGGAGCCGGACAGGATGGCGTCGCCCATCTCGTCGAGCGCCGCCCGCACGTCGTAGGGCGGGGCGAGGGGATCGGGGCCGTCGTGGTACTCGCCATAGCGGTAGGCCGTCACGAACCCACGCTAACCCGAGATCCCCCGTCACGCGTCCCCGAAGACCTCTGGCCCTGTCGCTCAGGTGCGGTAGACCGCCATGCCGTCGAGGTCGTCCTTGGACAGCCGGCGCATCAGATAGAGGCCCTCCAGCGCGAACTCCAGCGCCGCCGCCGCGTGCCCCGGCGACTCCTCGCCCTCGCCCATGCCCAGCCTGGACATGATCTTGGAGAGCCCGTCGACGGGCCCGATGCGGTGGAGCAGCTCTCCGGCCGGCACCAGCTCGCCCGACTCCACCTGGTTTCCCTCGGCGAACTTGTCGGTCAGCGGCGACAGGTCGACGCCGCCCAACCGGCTCCGGAACGTCTCGGCGGTGGCCCGGCGGAGCAGGTGGGCGAGGATCTCGGTCTCCCTGCCCTCCTCGCTGACCTCGAACTCCACCTTGCCGCGCAGGCTGTGGACGACGCAGCTCAGGTCGCACACCCGGGTGACGGCCCGCTCCTCGCCGGTGATCGCCGCCCGGCGCACGGCCGAGGCCGCCGCGGTCTCGGCGGCGGCGATGGAGAAGCGCGCCGAGACGCCCGAGCGGGCGTCGACGGACGTGGACTCGCGCACCAGCCGGGTGAACCGGGCGATCGTCTCGACCAGGTGCTCCGGCGCGTCGGCCCCGATGTCGGGCATGGACTCCTGCCGGATGAGGGCCAGCTCGTCCTCGATCGTCATCGGATAGTGGGTCCGGACCTCCGCGCCGAAGCGGTCCTTCAGCGGGGTGATGATCCGGCCCCGGTTGGTGTAGTCCTCGGGGTTGGCGCTCGCGATGAGTAGGATGTCGAGCGGCAGGCGCAGGTTGTAGCCGCGCACCTGGATGTCGCGCTCCTCCAGCACGTTGAGCAGCGCCACCTGGATGCGCTCGGCCAGGTCGGGCAGCTCGTTGACGGAGAACACGCCGCGGTTGGTGCGCGGGACGAGCCCGTAGTGGACGGTCTCCGGATCGCCGAGCGTGCGACCCTCCGCGATCTTGATCGGGTCGATGTCGCCGATCAGGTCGCCGACGGACGTGTCGGGGGTGGCGAGCTTCTCGCCGTAGCGCTCGTCGCGGTGCTTCCACGCGACGGGCAGCTCGTCGCCCAGCTCACGCGCGAGGGCCCGGCAGCGCCCGCAGACCGGCGCGTACGGATGGTCGTTGATCTCGCATCCCTCGATCACCGGGGTCCACTCGTCGAGCAGGCCGGTGACCGTACGGATGAGCCGGGTCTTGCCCTGGCCGCGCTCACCGAGCAGGACCAGGTCGTGCCCGGCGAGCAGGGCCCGCTCCAGATGGGGCAGGACGGTGTCGTCGAAGCCCACGATGCCTGGAAAACGGG
The DNA here is from genome assembly GCF_003313395.1 of Nonomuraea lactucae. Taxonomy (GTDB): domain Bacteria; phylum Actinomycetota; class Actinomycetes; order Streptosporangiales; family Streptosporangiaceae; genus Nonomuraea; species Nonomuraea lactucae. The sequence goes on along the minus strand of NZ_QNFZ01001040.1, from coordinate 14,490 downwards.
GCTCACCTGCGCGGAGCTTGGCCAGCAGGTTCTCGCGGACCTCTGCCTTCACGGTGCGATGAACGTGGCCGCTCTCTCGCAGCTCCCGGAGAATTAGAGGCTGATGCACGGGATCGAGACTACGTCCCCCGGGAGGGATGCGGCAGACGGTTTCGCACCCGGCGAGATTTCGAGTCCTGACCATTGCGTGACGGTTCGCGCGCGTGCTTGTTCCTTTAGTGGGGAGAATCGGAGCCTAGGGAACTTAGCTGCCGAGGAAGGAGGGAAGCGTGGCCCTGATGACCAGCCGCTTCGCGGACGGCCTCGCCGTGGGCTCCGACCTCGTCGAGGTGGCCGAGCGTGCCGTGCGTCAGGCACTTTCGAGGCTCGGCGACGAGGCCGACCTGATCTGCTTCTTCATCTGTGGCGACGATCCCGACGACGTCGCCAGGGCCGGCCAGCGGGCGATGAGGCTGGCGCCCGACGCGAACGTGATCGGCTGCAGCGCCACTGGCGTGATCGGCGACGGGCAGGGGGTCGAACTGACCCCCGCCGTGAGCGCGTGGGCGGCCAGGCTGGGCGAGGCCAGGCTGACGACGTTCGCGCTGGAGACGCTGAACGCCGAGGACAAGTTCGTGGTCGTCGGCCTGCCGGAGCGGAGCTCCGACGACCACGTGGCCATCTTGCTGGCCGATCCCTACTCGTTCCCGACCGATGCCTTCGTCGAGCGGTCGTTCGACGTGCTCGGCGACCTGCCGCTCATCGGCGGCCTGGCCAACGGCATGCGGGGACGCGGCTCCGTACGGCTCTTCGCCGACGGCGAGGTCTACACCGAGGGCGCCATCGGCGTGCTGCTCAGCGGCCCCGTCCGCATCAGCACCGTGGTCAGCCAGGGCTGCCGCCCCATCGGCCCCTCCATGGCCGTCACCCGCGTCGACGACAACCTCCTCCTGGAGCTCGCCGGCCAGCCCGCGCTGGCCCGGCTGGAGGACATCGTCAGCGATCTCGACGAGGACGACCGCGAGCTGGTCGCCTCCGGGCTGCAGATCGGCGTGGCGATCAACGAGTACGCCGAACGCCACGAGCGCGGCGACTTCCTCATCAGAGGAGTGATCGGCATCGACCCGGAGCGCGAGGCGGTGGCGATCGGCGACATCGTCGAGGTTGGCAGGACCGTGCGTTTCCAGGTGCGTGACGCGGCCACCGCCGACGAGGACCTGTACGACCTGCTGGACGCCCACCGCGTGGAGTTCGGCCAGGTGGACGGGGCGCTGCTGTTCTCCTGCAACGGCCGGGGCTCGGCGATGTTCGGCACCGCCGACCACGACCCCGTCGCGCTGCGCGACACGCTCGGCCCGATCGGCATGGCCGGCTTCTTCGCGGCCGGTGAGGTGGGACCCGTCGGCGGCCACAACCACGTGCACGGCTTCACGGCGTCCGTGCTCGTCTTCTCCTCAGGTACGGCGGGCAGCGAGTGATTCTGGCGATCGACGTCGGCGGCACCAAGATGGCCGCGGGACTCGTTGCCCGCGACGGCACGCTGGCGGGCTCCCGGCGCGTCGCGACCCCGCAGGCCGCCGACGCCGAGACCCTGTGGAAGACGCTCACCGACCTCGTCGAGCCGTTCGTCGAGCCCGGCCCCGTCGAGGGCGTGGGCGTCGGCTGCGGCGGGCCGATGCGATGGCCGCGGGGTGAGGTCTCCACGCTCAACATCCCGAGCTGGCGCGGCTTCCCGCTGCGCGCCCGGCTCGCCGAACGCTTCGCCGGGCTGCCGGTCCGCATCCACAACGACGCCATCTGCCTGGCCGTGGCCGAGCACTGGCAGGGCGCCGGGCGGGGCACCAGCGACATGCTGGGCATGGTGGTGTCCACAGGTGTGGGAGGTGGGCTCATCCTGGGGGGCCGCCTGATCAACGGCGGCACCGGCAACGCCGGGCACATAGGCCACGTGATCGCCGAACCCGAAGGCGGGCCGCCCTGCGGCTGCGGCGGACGCGGCTGCCTGGAGGCGGTCGCCCGCGGCCCCGCCCTGACCGCGTGGGCCCTGTCCCAGGGCTGGCGACCGGGTGGCTCGGGGGCCGGGAGGGGTGGCTTGGGTTCGGGTGTCGGTGGTGGCGCGGGTGCCGGCGGGGCGGGCTTCCCCGAGGACCGGAGCGCGGGGCCGTTCGCCGCGAACCGCGAGGAGGACGCCCGAGACGTGGCGGAGGTGTTCCCGGAGGCCCAGGCGGACGACTCGCTGGCGGTCGTGGGGGCGTACCAGGAGGCCGTGGGGGCGTACCGGGAGGACCGGGAGGATCGGGCGGTCACCGGGCGGGTGCTCGCGGCGGACGCGCGGGCGGGCGACGAGGTGGCCGTTGCCGCCATGCGCCGGGCCGGGCGGGCGCTGGGCATCGCCATCGCCTCGGCCACCCACCTATGCGACCTGGAGCTGGTCACGATCGGCGGCGGGCTGTCGCAGGCGGGCGCGGTGCTGTTCGAGCCGCTGGAGGAGGCGCTGCGCGAGCACGCCCGCATGGAGTACGCCAGGCGGGTCAGGGTGGTGCCCGCCGCCCTCGGCCAGGAGGCCGGACTGGTGGGCGCGGCGGCTTTGATCATCGCGGGGGAGAGCTACTGGACCGGCCCCGCGACCGACCTGCCCGACACCGCACCCTTCCCGGGCCCGTAGCCCCAGGCGTCGGCTTGTGCTGCCCACACCACCCTTCCCCTGCTGGTCGACACCCTCGCCCTCGACGACGCCGTCGAGCGCGTGGTCGTCGACCGGCGGACGGCGGTGGTGGATGGTGCCAACGGGAGGGGCGGCGCAGGTGCCGCCGAGGGGTCGGGTGGCGCGCTGTGGGGGTGGCGGGCGTTGCGAGGGCTCCCTGGCGGGCACTGAGGCGCTGGGCAGGTGCCGCTGAGGGCGGTGGCGGGCGGCTCTGAGGGGGGAGGCGCCGCCCGGCACCGGTGTTCCGGCTGGGGTCCCGGGTCAGCTTGACGGGGCGGGCTTGGTGGGCTGGTAGAGCCAGGTGTCGAAGAGCGCGGAGAGGTCCTTGCCGGAGAGCCGCTCCGCCAGGGCGACGAACTGTGGTGTGGTCGCGTGCCCGTACTTGTGCTGGTCGGCCCACTGGCGCAGCAGGGTGAAGAAGGTGCGGTCGCCGATGGTCTTGCGCAGGGCGTGCAGGGTCATGGCGCCCCGCTTGTAGATCGAGTCGTTGAACAGGTCGTCCGGCCGTGCCCGGCCCGGAGGGTAGCTCCACATGGGATCGGTGGCCGGGCGGGCGAGGAGGGTGGTGAAGTTGGCCTCGGCGGTGGTGCGGCCCCGGTGCTCGGCCCAGAGCCACTCCGCGTAGGTGGCGAAGCCCTCGTTGAGCCACAGGTCCTTCCAGCGCTGGATGGTGACGCTGTTGCCGAACCACTGGTGGGCCAGCTCGTGCGCGATGATGCTCTCGTCGGGGGCGAAGCCGCCGTACAGCGGTTTGGTCTGGGTCTCCAGCGCGTAGCCGGCCGAGAAGTCGTCGACCACGCCGCCGGTCGAGGAGAACGGGTAGGGGCCGAAGACCTTGCTCCAGTGGTCGGTGACCTCGCCGGAGACCGTGTGGAGCTTCTGGAGCGCCGCGTGGTGGGCCGGGTCGACCGCCGCGAGGTTCTTCACCCCGCCGGGGGTCTCGCCCTGCCGGAGCTGGAAGCGGCCGAGCGTGGCGGTCGCGAGGTAGGTGGCCATCGGCTGCCGCTCGCGCCACTTGTAGGTGGTCCGGCCGTCCGTGGTCGCGGGCTCGCCGGTCAGCTCGCCGTTGGCCAGCGCGGTCACCCCGCGCGGCACCGTGATCTCGAAGTCGAACGTGGCCTTGTCGGCGGGATGGTCGTTGGACGGGAACCAGGTCTTGGCGCCGTTGGGCTCGGCGGCGACGAACGCGCCGTCGGCCGTCGGGATGAAGCCGTACGTGCCGAGATTGCCCGAGTCCTTGATCGGCCGGGGCTCGCCCGCGTAGGCCACCTTGACCGTGAACCGGGCTCCGGAGGCCAGCGGGGCGGCGGGGGTCACGGTCAGCTCGCTGCCGCTGCGCGAGAAGGCCGCGCGGGCGCCGTCGACCGTCACCCCGCTGACGTGGAGACCCGAGAGGTCGAGGTTGAAGCTGGACAGCCGCTGGACGGCCTTGGCCTGGATCGTGGTGACACCGTGGAGGTGCTTGGTGGCCGGGGTGTAGCCGATCGCGATGCCGTAGTGGGCCACGTCGTAGCCGCCGTTGCCGTCGAGCGGGAAGTCGCTGTCGCCGATGCCCGGCGCGCCCGCCTCCGGAGCGGGGGTCGGCGACCGGTCGGCGGCCTGGGACGAGGGGCGGGCCTCCCCGCTGGTGGGCGAGCAGCCCGTCAAGCCCAGCAGGCTCAGGACGGCGACCGACGGCGCGACGGCATGGCGGGTGAACCTCATGGACGGCGCTCCCCTTTCTTGGCGTGAGCATTAGCTTACGCTGAGTGAGGGGCGGCCGGGCCGCCCCCGGGGCCCACGCCGCGGACCCCTACAGGTTGCCCCTGCGCTCCTGCTCGCGCTCGATCGCCTCGAACAACGCCTTGAAGTTGCCCTTGCCGAACCCGAGCGACCCATGCCTCTCGATGAGCTCGAAGAAGACCGTGGGCCTGTCCTGCACGGGCTTGGTGAAGATCTGCAGCAGGTAGCCGTCCTCGTCCCTGTCGACCAGGATCTTCCGCTTCTTCAGCTCCTCGATCGGCGCGCGCACCTTGCCGATGCGCGCCCGCAGCTCGGGGTCGTCGTAGTAGGAGTCGGGCGTGTCGAGGAAGTCGACCCCGGCCGCCCGCATGTGGTCGACCGTGGTCAGGATGTCGTTGGTGGCCAGCGCGATGTGCTGCACGCCGGGCCCGCGGTAGAACTCCAGGTACTCGTCGATCTGCGACTTCCGGCGGCTGATCGCCGGCTCGTTCAGCGGGAACTTGACCTTCCGCGTGCCGTCGGCCACGACCTTCGACATCAGGGCCGAGTATTCGGTGGCGATGTCGTCGCCGACGAACTCGGCCATGTTCGTGAAGCCCATCACGTTGCGGTAGAACTCCACCCACTCGTCCATCCTGCCGAGCTCGACGTTGCCCACGCAGTGGTCGACGGCCTGGAACAGCCGCCCGTGCTTCACCGCGGGCGCCGCCACGAGCGGCTGGGCGGGGATGTAGCCGGGCAGGTACACGCCGCTGTAGTTGGACCGGTCGACGAGCGTGTGCCGCGTCTCGCCGTAGGTGGCGATCGCGGCGAGCACCACCTTGCCGTGCTCGTCCTCCAGCGTGTACGGCCGCGCCAGCCCGCGCGCCCCCTGGGCGACGGCGTGCTCGTACGCGGCCTCCACGTCGGGCACGTCGAGGGCCAGGTCGATCACCCCGTCGCCGTGCTCGGCCACGTGCCCGGCCAGGCCGGTGCCGGGCCTGACGGAGGCCCTGAGCTCGAACCGGGCGCCTCCGGAGGTGAGGACGTAGGCGACCTCGTCGCGGCTGCCGTTCTCCGGCCCGCGGTAGGCCGCCAGTCTCATGCCGAAAGCGGTCGAGTAGTAGTGCGCCGCCTGCTTGGCGTTGCCCACGGCGAACACCACGGCGTCCATGCCGTTGACCGGAAAGACATCACTCATACCAACGAATCTCATCCTTCCTGGACGACATGCGCAAGAGTTGCTCTAATTGGTGCACAACCTGACCAGTCCAGCCGCACGACTCCCGGAGTTCCTGTACACCATGACGATCGACCACCTGGACGCCCGCCTCATCGCCCTGCTCGCCGCCGAGCCCAGGCTCGGTGTCCTGGAGTGCTCACGAAGGCTCGGCGTGGCGCGCGGCACCGCGCAGGCGAGGCTCGACCGGATGATCGCCAGGGGAGTGATCACCGGCTTCGGCCCGGACGTCTCGCCCGAGGCGCTGGGCTACGGCGTCACCGCGTTCGTCACGCTGGAGATCAGGCAGGTGGCGGGGCACGACCCGGTGTCCGACGGGCTGGCGCGCATCCCCGAGGTGCTGGAGGCCCACACGATCACCGGCGGCAGCGATCTGATCTGCCGGGTGGTGGCGCGCAGCAACGCCGACCTGCAGCGGGTCATCGACCAGATCGTGGACGTCAGGGGAGTGCTCAGGACGTCCTCCGTCATCGCCCTTGACACCCCTGTTCCATACCGTGTGTTGCCGTTGGTCGCGGATGTCCCGCGTAAGGGAGCGAGCTAGACGTACTATCGCGGGAGGGACGAGGCACCGTTATCAGTCGTTTACCCTTTACATTCGCCCAGCTTACGGGGGTTCGGCGAGTAAGGAGCGGTGGTGGAAAGGGCATGCGGAAGCGGCGGGTTCTGAGGCGGTCGCTGATCGCCGTCGGCGTGGGCATCGTCCTGGGCGCCGCGCTCTTCGGCATCGCGTGGGCGATGACCCCCATCCCGGACAGCACACAGAAGCAGGCGACGGCGCAGGGCTCGGTCATCTACTACCGCGACGGCAAGAGCGTGATCGCCCGTCAGGGCGTCGACCGGCGGAACGTCCCGCTGGCCAAGGTCCCCAAGCACGTGCGCGAGGCCGTGATCGCGGCGGAGAACCGCTCCTTCTACGATGATGCCGGCGTCTCGGTCAAGGGCACCGGCCGCGCCCTGTGGTCCACGCTCACCGGGCAGCAGCTCCAGGGCGGCTCGACGATCACGCAGCAGCTCGTCCGCAACTACTACAGCGGGCTCAGCCAGGAGCGGAGCGTCACCCGCAAGTTCAAAGAGATCATGATCGCGATCAAGGTCGACCAGTCCAAGTCCAAGGACTGGGTCCTGGAGCAGTACCTCAACACGATCTACTTCGGCCGCGGCGCCAACGGCGTCCAGGCGGCCGCCCGGGCCTACTTCGGCAAGGACGTCCAGAAGCTCACCGTGGCCGAGGGCGCCTACCTCGCGTCGGTGATCCAGCAGCCCAGCCGCTTCGCCGACCCCAAGGGCGCCGACCTGGCCGCCGCGCGGGCCCGCTGGCAGGCCGTGATCACCGCGATGAGCCAGACCGGCGCGCTCGACGCCCAGCAGTTGGCCGCCCAGACGTTCCCGAAGCTCGTCAAGGCCAAGAAGCCGTTCGTGCTCAAGGGCCAGGCCCAGTACATGCTCGACCAGGTGACCGCCGAGCTCAACCGGCGCGGCTACACCGACGAGGACATCAGCAGCGGCGGCCTCAAGATCGTCACCACGTTCGACAAGAAGCTCATGAAGGCGGCCGAGACCGCCGTGAAGGGCGTGCTGCCCGCCGCCACGCCGAAGAAGGTGCGCACCGGGCTGGCCGCCGTCGATCCGGGCACGGGCGAGATCGTCGCCTTCTACGGCGGCGACCCCGAGCGCTCCGACTACGACAACGCCTTCTCCGCCAAGGTGCCGGCCGGATCGACGTTCAAGCCGTACACGCTGGCCGCCGCGCTCCAGAACGGCTTCGGGCTGTCCACGCAGGTCGACGGCAACTCTCCGATGCGCGTGGCCTCCGATCCCAAGCACCCGATCCCCAACGTCAACGGCCGCTCGTACGGCCCCATCGACCTGGTCAGCGCCACCAGGAACTCCGTCAACACCGCGTTCGTGGACCTCGGCCAGAAGGTCGGCCTGGACAAGGTCGCCGCCACCGTCGAGGCCGCCGGCATCCCCAAGCAGCAGCTCGTGGCGCACCAGGCGGCGGCCTCCTTCCCGCTCGGCGTGGCCTCGGTGAGCGCCGTGCAGAACGCCTCCGGCTTCTCCACGTTCGCGAACGGCGGGGTCCACATGGAGGCGCACGTCGTCAAGGCGGTCACCGACGCCGCGGGCAAGAAGGACGTGATCAAGCCCGTCGCCACCGAGGTGGTCGGCAAGCAGGCCGCCGCGGACACCACGTACGCGATGGAGCAGGTCGTGAAGTACGGCACCGGCACGGCGGCCCGGCTCCACGACCGCCCGGTCGCCGGCAAGACGGGCACCACGGACGACTCCGCGTCCGTCTGGTTCAACGGCTTCACCCCGCAGCTCGCCGTGGCCGTCGACATGTTCCGCGACGACAACAAGACCGTCACCATCCCCGGTTACGGCGTGCAGTACGGCGGCCAGCTGCCCGCGCAGATCTGGCGGGCCTTCATGACCGAGGCCATGAAGGGCGAGCCCGTCGAGGAGTTCCCCCCGCCGTCCGACCCCGGCTACGGCTACGACAATCCCGGGACCGAGCTCGACCAGGGCGTGCCCGAGCAGCAGCCGACGCGCGAGCCGGACGGCCTGGAGAGCCCCGGCCCGAGCGACCCCGAGCCGACCTTCAGCGAGCCGCCCGCCACGCAGGGGCCCGACGATCCGGGAGGCGTGCCGGACGAGAGCGACGGCCCGCCCACCCAGGCGCCGATCGTGCCCAGCACGGGCCCCGAACGGCAGGCCGGCGAGGTCTCACCCCCGGCCTAGCCTGGTGCGTGGCCCCGAGGCTTCACCTTCGCGCCAGCTCGGTGCGCAGCGCGGCGGCGGTGGTGACGGGCGTCCGGCAGGTGAAGTTGCGGCACACGTACGCCGCGGGCACGCCGCCGACGAGCCCCCGCCCCTCCAGCAGCGCGGGTCCGTCCGGGGAGGCGTCGCCGTCGCCGAGCGCGACGACCAGGCCCGGGACGTCGGCCAGCAGAGCCTCACGGTGCAGCTCCCGGGTGCGCGGGTCGTCGGCCGGCCCCACGACCGCCACCTCCACGGGACCGTCGAGAGCGGCCCGGACCACGGCCAGCCCCCACCCGGCGAACCGCGCGTGCCCGGCCGACAGCACCGAGACCGTGCCCAGCGCCGCGTGCGCCGCCTCGCGGTGCCGTGCGGAGCCGGTCAGCGCCGCGTAGGTGAGCAGCGCCCCCGCGGCGGCGTACTGCCCCGACGGCGTGGCGTTGTCGGTGGGGTCCTGGGGGCGCTGGAACAGCCGCTCGGCGTCGTCGGCCGTGTCGTAGAACCCGCCCACCCCGTCGGCGAACCGGTCGAGCACCGTGTCCAGCAGCGAGCCGGCCAGCCGGAACCAGCGCGTCTCGCCGGTCACGCCGTAGAGCGTGAGCAGCCCCTCGGCCACGTTCGCGTAGTCCTCCAGCACCCCGGAGTTCGCGCCGGCCCGGCCGTCGCGGGAGGTGCGCACCAGCCTGCCGCCCAGCACGTGCACGTCGTCGAGGAGCACGGCCGCCGTCCTGGCCGCGTCGACCAGGTCGGGCCGGTCGAACACCACGCCCGCCTCGGCCAGCGCCGCGATGGCGAGCCCGTTCCACGAGGCGACCACCTTCTCGTCGCGCCCGGGCCGCTCGCGCCGCTCTCTGGCGGCGAACAGCCGCGCGCGCACGGAGGCCAGCCGCTCGACGTCGGCGGGGTCCTCCAGCAGCCGCAACACCGAGGTGCCGTGCTCGAACGTCCCCGTCACGTCGAAGACCATGATCGCCCAGTCGCCGTCCTGCTCGCCCAGCAGCTCGCGCAGCTCATCGGGCGTCCAGACGTAGAACCTGCCCTCCTCGCCCTCGCTGTCGGCGTCCAGCGCCGAGGCGAGGCCGCCCTCGGGGGTGCGCATCTCGCGCAGCAGCCAGTCGGCGCTCTCCAGGGCGACCCTGCGCGCCGTCGGGCCGCCGTTGGCTCTCCACCAGTGGGTGTAGACCCGCAGCAGCAGCGCGTTGTCGTAGAGCATCTTCTCGAAGTGCGGCACCACCCACGCCGCGTCGACGCTGTAACGCGAGAACCCCCCGCCGAGCTGGTCGTAGATCCCGCCGCGCGCCATCGCCTCCAGGGTCTTGCCGCTCATCTCCCGCTCGCGCGAGCGCAGCAGGAACTCCAGCACCATGGACGGCGGGAACTTGGGCGCGCCGCCGAAGCCGCCGTGCACCGGGTCGAACGTCTCGCGCAGGTTGCGCACGGCCTGCTCCAGCGTCTCCCGGTTGGGCAGCGGGCCACTCGGCAGCGCGGTGTGGGTGTTGAGCGCCTCCACCAGCTTGGCGCCCTGCCGGAGCACGGCCTCCCTCTCGCCCGTCCACGCCTGGTGGACGGCCACGAGCAGCCGCTGGAAGCTCGGGCGCGGGAAGTAGGTGCCGCAGTAGAACGGGTGGCCCTCGGGCGTCGCGAACACCGTCATGGGCCAGCCGCCCTGATGGGTCATCGCCTGGGTGGCGCTCATGTAGACCGCGTCCACGTCGGGCCGCTCCTCGCGGTCGACCTTGACGTTGACGAAGTGCTCGTTCATCAGCCGCGCGGTCTCGTCGTGCTCGAAGCTCTCGTGCGCCATGACGTGGCACCAGTGGCAGGCCGAGTAGCCCACGCTGATCAGCAGAGGCACATCCCTGCGCCGTGCCTCGGCGAACGCCTCCTCGCCCCACGGATGCCAGTCGACGGGATTGCCCGCGTGCTGCAGCAGGTAGGGGCTCGTCGAGTCCTTCAACCGGTTCATCAAGACCTCCCCCTGCTCACACTACGGGTCCGCGACGACGGCCACGCCCGGGGGCCGACGGTCCTTTGGGGCGGGGTGGGTGAGGCGGACTTCGGGTGGTGTGGGGGGTCGGCGCGCCCGGACAGGCCGTCCTTCAGGGCGGCGTGTGCTGGGAGGGCGCGTGGGCGTAGGTTACGGAGAGTGGATCTGGACTTCGTCTGCACGCACGCCGGCCGCGCCGCCACCGCCCTGACCCGCCGGGACGTGGCGCGGGCGCTGCTGGAGGTGCCCTCGGGGGTGGCGCTGGTGGCGATCCCCGACCTGCGGCGCGCCATGCTGGCCGCCGGCAACCCGCTGTCGGCGGTGTTCTGGGACTCGGCGAGGGCGACGCTCGGCTCGATCGAGTCGGGTATCGCCACGGTCGGTGACGTGCAGCGCTGGGTCGAGTCGACCGGCACCGAGCCGGTCATCATGACGCCCGGCTACTTCGTCTGGCCGGAGGAGGACGAGCGCGGGCCGGTGGCCACGGAGATGTTCTCGCGGCTCGTACGCCACCTGGAGCAGCGCGTGAAGGCCGGCGACATCGACCCCGACGCGCTGGCCCGCGGCGACGAGGAGGCCCGCAGGGCCTACGAGGACATGCAGGAGGAGTGGCTGAGCACGCCGCTGCCCGACGGGCGGGTGCCCGGGTTCGCGGTCAACGACGAGCAGGACGAGGAGCTGTTCGCCGCCTGGGACGAGGAGGAGGCGTTCGCGCTGTCGGAGTTGCGGCGCATCCTCGACGAGCTGCCCAAGCGGCCCGTGCTGCCCGCCGGCGAGCTGGACCGGGCGGCGGCGCGGCTGCGCGAGCTGCTCGGCCAGCCCGGTTACCCGGCGAACGTGCTGCGGGCCTGCGCCGGCTTCGAGGACCGGCCGATGCCCGACGACGACGGGGAGCTGTGGCTGGCGGTGGCCGCCGGCATCGCCGGGCCCGTCTCCGACCTGTCGGAGGACGGCGACACGCTGGAGGAGTTCGCCGACCTGGAGGGCGAGCTGAGCCACGAGGACGCGGTGCTGGCCAACCTCTGCGCCCTGCAGCACGCCGACTGGCTGGCCGCCGTGGCCGCGCTGGCGCGGCTCGGGCCGGGGGTGCTGGCCTCGCCGGAGCGCATCGCCCGGCTCGTCGCCGAGTCGGAGGACATCGACGTCGAGATCGAAGACGAGGACGGCGCCGACGTGGACGCGACCGAGCGCCTCTTCGTGCCGGTGGTCACCCTGTGGGGCCACCTCGGCATCGTCGACGAGGACGACGTGCTGACGCCGCTCGGGTGGTGGGGGCTGCCCAGGGCCCTGGAGCTGGCCTGGTCGCCCCGCGACTGACGGCACGTGGCCCGGGCGGGCGCCCGCGTCACCCGGTGGACTCGTCCACCAGGTCGTGGTAGTCGCTGTGGCGCTTGATCCAGGACGCGACGTAGGGGCAGAGCGGCACGACCCGCAGCCCGGCCTCCCTGCTCGCGTCGAGCGCGTGCTTGACGAGCCTGCCGGCCAGGCCCCGCCCCTGGTGCTCGGGCAGCACCTCGGCGTGCGTGAAGACGATCTTCGAGGGCAGGAGCCGGTATTCGGCGAACCCGGCGACCTCGCCGTCCAAGCGCACCTCGAACCGGCTCCGCTCCGGATCGTCGACCACGTCGACCGGCATCTATTCGGGTTTCTTGTCGTCGTCGAGGTCGGCCTCGCGCGGCACACTGATCTTCGACATCTGCTTGTTCATCGACTTGATCAGGATGTAGAGGGCGAGTCCGATGAGGGCGACGACGGTGAAGCCGAGCAGACCCGGACTGACTTCACCAGCGGCCATAACTATCACGCCTTCAGTCTGCCACCAGGGGGTCGTGCTCCGGTCAGTGGCAGGCGGGCGAGACCTCTTCGGCGTGGATGCCGGCGAACAGGTCGTCCTCCGGAAGCTCGGTGTCGACCAGCGAGCGGGCCAGGTGGTAGTCCTCCGTCGGCCAGATCTCCCGCTGCAGCTCCCGCGGGCAGACGAACCAGAAGCCGTCGGGGTCGACCTGCGTGGCGTGGGCGAGCAGCGCCTGGTCGCGCAGCTCGAAGTAGTCGCCGCACGGCACCCTCGTGGTCACCGGCCACTTGGCCGGCCGGTCCTCCCAGCGGGAGATCCAGTCGGAGTAGGGGGAGCCCATGCCGCGCTCGGTCATCGCCTCGTGCAGCGCCTCGAACCGCTCCTTGGTGAAGCCCATCTGGTAGTAGAGCTTCAGCGGCTGCCACGGGTCGCCCGCGCCGGGATAGCGGTCGGGGTCGCCGGCCGCCTCGAACGCCTCCACCGACACCCTGTTGGTCATGATGTGGTCGGGGTGCGGGTAGCCGCCGTCGTCGTCGTACGTGATGATCACGTGCGGCCTGAACGCGCGGACCGCGGCGACCAGCGGCGCCGTGGCGACCTCGATCTCCTGCAGCGCGAAGCAGCCCTCGGGCAGCGCCTCGTCGTCGTTCTCGGGCAGGCCCGAGTCGACGAAGCCCATGAACTCCTGCCGCACGCCGAGGATCTCGCGTGCCCGAGCCATCTCGGCCCTGCGCACCTCGCCGATGTTGGCCACGATCTCGGGGCGGTCCATCTGGGGGTTGAGCACGGAGCCCCGCTCGCCGCCCGTGAGCGTACAGACCAGCACCTCCACGCCTTCGCGGACGTAACGCGCCATGGTGGCGGCACCCTTGCTCGACTCGTCGTCGGGGTGTGCGTGGACTGCCATCAGCCTCAGCGGTGCACTCACGGGCTCGATGTCTCCTCAGTTGACCGGTTCACTCGCCACAAAGGTTAGTTTCTGCTGGGCGGTCGCGAGGCCGCGCCTCGCGCGCGCGACAATTGTCTCGGATAACGCTGAGGGAGTGCAGGGAGATTCCGTCATGGCCACCAGAGATGTCGGGAGCGGGCCCGTTCTCGGCACACCCGACGACTACCCCGACCGTCCGAAGCAGGGCGGCCGGCTCGTCGTGCATGTCGTGATCGGCCTCCTGGTGGCCATCATCGCAGGTGGCTGGGGATACGTGATGTGGTCGATGACCGGCAGCGGCACTGGGGTCACCGCGCAGGTGGTGTCGTTCACCGTGGCGCCCGACCACGCGCAGATCGTCTTCACGGTGCAGAAGCCCGACGACCGCGGAGCGGTGTGCCGGGTCCGGGCCCTCGACGTGAGCCACACCGAAGTGGGCGCCAAGGACGTGCGGATCGCGCCCGACGCGGGCGGTGGACAGATCAAGGAACGCCTGGCCACCAGTGTTGAGGCGGCTTCTGTCCACATCCAGTACTGCAATCTCGTATAATGAGACGTTTGGGGAAGCGTACAGGCGGTTCAGTTGTTAGCCTTTCGCAATTCGACCGCACGCAACCTCAAGTGTTCCAGGGCCCCTAGGCAAGCAAGGAGAACCCGTGGCCGACTCTCGCGATGAGAACGTCACATGGCTGACGCAGGAGGCGTACGACCGTCTGAAGGCGGAGTACGAGTATCTCTCGGGCCCAGGGCGCGTCGACATCGCCAAGAAGATCGAGGCCGCCCGTGAAGAGGGGGATCTGAGAGAGAACGGCGGCTATCACGCGGCCAAGGACGAGCAGGGCAAGATGGAGGCCCGGATCTTCCATCTCCGTCAGATCCTCGACAACGCGCAGGTGGGCGAGGCCCCCAAGACCGAGGGCATCGTGGGCCCCGGCATGACCGTCACGATCAGGTTCGTCGGTGACGACGACGAGGTGACCTTCCTGCTCGCCTCCCGCGAGGAGAGCGGAGCCCCGATCGACGTCTACTCGCCCAAGTCCCCCCTGGGCGCGGCGATCAACGGCAAGAAGATCGGCGAGAAGGCCACCTACAGCATGCCCAACGGCCGCCAGAACACCGTCGAGATCCTCGAGGCCGTGCCGTACATCGGCAACTGACTCCCGAAGACAGCCGCCGGGCCCCCACGGGCCCGGCGGAGCTCGCGCGTGCCTCGGGCATCCGGCAGGACCTCAGCTTCCTGCTGCGTTCGGGCGGACGGCGTGACCACGGGCGCCTGGTGCCGTTCATCGTGGTGACGCTGGTGGCGGTGTTGACCGCCGACGTCCTGCTGCTGGCGCAGGCGGGCAGGGTCCCGCCGCAGGCGCGGCGCGTGCCGCCGGGCGAGCGGGCGGCG
>NZ_QNFZ01001039.1 GCF_003313395.1 Nonomuraea lactucae | reverse complement strand
GGCGCCCCCGCCCGACGACCCCCCGCCGCGCGGCCACCGCGGCACGGGCGACGGCGGCGGCAAGAAGATGCGCATCCTCGCCTGGGTCAGCATCGCGACCACCACGGTCATGGTCGCCGGGGCGCTGACGGGCTACACGATCTACCGCGACGCCTTCGGCAACATCAACAAGAAGAGCTTCAACGGCGACATCATCACCCCCCGGCCGCCGGCCACCGGCGCGCTCAATGTGCTGCTCGTCGGCTCCGACACCCGTGCGGGCAAGGGCAACGCGAGGTACGGCCAGCAGCTCTCCCGCACCGAGAACGCGGGCGGCAAGCGCACCGACACCATCATCCTCATGCACCTGTCGCCCAACCGCGACAAGGCCCAGCTGATCAGCTTCCCCCGCGACTCGATGGTGCAGATCCCCCAGTGCAAGAACGAGACGACCAAGCAGCACATGCCGCCCCGCCGCGACATGATCAACTCGGCGTACAACGCCGGCGGCATCGCGTGCACCATCTCCACGCTGGAGACGCTCACGGGCATCCGCATCAACCACTTCGTCGAGGTCGACTTCAGCGGGTTCAAGAACATCGTCGACGCGCTCGGCGGCATCCCCGTCTGCCTCAGGTCCGGCGTCGACGACAGGAAGTCCAAGCTCAAGCTGCCCCCCGGCCGGAGCATCCTCAACGGTGAGCAGGCGCTGGGCTTCGTACGCCTGCGCGCCTACGGCGACGGCAGCGACATCCAGCGCATCAGGCGACAGCAGCTCTTCCTCAGCAAGGTGGTGCAGAAGGCCACCAGCGGCGAGCTGCTCACCAACCCGGGCATGCTCACCGGCTTCATCAAGGCCGCCGCCCAGTCGGTGACCATGGACCCGGAGCTGGCCGACAACACCGCGAAGCTCCTCGAGATCGCGCAGAGCGCCAAGGAGATGACCGCGGGCGGGGTCAAGTTCATCACGGTCCCGTGGATGCCCGACCCCGCCGACAAGAACCGCGTGGTCTGGAGACCCGAGTCCGTCGAGCTGTTCAACGCGATCAAGAGCGATGTCGAGGTGGCGACCCCTCAGCCGTCGGCGTCCGCGAGCACCAAGCCCAAGGTCACCGTCAAGCCCGAGCAGGTGCAGGTCCAGGTGCTCAACGGCACCACCACCAAGGGCAAGGCCCGGGAGGTGGCCGACCTGCTCAGCAAGCAGGGCTTCAAGGTCACCGAGGTGGGCAACTGGCAGGCCCCCGACGGCGCCCCGCAGCCGACCACCGAGATCCGCTACGCGAAGAAGGCCCCGGCGGGCGGCGACTACGCCGGCGTGCTGGCCGGGATGCTCGTGCCCAAGCCCGCGCCCACCGCCGGGAAGGTCAAGCCGACCAGCGCCGACCCCTACACCTCGCCGGTCCCCTTGCCCTCGGCGAGCCCGCCGGCCAAGGACGCGCCCGTCGTCCAGCTGGTCATCGGCACCGACTTCAAGTCGGTCAAGGTGGAGAGACTCCCCGACAGCGTCAATAACAACACGATCACGGCGAACCAGAAGAACGTCTGCGTATGACCTCCGAGTTCCCTGTGTAACCGGCGTTTCGCGGCCCGGCTGAGAGACAGGAGCCGCCGGGCGGCGATAATGTTGGCGGGTCGGCGACGCTGCTCGCCCTGCGCCGTCAAGGTGTCTGTAAGGCGCGGCGGCCGTCGTGTACCCCGGCCCCGAGCGAAGCTGAGCGACTGCGTAGTGTCTGACCCCAAGCACTCCCCTCCGGTCACCTCCCCCAGCGGTCCGGAAGATCCCGGCGACAGCTCCGGGCCCGCCAACACGGGAGCCAGGTGGCCACTGCCGGCGGAGTCGCTCTGGAGCGAGCAGACGGACCCGCACGGCGTCCCGCCGGGCCGCCCGCCCACGGAGGAGCCGACCGCCCCCCGCCCGCGTACGGCCGTCGAGCAGGCCGAGCGGCCGGAGCCGTCCCGGCGCAAGCGCGACCCCTACCTCGACAACGTGAAGTTCGTCCTGATCGCGATGGTCGTCATCGGCCACTCGCTGGTGCCGACGCTCGACGCCGACTCCTCCCGCGCGGCCTACATCTTCATCTACGTCTTCCACATGCCGCTGTTCGTGCTCATCAGCGGCTACCTGTCCAGAAACTTCTGGAACTCCAACGCCAAGACCAACAAGCTCGTCGACACCTTCGTGGTGCCGTACGTCATCGTCGAGGTCGGCTACGCCGCCCTGCGCTTCGCGCTCGGCCAGAAGTGGAGCCTGACGATCATCGATCCGTCCTGGCTCAACTGGTATCTCCTGGCGCTGCTGTTCTGGCGGCTGTCCACACCGGTGTGGAAGCGGATGAAGAACCCGGTGCCGGTGGCCATCGCCATCTACCTGTTCGCCGGGTTCTCGCAGATCTCCGGCGACTTCAGCATGGACCGTTTCTTCGGCCTGATGCCGTTCTTCGTCATCGGCCTGGTGATGCAGCCGGAGCACTTCGAGATGCTCGACCGGCGATGGATCAAGATCCTCTCGGTGGTCACCGTGCTCGGCGCCGCCGCGGTCGCCATCCTCATCGCGCCCAAGGCGACGCTCAAGCCGTTCTACTTCAAGCACAGCTACATGGACATGGACCTGTCCTGGTGGATGGGGCTCGGCCTGCGCGCCGGGCTGCTGCTCTGCGGGCTGGCCATGTGCTTCGCGGTGCTCGCGCTGGTGCCACGGGGCGAGACCTGGTATTCCGACCTCGGCACCCGCACCCTCTACTGCTACCTGCTGCACGGCATTCCCGTGCAGATCGCCAAGGAGATGGGCTGGCTGGAGTTCCCGTGGCTCTACGGCCCGCTCGGCGTGCTGGCGATCACGTCGAGCTGCTTCGCGCTGGCCATCGTGCTGTGCCTGCCGGAGACGCGCGCGGTCTTCAAGTGGGTGCTCGAACCTCGCCTGACCTGGCTCTATCGCCGCCCTGTGGAAGTTAAGCCGTAGTTCGACCCGCATTCACGCCCTTGACCAGGTAAGCGCTCAGCATCGACACATGCGGGTATGTGTCGCCACGACCGTCCATCATCCCGAGGACGCCCGGATCATGCACAGGCAGATCCGGGCGCTTCTCGACGCGGGCCACGAGGTGACCTACGTCGCGCCGTTCACCTACTTCAACGTCACGCCCGTGATGGGGCTCAGGGCGATCGACGTGCCGCGCGAGGCCGGGTACGGCCGGGCGAACGCCGCGCTCAGGCGCGGGGCCAAGGGCGCGGACCTGCTGATCGTGCACGACCACGCGCTGCTGCGGGCCCTGCCCCATCGCCGCCCTCCCGTGGTCTGGGACATCCGCGAGGAGGTGACCCCCAGGCGTCTCGCGCGCGCGGAGCGGCGGCACCACGTGTGCACCTCCTCCGTCGTCCCCGAGGCGACCTTCGTCTCGGCGAGCCCGCCCCCTCCCGGCGACACCAGAGTGGTCCACATCGGCCGCCTGTCCGCCGAGCGCGGGGTCGCCGAGCTGATCGGGCTGGCCGAGCGGCTCGTCCCGCACGGCGTCCGGATGGACCTGATCGGACCCGCCGACCCCAGCGTGCGGCCGATGCTGCGCGACGCGCAGCGGGTCGGGCTGCTCGACTGGTTCGGGTACGTGCCCAGCCGGCACGCTCTGCGGATGGCCGAGGGCGCGCTGGCCGGCCTGTCGCTGGCCGTCCCGGAGGTCCCGGGCGTGCCGACCAAGGTGCTCGACTACATGGGCCGTGGCCTGCCCGTCATCACCACCCCGCAGGCGGGCCCGCTGGTGGAGCGGATCGGCTGCGGCGTGGTCGTCCCGCTGGACGTGGACGCGGCGGCGCGGGCCGTGCTCGGCCTGAAGGACGATCCGGTGCGCCGGTCCGCGTTCGGCACCCGCGGCAACGCGGAGGCGCGGCTGCGCCACCACTGGCCGGACCACGCCGCGGCGTTCGTGGCCAGGATGGAGGCGTGGGCGGGGCTCGCCGCCCCGGCCCAGCCGCTGACCGTCTAGGGACGTTCGAGGATGACGCCCTCGCGCTGTCAGAAACGTCACATCCGCCCAGACGCTGTCCGCGGAGGAATGGTCACAGGCCACTCCGGTTGGTGTACTGGAGGCATGGCATCGCATCTGATCCAGGGGCGGACGGTCAGCATGCCTGTCCAGGTGAGAGACGCGGCCGTCTGCAGCGTGATGTACACCGTTCGGGCCGACGCGGCCAGGGCGGTGATCGCCTACTCGGGCCTGGACGTCGCCGAGGTGCTGCCCGGCAGAGCCGTCTGCGCGCTGGCGTTCGTCGACTACCGTGACGGCGACCTCGACACCTACCACGAGTTCGGCGTGGCGTACCTGGTCCGGCCACCGGGCGCGGCGGGCGCCACCGGCCTGGGGGAGCTGCGCCACGCGGGGGCGTTCATCCACTGGCTGCCGGTGGACCAGCGGTTCACGCTGGAGGCCGGGCGTGCGATCTGGGGCTTTCCGAAGGAGCTGGCCGGCATCGACCTGCGGCTCGACTCGCCGTACAAGCGGTGCATCGTGCGCAAGGACGGGCGGCTGGTGCTGGACGTGCTGCTCAAGCCGGGCCTGCCGGTGCTCGCCCCGCCGCCGCTGACCGGGCTGGAGGTCTACACGCACCGGGAGGGGGTGACGCGCCGCGTGCCGTGGTCGGTGCGGGCGCACGGTGTCCGCGTGCGGCCCGGCGGCGCGCTGATCAGGCTCGGCAACCACCCGATCGCCAAGGAGCTCAGCGAGCTCGGCCTGCCGAAGCGCGCGCTGATGAGCTCCACGGTGCGGCACGCTGAGATGATCTTCGGGGAGGCACGGACGATCTAGCGACCCCGAACGTACGGGAGGCGCGCCCGGGCGGCTCCAGGGGCACGCCTGGGCGCGCGGAGACGGCGATGGCGGTTGTCAGACGATCGACGGTGAGGCGCCGTCAGACGATCGGCGATGAGGCGCCGTCAGACGATCGGCGGGCGGCCCAGCTTGACCATGCGCCAGGCGGTGCGCCAGGCCATCGGCCGCCGCTCTCCCGCGGGCGTGCGCAGCCCCTCGAAGAAGCCCGTGAACCACGCCTTGAGCGCGTCACCCGAGCGGCGCTCGCGGATCAGGGTGAGCACGATCCAGTCGAGCAGGTAGAGGACCGCCAGCGGCCACGGCAGGTTGCGCCGGGCCAGCCAGACCCGGTTGCGGGCGTTGAGGCGGTAGAAGTCGGCGTGCCGCGTCGGCGGGACCTGCGGATGGTACATGACCGTCTCGGCGTCGTACTCGATCCGGTAGCCCTCGCCCAGCAGCCGCCAGGCCAGATCGGTCTCCTCGTGGGCGTAGAAGAAGCGCTCGGGCAGGCCGCCCACCTGGAGGAACGCCGAGCGCCTGACCGCCGAGGCGCCGCCCAGGAACGTCGTCACGGGCGAGGAGCGTTCGGGGTCGCCCGCGCGCAGGCGGGGGACGTGACGGCGCTGGCCGGTGCCGCCCTCCGGGTCCATCACCCGGAACGAGATCACCGCGAGATCGGGCTCGGTGGCGAAGCGGTCGCGGACGTGGGCGACCACCTTCTGGTTGGCGTACCAGCCATCGTCGTCGAGGAACAGCACGACGTCACCCGAGCACTCCTCGACGCCGCGGTTGCGGCCGGCCGGGATGCCGGTGTTGCGGTCGAGCCGGATCGCCTTCACGGTCGCGGCCGAGCCCTCGGGTGGCGTCGCCGACACCTCGGGCACGTCGGCGCCGTTGCCCACGATCACCACCTCGACGTCGCCGTCGATCTGGTTGAGCGCGGACTCGACCGCCCGGTTCAGCTCGGCGACCCGGTTGCCCATGGTGAGGATGACGCACGAGATCTTCAACGAATCATCGTCCTGACGCGTTGAGAGCACGGGCGGAGCATTCTTTCATGATCACCGAGTCTGCTGGTCTGCCTATCTTCGATATTGGTGGAGCTAAGCGTATCGGAACCGGTCGTGAACCCCCACCAAACGCTGGACGTCCGATCAATACGACGCCCGCCGAGGGCTCCCGGTTCCGAGAAGAGATCAAGCCAGCCGCCTCGACGCCAGAATGCTGACCAGATGGAGCACGGTCTGGAGCGCCGCGGCGGCGAAGCAGACCACCAGCAGCACGCGCGTGGCCTGCAGGTCTCCGGCGAACACGTCGACCACGGCGGCCACCACGGCCAGGATCGACAGCTCGACCGCCTGCACTACCCGGTGGAACCTGGTCGCCCCGAGAATCCGGCGTCCGAGGGCGAGCAGCCCCGACCTCAGCTGCCCCGCGGCCACCTCCGTCGCGGCCGGCCGGCCCGCTCGCGCCCGCGCCACGTCCACCAGGTCGGTCTCGGCCTTGATGAGGATGGCTCCGAGCGCGGTCGCGAAGCCCAGCACGGTGTACCAGTCGGGCAGCACCTCGCCGGAGGCGCGGAAGCCCAGCCCGATGAGGAGCGCCGCCTCGCACAGGTAGTGGCCGACCCGGTCGAGGTAGACGCCGGTGATCGAGGTGCGCCCCGTCCAGCGGGCCAGCTCGCCGTCCGAGCAGTCGAGCAGCAGGTAGAGCTGCACGAGCAGGGCGGACAGCACGGCCGCCCAGAGGCCGGGCAGCGCCAGCACCACCGCGGCGGCCAGCCCGCTCACGATCATCAGCCAGGTGGCCTGGTTGGGCGAGATCGGCGTCTTGGCCAGCAGCCACGTCAGGTAGGGCGAGATCCTGCGCATGTAGAGGGAGCCCGCCCAGTGCTCGCCACTCTCGCGGTCCATGGTGCCGGGCGGCTGCGCGACCCGGCGCAGCTCAGCTACCGAAGGCCCGGACATAGTCCTCTACCCGATCGCGGATCTCGGAGTCCGGCAGGCGCAGGTGCTCCAGGATCGTGTAACGGCCGGGGCGCGTGGCGGGCGCCAGCGCGACGGCCTCGGCGAACTGCTCGCTGCTCAGCCCGATGTCGCCCGGCGTGATGGGCAGCTTGTGACGGCGCAGGCAGTCGGTGACCTGTTCGAGCCTGCCCGCGTCCTCCCTGAGGAAGAAGCAGAAGGCGGCCCCGATGCCGGCGAGCTCGCCGTGGTTGGAGGTGCCGGGGAAGAGTTGATCCACGGCATGAAGGATCTCATGGTCGCCGCCGCTCGAAGGCCGTGACGACCCCGCGATCACCATCGACATGCCCGACAGGATCAGCGATTCGGCGAGGACGGTGAGGAAGGCGTCGGACTCGATGGAGTCGCGCCGGCCGATCAGCGCCTCGGCCGCGGTGCGCGCCATCGAGCAGGCCAGCCCGTCGATGGGCTCGCCGCGCTCCACGTTGCTGAGCATCCAGTCGTCGATGGCCGACAGGTTGCTGACGACGTCGCCCACGCCCGAGCGCACCAGCGAGTCCGGGGCCGCGTGCACGAAGTCGAGGTCCACGAGGATCGCCAGCGGCATCGGGACGCCGAACGAGCCCTTGCCGCCCTCGTACACCAGAGAGGCGGTGGGCGAGCAGATGCCGTCGTGGGACAGGTTGGTGGCCACAGCGACCATCGGGATGCCCGCCAGCGACGCGGCGTACTTGGTCGCGTCGATGGTGCGCCCTCCGCCGACGCCCACCACCACCTCGTAGGCGCCCTTGCGCAGGTCGGCGCCGAGCGAGACGGCCGCGTCGACCGTGCCGTCGCCCACCCTGAACACCTCGGCCTCGCCGAGCGTCGGCGCGATCAGGCCCTCGATGTGGTCGCCCTGGCCCGGCCCCACGGCCACCGCGACCCGGCCGGACGTGGCCACCCGGCTGTCGGCGAGCAACGCGCCGAGCTGCGCCACCGCGCCCCGCCTGACCTCCATGGTCAGCGGGGCGGGCAGCATTCGCGCTAGAAGCGGCATCCCGCCCCCTCAGTAGCGAACGGCTATGGTGCGAGCCTTCGCCAGGTCGTCGTGGTTGTCCACCTCGACCCAGTCGACCTCGCCGATCGGCGCGACGTGGATCCGCTCGCCGCGCTCGACCATCTCCTGGTAGCCGTCCTCGTAGTAGAGCTGCGGGTCGCGCTCGAAGGTGGCGCGCAGCGCGTCGGCGAGCCGGTCGGCGGCGCCCGGCCGGATCAGGGTCGCCCCGATGTACTCGCCGTAGGCCGCTGCCGGGTCCATCAGCTTGGTGATCCTCTTCAGCGCGCCGCCGTCGAGGGTGACCTTCATCTCCTCGTCGGCGAGCTTCTTGACGTCGTCGACGGCGAGGAGGATGTCGCTGGTCTCGGGGGCCGACAGGAGCGTCTTCTCGACGGAGACGGGGTGCACGGTGTCGCCGTTGACGAGCAGCGCGCCCTGCGCGAAGTAGTCGCGGGCGCACCACAGGGAGTAGGCGTTGTTCCACTCCTCGGCCTTGTCGTTGTGCACCAGGGTGAGTTTGACGCCGTGGCGCCTCTCCAGCGCGTCCTTGCGCTCGTGTACGGCCTGCGCCGCGTACCCGACGATCACCACGACCTCACGCAGGTCCACCTCGGCGAGGTTGCGCAGCGAGATGTCCATGATCGTGGTCTCGCCGTCGACCGGCACGAGCGCCTTGGGCAGCGTGTCGGTGTACGGCCGCAGACGTCGTCCGGCTCCAGCGGCCAGCACCATTCCCAGCAACGTGCACTCCTCAGTCGAGCATGACCATGTACGTGCGGACTACGGAATCCGTCACGTTACGGCGGGCACTGGACGCGCCCCACCATAGGCCCAAAGGTTAGTTGCCTTTGGGCCCTGCGCGGGTAATCCGCCGTTAGTCTTGCGTTCCTGTCTCGGCCGTTTCGACGCCGGTGCGGGGTGAGGCGAGCCAGCAGGTGAGGCTCTCCCAGCCGAACAGCCCCCACAGGTAGAGCGTGAGCAGCGCGAACCCGAACGTCGGCAGGTCGGCGAGGACGGCCAGCCCGACCACGAGCATCCGCCCGTCCCAGCCGAGCCCGAACGTCGAGAGCCAGGGCGGCGGGTAGACGTGCTGGCGCAGCCGGTAGACGAGATCGTAGTGGTGGAAGGCGAGCGCGCCGAGCAGCAGGAAGATCAGCACCGGGTTGACGTCATGGGCGAACCCGCAGGCCGCGATGAACGCGTACTCGATCATCCGCAGGATCGGCGGCACGAGCCAGTCGAACCGGCCGTCGTGCGGATGCGAGCTGCCCGGCCCCGCGAGCAGGAGCGTCACGGCCGGCGCGAAGATCGCGAGCCCTTCGCTCCCGGCCACGCCCATCAGCAGCAGCACGCCGGTCACGAACGTCCCGGCGATCACCGGCGGGAGCGGCGGGAGCTGGCCCGCCACGAGCATGCCCATCCCGCGCGACAGCGGCCCGTCGTCGCGGTAGGTGACGACCGTGCTCCTGGGCACCGGGGTCATGTGAACCGAGATCATCGTGCCGTCCTCGCGATCCGCCCCGCCAGCTGGTAAACGACCGCCAGCCCGCCCCAGCCGAGCAGCGCCATGAAGGTCACCCGGGCGTTGAACACGGCGGCGGTGACCGCGATCAGCGCCATCCGCTCGCCGATCGGCAGCACGATCATCCTCTTCAGCCAGCGGGTGACCGACTCGTGCTCCAGGGCGAGGGACAGCTTCAGCACGCCCCGCCGGGGCGCGTCATGGCTCACCTCGTCGGTCGACTCCAGCAGCGAGCGCACGGGCTTGGACCACAGCTCGCCGACGCGCCTGGCGTCGGCCCTCGACCCGCCGTACGAGAAGTCGAGCGCGTGCCGTACCACCTGGAGGATCATCGCGGCGACGGCGAGGTGCCAGATGCCGTCGGGGCCGCCGCCGCTCCACGGCATGCCCGCGGCGAAGCCGATGGCCAGGCCCACGTAGACGACGTACTCCTTCAGCCGGTCGGCCATGCCGTCCATCCACGCGCCGAACGACGAGAACATGCGGGTGTAGCGCGCCAGCTGGCCGTCGAGGCAGTCGCACACGAACGACAGGTAGAGCAGCACGGCACCGGCCACCTGGGCGCCGCGGTTGCCCGCCGAGAACCAGATCGCCGCGAGCACGGCCAGGCCGACCGAGATGCCGGTGACGGCGTTGGGCGTGAGCTTGAGCCTGGCCGCGGGGCGCACCAGGTGGCGCGACCAGGAGGAGACGCAGAAGGTCGCGAAGAAGCCGTCCCTGTCCTTGATCGCCGCGTCGAGGCGGACCTGCTCCTCGTCCACCTCGGCCAGCCTGCCGATCGCGCCGTCGGCGGTGGCCTGACCGGTGACCCGGTCGGCGTGCAGCGGCCCGAGCTGCGTCGCGCGGATCCGCGCGCCCGCCCTGACCAGGCCGACCAGCAGCAGGTCGACGGCCTCGACGGCGGTGACGGCGCCCAGCCTGCCGGTGTCGGCCAGCTCGGCGAGCTCCTCGGCGACGTCGGCGAGCGAGGCGAGATCGGCCTCGCCCGCCTGCAGCACGCCGCGGAACGTGGCGTTGGCGTCGGGCACCGTGTGAAACGAACTGCCCGCGGCGACGACCCGGCCGCCTTCGACGCGGACCGGCGGGCACAGCGGCCCTCCCCCGGCGTCCAGGGAGACCAGCGCCGCGCTGCCGCGCGCCGGGTGCTCCAGGAGCTGCGCGAGCGCCTCGGTGTGGGCGACGAGATCGCCGGGCAGCACGACCAGCGTGCCCGTGGCGGCGCGCGCGATCTTCGCGACGCCGCGCAGGTCGGCTCCCGCTCCGCCGCCCGAGGTCACCACCTGGACGTCACGGACCGGGAGCAGCGTGAGCTGGTCGGTGATCCGGTCGAGCAGCGTGCCGCCCGCGCAGGTGAGCCTGCAGGCCGGCGTCGTGGCGAGCAGAACCACCGCAGTGGTCGCGCTCGCGCGGGTCATGGAATCGGTCAAAGCGCAGATCCTCCCGGTCGCACGGGGGTGCGTGGACTCAGCGTAGCGACAGGGCGACGCGATATCACGGACGATGAGACCGTTACGCTCCGGGTATGGACTCGCGGTTGCGTACTGTTGGGGTGGTCTTGGCGGGCGGCGTCGGCAGCCGCGTCGGGCTCGGCACACCGAAGCAGCTCGTCACGGTCGCCGGACGGACGATCCTGGAGCACACGATCGCCGTCTTCGACGCGGCGCCCGAGATCGACGAGGTCGTGGTGCTGATGACGCCCGGCTACACCGGCCAGGTCAGTGAGCTGGTCGAGCGGGCCGGGTTCGGCAAGGTGAGCAAGGTCGTCGAGGGCGGCGCCAGCCGTACCGAGAGCACCTGGCGGGCGCTGGAGGCCATCGGCCCGCAGGAGTGCGACGTGCTCCTGCACGATGCCGTGCGGCCGCTGCTGGAGCCCCGGATCATCACGAACTGTGTCCGGGCACTCCAGACGCACGTGGCCGTGGAGGTGGCTATCCCGAGTTCCGACACCGTTCTCGTGGCCGCCTCCGGCCCCGGCGGCGAGACCATAGCCGAGGTGCTCGACAGGTCACGGCTGCGGCGGGCGCAGACCCCGCAGTGCTTCCGGCTGTCGGTGATCCGGGAGGCTTACGCGCGGGCCCTCGCCGATCCCGGCTTCGACCGGCTTCCGGCCACCGACGACTGCGGTGTGGTGCTGCGCTACCTGCCGGACGTGCCCATCCACCTGGTCGAGGGCAGCGAGCGCAACATCAAGGTCACCCACCCGGTGGACCTGGCGATCGCCGAGCGGCTGTTCGAGCTCTCCGCGGCCACGGCGCCCGGCCCGGAGGGACCACGCTGAGGGTGCGCGCGCGGGCCTGCGGCCGAAGCCGCGTGGGCAGCGGGTCTTCGGGGCTTCGGCCGGAGCCGCGGCGTGCTACGGGCGGGGCGGCCTGCCGAGGCGTCGCGGGCTGGTGAGGAAGCCCCAGCCCCACGACAGGTGCATGGTCGCGTACACGAGCGGCAGCCGGACCTTGACCGCGAACGGGTGCCCGCTGCCCGTCAGCACCGAGCCCGCCACGATGGCCAGGGCGTAGCCGCCGGGGATGACCAGCCCGAGCGGGAAGAACGGCGAGACCAACAGCCCCAGCGCCATGGCCAGCACGGCGGCCGGAGGCGCGAGGTAGCGCAGGTTGATCGTGCCCTCGTGGGTGCGCGCCACCACGCGGCGCCAGCGGCCGTAGTGGAAGTACTGCTTGGCCAGCGCCTTCACGTGGGGCCGGGGCCGGTAGGAGACCCGCATGCGCGGCTGGAACCACACCAGCCCGCCGGTCTGGCGGATGCGGTGGTTCATCTCCCAGTCCTGCGCGCGCTGGAAGTGCTCGTCGTAGCCGCCGACCCGGTCGAGGGCGGAACGCCGGAACACGCCCAGGTAGACCGTGTCGGCCGGCCCCGCCGTACCCCCCACGTGGAAGGCGGCGGCGCCGACACCGATCTTGGACGTCATCGCGCAGGCGACGGCCCGCTCGAAGGCGGTGACGCCCTCGGCGGCCATGACGCCTCCCACGTTGTCGGCACCGGTCTGCTCCAGCGTCTCGACCGCGATGCGCAGGTAGTCGGGCGGCAGCATGGCGTGCCCGTCGACCCTGGCGATGATGCCGTTGCGGGCGGCGGCGATCGCGGCGTTGAGCGCGTTGGGGGTGCGGCCGGTGGGGTTGGGCACCACGGTGACCCGGCGGTCGGCCGCGGCGATCGCGTCGGCGACCTCCTGGGTGCGGTCGTGCGAGGGGCCCACGGCGAGGACGACCTCGATCTCACCGGGGTAGCTCTGGGCCAGGACCTGGTCCACGGCCTCGCGGAGGTGCCGCTCCTCGTTGAGGACCGGCATGATGACTGAGATGGGCGGCCAGCCACGCGTCTCCGCTGGCGCGTGCGGCGAGTCGGGGAACTGCTTCATGGCGGGGCTCACGCTACTGTACGAGCAGGGGAGGAAGGCAATCGAACGCCCGATCCTCCGGCTGTACAAAGGGGGACGGGATGCGCGACCCGGATGAGGAGGACTCCGGGGTACATGTGGGCGGCGACGCCTACGGCGGCGTCAGGCTCGCGACCGGTCACAGGCGCAGGCCAGGCCGGAGCGCCAAGGCCAGGCGGCGCAACCTGCTCGTCTCCGGTCTGCTCTCCGTCGGCGTGCTGGTCGGCACCGGCGTGGTGTGGGCCACCCCCCGGCAGATCGGCTCGGTCGACGCGGGCGTGACCGAGCCCAAGTCGCGCGGCGCGATGAACATCCTGCTCGTCGGCGTGGACAAGCGCGACGACCTCACCCGCAGGCAGCAGAACCAGCTCAAGCTCGGCCGCGAGGCGGGCCAGCGCACCGACACGATGATGGTCATCCACCTGTCCGAGGATCACACCAAGGTCACCGTGGTCAGCCTCCCCCGCGACACCTGGACGACCGTCCCCGGCAAGGGCCAGCACAAGATCAACTCGGCATACCAGTTCGGCGGTCCGAAGCTCGCCAAGCAGACCGTTGAGCAGGCGACCGGGCTGCAGATCAACCGCTACATCGAGGTGAACGTCCTCGGCTTCATCGACGTGGTCGACTCGCTGGGCGGCGTCACGGTGTGCACCCCGGTTCCGATCAACGACCCCAAGGCGGGGCTCAACCTCACCGCGGGCACCCACCAGCTCCAGGGCGCGCAGGCACTCGGCTACGCCCGCACCCGGGCCACCGCCCGCTCCGACCTCGACCGCATCGACCGGCAGCAGCAGGTCATCTCCGCGCTGCTCGACCGGGCGCTGAGCGCGGGCACGCTGGCCAACCCGGCCCGGCTGGCCGCGTTCGTCAACTCCACGCTGCGCACCGTCAAGGTCGATCCGGACGACGGGCTGATCGGGCTCGCGACCCAGCTCAGGGACGTCTCGCTGGACGACGTGAAGTTCGCGGAGGTGCCGCTGGCCGACGTCGACTTCAAGGCGCCCACCGGCGAGTCGGCGGTGCTGTGGGACAAGACGGGGGCTCGTGACCTGTTCCGCCGCATCGCGGCCGACGAGGACCTGGTCCCGCCCACGTCCACCCCGTCGGCCACCCCGTCGGCCACCGCGGCCGCTTCCGCTTCCGCCTCCGCCTCCGCCTCCCCGAAGCCCACGGTGTCGCCCATCCCCCCGGAGCGCATCTCGCTCAAGGTCAACAACGGCACGCCCATCACGGGGCTCGGCGCCCGTACCAAGGAGGCCTTGGTGGCGGTCGGGTTCCAGGTGCCCAGTCAGCCGGGCAACACCACGCACAGCGACTACAAGAAGACGGTCATCCGCTACGCGCCCGGCCGCGAGGACTCAGCCCGTACGGTCGCCGCGGCCATCCCCGGAGCCGAGCTGCGCGAGGCCGACATCTCAGGCATCGAGGTGATCGTCGGAAGCGACCAGCCGAAGATCCAGAAACCAGCGGCGACGGCCACACCGGGCGCCAAGCCCTCCACCGGCGCCACCCCTACCACCAAAACGGCAACACAGAACATCTGCAAGAAATAGGCATAAGTGCCCCCACTCCGGGCAAGTGGCATTCCATGGTTGTCAGGTGTTGGCGAGAGGAACCCTGCACAGTGGTGCGCATCGTCGGCGATCTGGACGTCGCCGGTGCCCCGCGTGTGAAAGCCGAGCTCGACCAGGCCCTGAACACCGCTGATCCGGTCAACGTCGTGATCGACCTGACCGAGGTGCCGTTCTGCGACTCGGTGGGGCTCGGCGTGCTGGTGGACGCGCTCAACCACGTACACGCCCGGCGTGGCAGGCTCATCCTCGTCCTCGCCCCCGGCATGATCAGCCACCTGCTGACGATCACCAACCTCGACCGTCACTTCGAGACGCGCTGGTCGATCGGCGAGGCCAAGGAGGCGCTCTGGGAGGCCGCCTGAGCCCTTGGACCCTGAATACTTGGGGCCGGACAGCTTGTGCAGCCAACTCAGTGCGCCGGAGGGCCCCATGCGTCTCGGAGTCATGTTCGACCGCGACCTGCCGCCGGAGTCCCTCGTACCGTTTGCCGGAGAGCTGGACGGCACAGCGGTGTCGGACCTGTGGGTGGTGGAGGACCTCGGCTGGACGGGGGCCGTCTCCTCGGCCGCGACGGCCCTGGCGGTGACATCCCGCCTGCGGGTGGGCATCGGCATCACCCCCGCCCCGCTGCGCAACCCCGTGCTGCTGGCCATGGAGCTGGCCAACCTGGCCCGCCTCCACCCGGGGCGGCTCGCGGCCGGAATCGGCCATGGGGTGCGGGCGTGGATGCGGCAGGTGGGCGCCGCGGTCCCGTCGCCCATGGCGCTGCTGGAGGAGACGATCACCTCCGTCCAGGCGCTGCTGAGGGGTGAGACCGTGACGCTGCACGGCCGCGAGGTCCACCTGGACGGCGTCTCCCTGGTCCACCCGCCCGCCGAGCCCCCGCCCGTACTGGCCGGAGTGGTCGGCCCGCGCTCGCTGGCCCTGTCGGGCCGCCTGGCCCAGGGCACGATCATCCCGGAGGGCCTGGGCCCGCGGCAGCTCCCCTCGATCATCAACCAGATCGGCGCCGCGGCCGAGCACGAACTGGTCGCGTTCACACATCTGTGCCTGGGCGACGACGCCCGGGACGTGATGCGGCCGGCCGCAGCGGAGCAGGCCGCGTTCCTGGGGGTGACGCCGGACGAGGTGGTCATGGCCATCGGCACGCCGGAGCAGGCGGCGGCCCAGGTGAAGGCGCTGTCGGACGCGGGCGTCTCGACGGTGGTGGTCCGCCCGCCCGGCCCCGACCCCCTCCCCCACGTCCACGGCCTCCTCGCCGCCCTCTGAGAGACCCGACCCGACTGCCCCCACTGGACCTGGCCCGGAACCACAGCCGAACGGCGGACCTCAACTCGCCCGTGCTCATCCGAATGACCGATGGCCGCCCGGACCCCCCACGCCACGATCACGACATGACACGAATCATGGTGACAGCCGCCGCGGCGGCGACAGCCTTGTGCGCGGTCGCCACGACCGGGTGCGCCGTGCGTCCGAACGGCAAGGAGGCGCACGCCACCCGCACCTTCCCCCACTCCGGCACCCAGCTCACGATCACCTCCTCGGGCGGCGGCCTGCGCATCCTGCCCGGCACGGCGGGCGCCGTGCGCGTGGACCGCTGGTCACGCGGCAAGGCCGCCGCCGAGGGCAACGCCTCCTGGTCACTGGAGGACGGCACGCTGCGGCTGAGCGCCGACTGCGCGATCGTGTTCGGCGACTGCGCCGCCCGCTACCGCGTCAGGGTCCCGCCCGGCGTGCGCCTCGTGGTCCACGGCTCGGACGACGGCGTCGTCCTCAGGGACCTGGCGCAGGACGTGAACGTGTCGTCCGCGGGACCGATCAGGGCATACGGCACCTCGGGCCGGCTCCGCCTGCTCGGCGACGACAGCCTGATCGCGGGCGACCACCTCAGGTCACCCACCGCAGACGTTCGCACCAGCACCGGCCCCATCAACCTGTCGTTCGCCACGCCGCCGTCCAGACTGAACATCCGCTCCCGCGACGGCCGCGTAACCGCGATCGTCCCGCCCGGCCCGTACCAGGTCACGGCCACAAGCACGCACGGCAGGGCCCGCTCACAGCTCAAGAGCACCGGCAGCGACCGGACCATCGTCGTGAGGAGCACGTCAGGCGATGTCCGGATCAAGGAGAAGTGACGGTGGTCCCGGCGAACCTATGCACGTCCGTAGAGCCGGTCGAGGTCGACCAGCAGAACACGCGGATCGCTCTCGGCAGCGGCGCCCGGCTCGGCCGTGGCGTCCGGGCTCCTGGGCGGCGAGAACCACCACGTCGATCTCGATCTGCGTCCGGCCGATCGCTGATCCTGCCGTCGTGCTCCACTGCTGTCCCACATGACCGGCTGGGGAGCCGCCACCGTGACCTTGTTCGCACCGTCGGTGAGCTGGAGACCGCCCTCCTTGGACGTGCTCAAGGCCCTGACGGCACCCGATTCCAGCTGACCGCGCGAGCCTCCGTCCCCGCTCGCCGGCTTCATGGAACGGGGACGAAACAGGGCGACCGCCTACTTGAGGAGCTGCCTGGCCATCACCATGCGCTGGATCTGGTTGGTGCCCTCGTAGATCTGGGTGATCTTGGCGTCGCGCATCATGCGTTCGACCGGGAAGTCCTTCGTGTACCCGTACCCGCCCAGCAGCTGCACCGCGTCCGTGGTGATCTCCATGGCGGCGTCCGAGGCGGCGCACTTGGCGGCGCTGGACAGGAAGGTGAGGTCCTTCTGGGGCTGGCCGTGCATGGCGAGCTCGGACTTGGCCGCCGCGTGGTAGGTGAGCTGCCTGGCCGCCTCGAGCTTCATGGCCATGTCGGCCAGGATGAACTGCAGGCCCTGGAAGTCGGCGATCGGCCTGCCGAACTGCTTGCGCTCCTTGACGTACCCCACCGCGTAGTCCAGGGCGCCCTGGGCGATGCCGAGGGCCTGGGCGGCGATGGTGATGCGGGTGTGGTCGAGCGTGGCCAGGGCCGTCTTGAAACCGGTGCCGGGGTCGCCGATCATGCGGGAGGCGGGGATGCGGACGTTCTCCATGATGACCTGGCGGGTCGGGGAGGCCTTGATGCCGAGCTTCCTCTCCTTGGGCCCGAACGAGACGCCTTCGTCCGACTTCTCCACGACGAAGGCGGAGATGCCACGGGCTCCGGCTGACGGGTCCGTCACGGCCATGACCGTGTAGTACTCCGACACGCCCGCGTTCGTGATCCACATCTTGGTGCCGTCGAGCACGTAGTGGTCGCCGTCCTGGACGGCGCGCGTCCTCATCGCGGCGGCGTCCGAGCCGGCCTCGGGCTCCGAGAGGGCGTACGAGAACATGGCGTCGCCGCGGGCCACCGGCGCCAGGTAGCGGGCCTTGAGCTCCTCCGAGGCCGAGAGCAGCAGCGGGACGGTGCCCAGCTTGTTCACGGCGGGGATGAGGGAGGACGAGGCGCAGGCGCGCGCCACCTCCTCGATCACGATGACGGTGGCCAGGGCGTCGGCGCCCGCGCCGCCGTACTCCTCGGGCACGTGCACGGCGTGCAGGTCGGCTCCCACGAGCGCCTTGTAGACGTCCCAGGGAAACTCTTCGGTCTCGTCGGCCTCCGCGGCGCGCGGGGCGATCTTCTCGTCGGCGAGGGCGCGAACCGTCTCCCGGAGCATGTCGTGCTCTTCGGCGGGCGCGTAGAGAGGGAAGCTCATGCACAGATACTAGGACGTCCGAGCATCTCTGTTACCACCGGGTACGGTTTGCGGAAAGGCCCAGGTGGCACAGAAGGGGGTAGCGAGGGCCGGTAACATGCCTGGGCGATGGAAAGGAGCTCACTCGTGCCATATCGCCTCACGGTGATCGGGACCGGATACCTGGGCATCACCCATGCGGCCTGCATGGCTGATCTGGGCTTCGACGTGCTGGGCCTCGACGTCGACGCCGACAAGATCCGCCGGCTGAACGAGGGTGAGCTCCCCATCCACGAGCCCGGGCTCGAACCCGTGCTCCGCCGTGGCCTCGAATCCGGACGCCTGCGCTTCACCACGTCGTACGAGGAGGTCGCCGCCTTCGGCGACGTGCACTTCGTCTGCGTGGGCACGCCGCAGAAGCGGGGCGAGTACGCCGCCGACGTCTCCTACATGGACGCCGCCATCGAGTCGCTGGCCCCGCACCTGGACCGTGAGTGCCTGGTGGTCGGCAAGTCCACGGTGCCCGTCGGCACCGCGGGCCGCCTCGCCGACAAGCTCGCGAGGCTGGCGCCCGCCGGGATCGAGGCGGAGCTGGCCTGGAACCCCGAGTTCCTCCGCGAGGGCTTCGCCGTCCAGGACACCCTCAAGCCCGACCGCATCGTGGTCGGCGTCCGGTCCGAGCGCGCCGAGAAGGTGCTGCGCGAGGTCTACCAGCCGCTGGGCGACATCCCGATGGTGGTCACCGACTTCGCGACGTCCGAGCTGGTCAAGACCGCGGCCAACGCCTTCCTGGCCACCAAGATCTCCTTCATCAACGCCATGGCCGAGGTCTGCGAGGCCGCGCACGCCGACGTCAAACAACTCTCTGAGGCCCTCGCCTATGACGACCGCATCGGCGGTCGTTTTCTCAACGCGGGGCTCGGGTTCGGGGGCGGCTGCCTGCCCAAGGACATCCGCGCGTTCATGGCCCGCGCCGGCGAGCTGGGGGCCGACCAGGCGCTGACGTTCCTGCGCGAGGTGGACGCGATCAACATGCGGCGCCGCGCCCGCATGGTGGACCTGGCGCGCGAGCTGGCGGGCGGCTCGTTCCACGGCTGCACCGTGGGCGTGCTGGGGGCCGCGTTCAAGCCGAACTCCGACGACATCCGCGACTCGCCCGCGCTCGACGTGGCGGTCACGATCGGCCAGCAGGGCGGCCGCGTCACCGTCTACGACCCGATCGCGCTCGGCAACGCCCGCAAGGCGCACCCGGAGCTGAAGTACGGCGACTCGGCGCTGGAGGCGGCCCGCGGGGCGCACGTGGTGCTGCTGCTCACGGAGTGGCAGGAGTTCGTCGACCTGGACCCGGAGGAGCTGGGCGCGGTCGTCGCCACCCGCAAGATCGTCGACGGGCGCAACGCGCTCAACGCCGAGACCTGGCGCTCCGCCGGCTGGCACTACCGCGCCCTGGGCAGACCCTAGTTCCATCCTTTACGGCACCGCCAAGTGGGCCGCCACCCGCCGACCGTGGCTGAGGGCCTCCAGGAAGACGCCCGCTGACCGGATGACGGCGGGCCGCCGTCACGGCGCCTTCTGGGCCGGGCCTTCCGTGACCCCTTGACCACGCCGGGCCTTCCGCCACCGGTTGACCGCCGAAGCCCTACGGCGCGTCACCCCCGGTCGAGCCGAGGTCCGCCGCCTCGGCGCGTAGGTGCTCGCCCTTGGCGTGGGCCTGGGCCTTGAGCCGCGCCTGGAAGTCCTCCATGCGCCCCCGCAGCTCCGGATCGGAGGTGGCCAGGATGCGCACGGCCAGCAGGCCGGCGTTGCGCGCCCCGCCCACCGCGACCGTGGCCACCGGCACCCCGGCGGGCATCTGGACGATCGACAGCAGAGAGTCCATGCCGTCGAGGTATTTCAGCGGCACCGGCACCCCGATGACGGGCAGCGGCGTCACCGAGGCCAGCATCCCGGGCAGGTGGGCCGCCCCGCCCGCGCCGGCGATGATCACCTTGAGGCCGCGGGAGGCCGCTTGCCTGCCGTAGTCGATCATCTCGGTGGGCATCCGGTGGGCCGACACCACGTCGGCCTCGAAGGGCACGCCGAACTCCGCCACGGCCTCGGCCGCCGCCTTCATCACGGGCCAGTCGGAGTCGCTGCCCATCACGATGCCGATGGTCACGACGCCTCCAGCGTGCTCGGCTCTGTCACGTGTACTCCCCGGTGGTGAGGTAGACGGCGGCGTGCCTGGCGCGGGCGCGTACGGACTCGAGGTCGTCGCCGAGCGCGGTCACGTGGCCGATCTTGCGGCCGGGCCGCACCTGCTTGCCGTAGAAGTGGATCTTGATGCCGGGGTCGTGGGCCATCACGTGCTCGTAGCGCTTGAACAGGTCGGGGTCGTCGCCGCCGAGCAGGTTGGCCATGACGACGACGGGCGCCGTCATGGCCGGGGAGCCCAGCGGAAGGTCGAGCACGGCCCGCAGGTGCTGCTCGAACTGGGACGTGCGCGCCCCCTCGATCGTCCAGTGGCCGCTGTTGTGCGGGCGCATGGCCAGCTCGTTGACCACCAGGCCGTGGCCCGTGTCGAACATCTCCACCGCCAGCAGGCCGGTCACGTCCAGTTCGTGGGCGATCTGCAGTGCGATGCGCTGGGCCTGCGCGGCCTCCTCGGGGTCGAGGCCGGGGGCGGGCGCGAGGACCTCGACGCAGATGCCGTCCTGTTGCACGGTCTCGACGACGGGGTAGCTGACGCCCTGCCCGTGGGGTGAGCGGGCCACCAGCACGGCCAGCTCCCGCTGGAACGGCACGAACGCCTCGGCCATCAGCGGCACCCCGGCCTCGAAGGCGGTCGCGGCGTCCTCGGCCGAGCGGCACACCCACACGCCGCGGCCGTCGTAGCCGCCCCTGACGGCCTTGAGGACCACCGGCCAGCCGTGCTCGCCGGCGAACGCCGAGACGTCGGCGGCGCCGGACACCCTGGCCCAGGCGGGGCAGGGCGCGCCGAAGGAGGTGAGCCGTTCGCGCATGACGGCCTTGTCCTGGGCGTGCACCAGCGCGGCGGCGCCCGGCCGCACGGCGAACCCGTCGGCGGCGAGCGCGCTGATGTGGTCGGTGGGCACGTGCTCGTGGTCGAAGGTGATCGCGTCGCAGCCCTGGGCGAACTCGCGCAGGTCGTGCAGGTCGCGGTAGTCGCCGATCCGCGTGTCGACGATGACTCTGGCGGCGCTCTCGTCGGCCGCGTTGGCCAGCACGCGCAGCTCGACGCCGAGCGCGATGGCGGGCTGCTGCGTCATCCGGGCCAGCTGACCGGCGCCGACGACGCCGACGACCGGGCCGATGGGGCGGTAGGAACTCACGTGTGGTGAGCTTACCGGGACGGAACGGCTCAGCCCGCAAGCCCCCTGCGCAGGCCCACCGTGGCGAGCCCGTCCGCGGCGCTGATGACGCTGACCAGCACGACCAGCTCCGATCCGGCGGGCGAGAGCCCGTCCAGGGGGTGCCTCAGCGAGGTCCTCCCCGGCCTGGGCCGCTGCTCGTACCGGATCCGCAGCGCGTCGAAGACCAGCACCGAGTCGGCGGACAGCGCGACCGTCCTGGCGGGCTCCTCGACCAGCTCGACGTCGATCGAGAGCCGGTCGGGCGCGACCTGGGCCGGGCGCCCGGTGAGCTCCTCCAGCAGCCCGCGCACGGGGTCGCCGGACGGGAAGCGCACGCCGTTCACCCCGGCCGGGTCGGTCAGGTAGGTGAGGTGCCGCTGCGGCACCAGCCGGGCCTGCCTGGCCATGCTGCGGCCGGCTGTCACATGACCGGCGGGCTCCACGGGCGGGCCGTGCGCCGGGACCGGGCCCGCCGCGAGCCGCCAGCGTCCGCCGTCGAACTGGAAGACGAAGTACGCGGGCGTCGGCTTCCTGGCCAGGGCGGCGAACCAGTCGCCCGCCTCGGGCAGGAAGAACATCGGATCGCCGTGGAGGGCTGGGCGGCCGTTCCGGGTCGCCTCACAGGCACGGCCGCCCAGCGTCTTCTCCACCCCAGTGGTGAGCTCCGCGACGGCGGCGCAGTCGCGCCGCGCCCAGGCCGCGTCCAGCTCCGCGAGCACCTGGAACGCCCGCTCGGCGGTGGCCACGTCCACGCGCCCGCCGGAGCCGCTCACGTCCGGGGCGGACGCCGCGGCCGACG
>NZ_QNFZ01001038.1 GCF_003313395.1 Nonomuraea lactucae | reverse complement strand
GGCCACGTGGCGCGGGCCGCGCCGATCCTGGCCGGGGCCACGCCGGACGAGGCGGCCTCGTGGACGGACCAGGCGCTTCTCGCGCTCGGCCACGACCCGCGCACCCACGACGACTTCCAGACCTGGCAGGCCGACATCCGCAGAGCCTGGTCCCGCCGAGGCCGGCCCGCGGGGCGTCAGGCGCCGGCGGCGACCCGCTCCAGCACGCGCAGCGACCCCTCCACCGCCACCTCGGCGAACGCCCCCGACTCCAGCGCCCGCAGGTAGACCCGGTAGGGCGCCTGGCCGCCGTCGGCCGGGTCGGGGTAGATGTCGTGGAACACCAGCGCCCCACCCGGCATCACATGAGGCGCCCAGCCCTCGTAGTCGCGCGTCACCGGCTCCTCCGAATGCCCGCCGTCGATGAACAGCATGCCCAGAGGCGTGCTCCAGAGCCGCGCCACCTGCTCCGAGTGCCCGACGACGGCGATGACCTCGTCCTCGAGCCCGGCGGCGGCGATCGTGTCACGGAACACCGGCAGCGAGTCCATCCTGCCGGTGCGCGGATCGACCAGCGCCGGGTCGTGGTGCGGCCAGCCCGGCTGGATCTCCTCCGAACCGCGGTGGTGGTCGACGGTGACGACCACGGACCCGACCTGTCTCGCGGCGGCGCCGAGGTAGACGGCCGACTTGCCGCAGTAGGTGCCGATCTCGCAGATCGGCCCCCGCCCGCCGTACCGGAGAGCCGCCTCGAACAGGGCGAGCCCCTCCTTCGGCGGCATGAAGCCCTTGGCGTTCGCGGCTGCGTCGAGCAGTTCGGGCGGCATCGTCATAGAGCTGCACCCTAACCGAACCGAACAACATTCCGACCCCCTCTTGCCGGGCATTCTATAACCTGTTCTACTTGGCAGCGTGAATCAGCGCGCTCGCATCGCGATGTCCGACGACGAGGTCACCGCCTTCCTCCAGGAGGCACGCAAGCTGCAGCTGGCCACCATCAACCCGGACGGCACCCCACACCTGGTTACCATGTTCTATGGGCTTGACCAGGGGCGGATCACGTTCTGGACGTACGCCAAGGCGCAGAAGGCGCGCAACCTGGAGCGCGACCCGCGGGTGACCTGCCTCGTGGAGACCGGCGACGACTACGGCGAGCTGCGCGGCGTCCTGCTGTACGGCGAAGCCAAGCGGGTGGACGAAAGAGAACACGTCCTGGCCGTCGGCCTCCAGGTGGCGCGAAGGATGACCCCGGGCGTGGCCGACGAGCACCTGCTGCCGTACGTCGAGCAGACCGGGCGCAAGCGGGTCGCGTACATAGTCGAGCGCACCAAGGTGGTCTCATGGGACCACAGGAGGCTCACATGAAGGTCAAGGTCGATGAGTTGGTGTGCGAGGCCAACGCCGTGTGCATGGGGCTCGCGCCCGAGGTGTTCGATGTGGACGACGACGACCAGCTCCACATCCTGCTGCCCGAACCACCGCCCGAGATGTACGACCGCGTCCGACACGCGGTCCGTTCGTGCCCCAAAGCCGCACTTTCCCTAGAGGAATAGCCGGAGGAGGACCCCCCATGCGCGCCGCGCTTCTGCACGCTGTAGGCGACGACAAGCTCGACATCCGCGACGACGTCACGCTGACGCCCGTCGGGCCCACCGACGTACGGGTGCGGATCAGGGCGACCGGCGTCTGCCAGTCGGACCTGTCGGCCGTGTCCGGCGTGCTGCCGCAGCCCATGCCGCTCGTCCTGGGGCACGAGGGCGCCGGGGAGGTGGTCGAGGTCGGCGACCACGTCACCTCCCTCCAGCCCGGCGACCACGTGATCATCAACTGGCGACCGGCGTGCCAGGAGTGCGACCTGTGCCTGGGCGGCCAGCCGTACCTCTGCCTGAAGTACATCATCGAGTCGTTCAGCAAGGGCAACTTCCGCTTCGGCGGCGGCGAGACCGCCTACGGCCTGGCCGGGTGCGGCACCTGGGCCGAGGAGATCGTCGTCCCCTGGCAGGGCGCCATCAGGGTCGACGCGGACGTGCCGTGGGAGGCGGCGGCGCTGATCGGCTGCGGCATCACGACCGGCGTGGGCGCGGCCGTCAACACCGCCCGGGTCCGGCCCGGGTCCACGGTCGCGGTCGTGGGCTGCGGCGGCGTCGGCCTCTCCGTCATCCAGGGCGCCCGCGTCTCCGGCGCCCGGCTGATCCTGGCCGTCGACCCGCTGGCGTCCAAGCACGAGCTGGCCAAGAAGGTCGGCGCCACCCACGCCGTCACCCCCGACCAGGTTCCGGACGCCCTCAACGAGCTGACCGGCGGGTCCGGGTTCGACTACGGCTTCGAGGTGGTCGGCAAGTCCGCCACCATCCAGAGCGCCTGGCAGCTCACCCGCCAGGGTGGCGACTGCATCGTGGTCGGCGCCGGCGCGATGGACGACATGGTGTCGATCTCCGCCTTCAGCCTGCTCTTCGAGGGCAAGAACCTCCTCTCCAGCCTGTACGGCGAGGCGGACGTCCGCCACGACTTCCCGTACTTCGCCAACCTCTACAAGGCGGGCAAGCTCGACCTCGACTCCATGATCAGTGCCCGCATCAAGCTGACGGACCTCAACGACGCCGTGGCCGCCCTCAAGGGAGGCGAAGCCCTCCGCCAGATCGTCATCATGGACTGACCGGAGTTTTCATTGCAATTTTGAGCGACACGCCTACGCCATCTGCAAAGGAGTCATACCGCCACACGCACGATATGCAGCCGCATGCGCTTCCTACTATGTCAACGGGCTTTTTCGGGGGCATCGGGGGCATCGGGGGTACAGATGGCTGTTCGCGGGAAGCGGGCGCGGCGTGGGCTGTTTCACATCGGATTCGCCGTCGTTCTGGCGGCCGGCGTCGCACACATGCCGCGGAGCGCGTCGGCCGCACCGAGCGGTGCGGGCGGCGCGGCGCACGCGGGTGTGGTGATTCCGCAGGCAGGTGGGGCTGTAGGCGCGGGCAGGAGTGCGGCGGCACCCTGTCCGCCGACGTCCGTCATCTGCGTGGAGAACAGCAAGCCCGGAAATCCGCCCAGCGAATGGGACATCCTGGGCGCGGGCAGCAGCGCCATTCAGGGTTACGCGACGCAGATGAGCGTCAACAAAGGGGAGACCGTACGTTTCAAGGTGGACACCCAGGCGACGGATTACCGCCTGGACATCTACCGCATCGGCTATTACGGGGGAATGGGCGCCCGGAAGGTCGCGACGGTGCAGCCGTCCGTCCCTCTTCCGCAGCAGCAGCCCGCGTGCCTGCAGGAGACCCAGACGGGGTTGATCGACTGCGGGCGCTGGGCCGTGTCGGCCTCCTGGGCGGTGCCCGGCGACGCCGTGTCGGGGGTCTACATCGCCAAGCTGGAACGCGAGGACGGTCGGTCCGGCGCCAGCCACATCATCTTCGTGGTCCGCGACGACACCCGGGGGTCGGACATCCTGGTGCAGACGTCCGACACCACCTGGCAGGCCTACAACCGGTACGGCGGGAACAGCCTGTACTTCGGCTCGCCCGCGGGCCGCGCCTACAAGGTCAGCTACAACCGCCCGTTCCGGACCCGGGGCACGACCACCAGCGACGCTCCGGAAACCTTCTTCTTCAGCGCCGAATACCCCATGGTCCGCTGGCTGGAGGCCAACGGCTACGACGTGAGCTACTTCTCCGGCGTGGACACCGTGTCGCGCGGCCAGGAACTGCTGGAGCACCGGACGTTCCTCTCGGTCGGCCATGACGAATACTGGTCGAACGAGACGCGCGGCAGCGTGGAGACCGCCCGCGACAACGGCGTCAACATAGCCTTCTTCTCCGGCAACGAGATCTTCTGGAAGACCAGGTGGGAGTCGAGCATCGACAGCTCGGCCACGCCGTTCCGGACGCTGGTCTCCTACAAGGAGACGCACGCCAACGCCAAGATCGACCCCAGTCCCCAGTGGACCGGCACGTGGCGCGACCCGCGCTTCTCGCCGCCGTCGGACGGCGGCAGGCCGGAGAACAGGGTCAGCGGCACGTTCTTCATGGTCAACGGCCCCGTCAACGACGCGATCAGCGTCCCGGGCGAGTACGCCCCCATGCGGTTGTGGCGCAACACCTCCGTGGCCGCCCTGCAGCCCGGGCAGACCGCCACGTTCCCCGCGGGAACGCTCGCCTTCGAGTGGGACGAGGCGCCGGACAACGACTTCACGCCGCCCGGCACGGTGCGGCTGTCCCGGACGACGGTGGCGACCCCGAACAAGTACCTGCTCGACTTCGGCACCACCTACGGCTCCGGGGTGGCGACGCACAGCCTGACGCTGTACAAGGCGCCGAGCGGCGCGCTGGTCTTCAGCGCCGGCACCGTTCAGTGGTCGTGGGGCCTGGACTCCACCCACGACCTGCCCGGCACTCCCACGGACGTCAGGATGCAGCAGGCGACGGTCAACCTCCTGGCCGACATGCGGGCCCAACCGGCCAGCCTCCAGGCCGGACTCGTACCGGCCACCGCCTCGACCGACACCACCCCGCCGGTCGCCGCCATCACCAGCCCGGCCGCCGGCGAGAACGTGGGCACCGGGACGTTCGTGGCCCGGGGCACGGCGACCGACGCCGGGGGTGGCGTCGTGGCCGCGGTGGAGGTGTCGACCGACGGCGGCGCGCACTGGCGCCAGGCGACCGGCCGCGGCACGTGGCAGTTCACGTGGACGATCGAGGGCTCCGGCGCGAAGACGCTCATGGTGAGGGCGGTGGACGACAGCGGCAACCTCCAGGCCACGCCCACCAGCGTCACCGTCAACGCGAGCTGCCCCTGCACCCTCTTCCCGTCCTCGGCCGTGCCGGCCGTCCACGCGGCGGACGACCCCAGCTCCGTGGAGGTGGGCGTGAAGTTCCAGGTGGCGACCCCCGGGACGATCACGGGGATCAGGTTCTACAAGGGCCCCGAGAACACCGGCACGCACATCGGGAACCTGTGGACCAGCGGCGGGCAGCTCCTGGCACGCGTGACGTTCACCGGCGAGACGGCGAGTGGCTGGCAGCAGGCGCAGTTCTCCACCCCGGTCCAGGTGAGCCCCGGCACGACGTACGTCGCCTCGTACTTCGCGCCCAACGGCGACTACGCGCAGAACACCTCGTTCTTCACCAACGCGCTGGTGAGCGGCCCCCTCACCGCCCCGGCCAGCGGGGCCAGCGGCGGGAACGGCGTCTACCGATACACGTCGGGCACCGCCTTCCCCACGAACACGTTCTCGGCGAGCAACTACTGGGTGGACGTCGTCTTCATGCCGTCCGGGCAGCCGCCCGTGACGAACAGCCTGTGGAGCGACACGACCATTCCGGCGGTGGAGTCGGTGAACGATGCGAAGGCGGTCACGCTCGGGGTGAAGTTCAGAGCGAACACGAACGGGACGGTGAGCGGCGTCCGGTTCTACAAGGGCTCCCTGAACACCGGCACGCACACCGGGAGCCTGTGGACCAGCGGCGGGCAGCAGCTCGCGTCGGTGACGTTCACCGGCGAGACGGCCAGCGGCTGGCAGCGGATGAACTTCGCGACGCCCGTGGCCATCAACGCCAACACCACCTACGTGGTGACCTATCACACCACCTCGGGCAACTACGCGGTCAACAGGTCGTACTTCACCACACCGTACGCGAACGGCCCGCTCGTCGCGCTGGCCAGCGGCACGGAGGGAGGCAACGGCCTGTACCGTTACAGCGCGACCAACGCCTTCCCGACGAGCAGCTACCAGGCGAGCAACTACTGGGTGGACGTGATCTTCACCGGAGGCATCGGCTGACACGGAGCCGGTGGCATGCAGACCCGCGGGTGGCGCCGCCGGCCGTCAACCGGCCGGGGGCGCCACCCGTCCTCCATGGTGATCGACCAGGCGCGCCAGGAGCTCGACCAGTTGCTCGCGTTCTGGCTCGGCCAGCGGGGCGAGCAGGTCGTCCTGCAGTGCGGCGACGAGCGCGTCAAGCCTGTCCAGCGCGCCGCGGCCCGCCGGGGACATGGTGATGACGTTGCGGCGGCGGTCGGTGGGATCGGGAGCCCGCTCGACCAGGCCCCGGCTGGTGAGCTCGTTGATCACCGCGACCAGGTCACTGCGGTAGATGCCGGTCCGGCGGCTCAGCGTCGCCTGGCTGGCGGGGCCGAGATCATGGAGGGCCACGAGCACGGCGTAGTGCCACTTGCGGGCGTCCGCGGCGGCCAGCCCCGCGCTCACCAGCTGGTCGGCGTGCGCCGCGGCGATGCCCAGCACCCTGCTCGGCAGGCGTCGCAGCCGGTCGGGTGTGAGCGGGCCGTCACCGGTGTGCGGCATGTCGGTGGAGCGCGGGTTCATGCCGCCCATCCTAGCCCTTGCGTTAGTCGCACTAACAATATACTTTCGCTAGTGACACTAACGTTAGAGTGACTAACGGACTGGAAGGTGACCCATGCCCACCATCGACGTACTCGACTCGTCCATGCACTACGAGGAGACGCACTACGAGGAGACCGGGAGCGGGACGCCCCTCGTCTTCCTGCACGGCAACCCGTCCTCGTCA
The DNA here is from genome assembly GCF_003313395.1 of Nonomuraea lactucae. Lineage (GTDB taxonomy): Bacteria > Actinomycetota > Actinomycetes > Streptosporangiales > Streptosporangiaceae > Nonomuraea > Nonomuraea lactucae. Next base: position 15,315 of record NZ_QNFZ01001038.1, on the reverse strand, counting down.
CACCTGTGGCGGAACGTGCTGCCCCGGATCGGCGAGCCCGGCCGCGCGCTGGCGCCCGACTTGATCGGCATGGGTCGCTCGGGCAAGCCGGACATCGGCTACCGGTTCGCCGACCACGCCCGCTACCTCGACGCCTGGTTCGACGCGCTCGGCCTGGACGAAGTGGTGCTCGTCGGCCACGACTGGGGCGGGGCGCTCGCCTTCGACTGGGCGGCCCGTCACCCGGACCGGACCCGCGGCGTGGCGTTCATGGAGACGATCGTCCGGCCGATGGCCCGGAGCGAACTCACCGCCCCGGCGAGGGCCCGCTTCGAGAAGCTGCGGACCCCGGACGGCGAGGCACTGGCGCTCGAACGGAACTTCCTCGTGGAGACGGCGTTCACCGCTGGCGTGCTGAAGAGCCTCGGCGAGGAGGAGATCGAACCGTACCTCGCCCCGTACCCGAGCCGCGAAAGCCGCCGCCCGCTGCTGGAATGGGCCCGCTCGCTGCCGCTCGACGGCGAACCCTCCGACGTGGCCCGACGTCTCGACGGCTACGGCCGCTGGCTCGCGGCCAGCGACGACGTTCCCAAGCTGCTGCTCACCTTCGACTCCTCCCCCACCCTGCTCATCCGGGACGAACTGGCCGACTGGTGCGCGGCGAACATCGCCGCTCTTGAGATCGAGCACTGCGGCCCGGCCGGCCACCACGCGCCGGAGGACCAGCCGGAGGCCATCGCCACGGCGATCGTCAAGTGGCTGGCCCGCAACGGGCTCCGATGAACGCCGTCGACGACGGCGGCCCGAGGCGTCGGGCGCGGCTCAGCTCTTCGCCATCTTGTGGCGGGTGGCTTGCATGAGCTCCTCCACGCGTCGGTGCTGTCGTGCGCCTGCCCGCCCACGGTGATGTCGTCAGCCACGTCGATCGCGTGCTGACCGGCCCGCTCTGCCGAGCCGCCTCCCTGCAGGCGATCGATCTCCTCGACGTCGCGCGGCTGCTGCCGAAGCTTCAGCGCCACCTCCCTCACCTCCTTCAACAGATCCATGACTGGAGCCGGTCGACGGCATGGCGAGTTTGCGGCTCTGTCCACCCACGGCGGCCAGAGCCGCCGCCCGCTGGTAGAAGACGGCCAGGTCGCTCTCGCGCATTCCACGGCCAGGCTGCAGCAAGAGGCTGACCTCCTCCAGCGAAGTCTGGCCGGCCAGCCGGTCGCAGATCGTCTGGAGGAGGATCTGGGCCCCTTCGTAGAGCGGAAACCTGGCCGTGCCGGCGCCCAGCGCGGGGAAAGGCGATGGTGCGCACGTTCAGCCTCTCGGCGAGGTTCAGTGACTGGCGCGTCAGGGTCTCGATGCATTTCGCATCGGGGAGCAGGTTCCGGTCGAGATCGATGGTGACGGCGTGCGGCCGCAGGTCTTCGCCCGCTCGTTTCCGAATGGCCAGGGAAACTCCGCCGCCCATGGTCAGGTAATTGTCGTCGGGGCTGACCAGAACTTCCGCGCGGGATTCAACGAGATCGCCGTAGCCGACCCGGAACAGCGACGCGCCGATCCGGTAAGCGGAGGGGGCGTGCGACACGAAGAACTCCTAGGCGCCGGGCTGGGGCCGATCCCGCAGCGTCTCAAGGCGGCTCCGCTCGTCCTCGAACTGAGTCTGCAGGTGGACGTGAGCGTTGCCGGCGAACCTCGCCACCTGCTCCTCGAGGATGCGGACGCTGCGTTCGTGAATGTGAAGCAGCTTTTCCAGGTGTTGCCTCTCGGCGTCCGCAGAGGGCTGAACACGGTCACCGCTAGCCGGTGACTCCCGCCGCATGTGGTGTCCGCCCCCCGGGTTGGGGTCCGCCGCCAGGCGCGGACGCAAGCCGTACCAACTGGGCTGCTACGGCAACCGCGACCACCGCGTCCCCGAACCAGGCAGCCTGGACCCACCACGGGCCTTCCACGCGGTTGGTGGCCACGCCGCCGGCCACGGCGGCCAGTGCACTGCCGATGGCAACGAGACGGCCTTTCATCCGACTGCTCATGTCCCCGCCACGTGCTGGGTCCCGGTGAGGTTTACGGCGCCACAGCGAGAACGCCTGACCGCTGTTCCCGTGAATCCTAGAACAACTCCCTGCGTTTCGTACTTGGAGAGCGACGGGAACTCTGAGGCCGCCGCCGCAGGACCAAAGAAGTGACCGCTTTCAGGAAAAATGCGCCCGCGACACGGGACAGCAGGCGTGGCCGACACGATCGTGGCCCATCCCGTGTCCTGGCTCGCCGACCCCGCGGGAGCCGCGTCGCACAGCCGTAGCAGCGGCCCCACCACCCAGGCATGATCCCGTTCACGGCGCTCGCATGAGTAGGGCAGCCATGTGCGCTTCCAAACGGGAGCTCAATACCAGGTGCTGGAGCCCGTGAACGGCCGTGATTGCTTTTTGGGTGTCGAATGAGCTGTTCAGTGAGTGCGTCGATGACTACGTTCACTTGCGGTTTCGGGTGCACCTCACGGTGGAGCGCCCCCGACCACCGTGTCCAGAGGACCGCCTGGTAAGGAGATTCCGCGATGAGAAGAAGTGTCGTCCGGGCGTCGGTCGGCCTGTTGCCGATCGCCGCGCTACTCACGACTGGTGTGGTGTCGAGTCCCGCCGACGCCGAAACCCGTGCGGGGATTGCGCCCGCCTACCACCTTGTCAACGAGAAAGGCAAGTGCCTGAGCATCAAACCCTGGTGGAAAACCCCAGGAGAGAGAGCGGATCTGAAGCCCAGGAGTGTCCCATGCGACCATCCGGTCTTCTCGTACCGGAAATGGACCATTGTCCACCGCAACGGCAACCGCGAGTTCCAGGTCACGGAGACGACCAACTGGCTTGGTCACTATTGTCTCGACAACAGCAACGGAGACGTCTACCTGACGCCATGCAGGGACGAATACCTCGGGCAGAAGTGGTACCGCGACCCGCAAGGGAGGCTTTTCAACGCCTCCAGGGACCATGTCCTCACGGGCTGGAACGATGGCAAGGTCAACATGGAACCGCCCGCGCCGAAGGGGTCCGACAAGTACAAGAAGCAAGTCTGGGTGCTGCGGAACGTCTGATCGGCCGAACTGGTAGCCGCCTGAAATCCGAGTGCCGTGCGTCGCGCTCCGTCGAGCGCGGGCGCGCGACCTGCCACGTGGCCGATAGCCGGACCGTTCGGCGCTGGCACGACCAGGGCTTGTGCGGTTCCGGTGGAGTCAAGTGGTTTTCCTGACCGGTGCTCCTCGGCCTGCGCCGGGCTGCCCTGTGGCGTGATCCGGGCGCGCGGCCTGGTCCACCTCCATGCCGTGACGTGGGCGTCCTGAACGTAGCGATCAAGGATGCCGCGCGTGTGGGGGTGGCCATGCCGGGCAAGCTCGCCGGCAAGGCCTCGTAGTCGTGCACTGGACGGCGGTGGAACATCAGCCAGCCGAGAGTCCGCTCGGCCACCCAGCGGCGGGGTAGGGCAGCGAAACCCCTGGTGGCGGGGTCGCGGCGGACGACTTCAACGTCGATGCCGAGGGCGGCGCCGCCCTCGCCGTCAGCCCAGGTCTTGGTGATGGTCGGGTGGTCGGCGGCGACCTGGGTGAGCAGAGGGGGGCCGGCGGCGCCGTCGGAGGTGCTGGTGGCGGTGACCAGCACCGCGATCAGCAGGCCGAGGGCGTCGGTGACGATGCTGCGTTTGCGGCCGGCGATCTTCCCGGCATCGTATCCCTGGCTCTGGGCGGGAACGTCGGCGGAGGTCTCGACGCTTTGGGCGTCGATGATGCAAGCCAATGGCTCGGTGGGGCGTCCCTCCGCGGTGCGCCCCACACCCCGCCAACTCGCTGTCCCGGCCACGGCGATGGTCCTGCATCTCGTGGACGTCCGTCATAACCTCAAGCCGATGACCCGGCCCGCAGAATCGTCAATGACCGCGGTGGCCTCGTTCAGCGGTCGAACCAGCGTGCCGCCGAGGGCATCAACAGCGCAGCGACGACCACCAGCGGGAGCAGCGTGTTCGGGCCGAGCACTTTGATCCAAGCAAGATCACCGTCGATCGCGGCCATGGCGAGATAACCACCGCCCGCAACCACCTCGACGGCGATGGCACCCGACCGCACAAACTTCCTTCGCGACAGCCAACGTGACAGCAACCAGCCCATGAGCGCCGTGATCGAGCCGGCATAAAGGAACAGCAGGAGGAACGGGACGCTGAAGGCAGCTGCTGCGGTGCCGATCATGATCGCAAGTCCCACGAGGCTGAAGGCCAGCTCAACCATCATGACGAACCTGGCGGTTCGCGCGGTCGCCGGCATGCGCTCGGCCTGGATGACCTCCATCAAAGGATCATTCTGCCATGTGACGAACCTTCACGACATCCCTCAGGTGACGAGAGGCTCGGTTGAACCCAGCCACTCTTTCACGATTGGACAGGTTGACAGTGGCTGACCTGTTTCCACATAAATGGCGGAAAGTCCACGGGAAGCTGCCGCCAGGCGCACCCCGGTACGCACCACGTACAGGATCGCGTCGACGACGTCGCGGCGGGGGTGCCTTTCCGGCCTGCCGCCGGTGTTCGGGGCTGGCAGCAGCGGTTCGATCGGCGCCCACTGCGCATCGGTCAGGTCGGAGGGACAGCTACGTCTGCGGGGGCACCGGGTCATGATCCCCGTTAGCCACGCAGAGTCGGCACGGTTTGCCTCCGATGCGATGTTTTTGCGCGCCACTAGAAGGAAGGACATTTCTTCCTTACCGGTCATCGCCGGATAGAGGGTATGCAGCCTAAGAGGTGGTGACAGGAGAACACCACTCCAAACGATGCGGAATTCTTGATCATCATCGGCAATCCCATTCAGGAGTGATCCCATGACAGAGCCTGAACCGATTCTCGGCTTCTGGAGATACATCGACGGAGGAGTCGTGGGGGTGAGTCGTGTACCCGGTGGCTTCATCGGGACCGTCCACCAAGAAATCCAACTTGAGCGGTGCGTGCACAAAGCTGGGGAAGTGATGTGGAAGATAAAACGTTCCGACGGAGACTACAGGGGGACCCACCTCGGCTGGGCCGTTGCGGACGATTGCTCCAGCAAGCGGGTGGACCAGTCCACTCAATGGCACATTTCAGCAGAAATGAGCGAAACGATTGAAGCGCAGATTCTCACCAACAAATACGTCTTTCAACGCCAACCTTCTCTCCCCATAAATGGGCGAGCCTACTTCTTCAAGGGAAGCAATTACGTCAGATATAATCTGGAAACAAACGATTCAGACCAAACGATCGCCTCGATTTCGTTGGGCTGGAAGCAGCTTCCGCCCCTTTTTCAAAAAGACCTGGACGCGGTCGTCAATTTCGGCAACGGCTATGCCTACTTCTTCAAGAACGACCTTTGTGTCCGCTACGACATCCTCACGGATTCCGTCGTCGGACCTCGAAAGATATCGGACTCCTGGCCCGCCATGCCCGCCGATTTTCGAAACGGCGACTTCGACGCGGTTGTCAACTGGGGCAACGGTTACGCCTACTTCTTCAAAAACGACCTTTATGTCCGCTACGACATCCGCACGGACTCTGTCGCCGGACCTCAAAGGGTGTGGGACTACTGGCCCGCTCTGCCCGCCGATTTCCGAAACGGCGGCTTCGACGCGGCGGTCAACTTCGGCAAGGGCTACGCCTACTTCTTCAAGAACAACCTTTATGTCCGCTACGACATCGGCGCGGACACCGCGTCTCCGCACTCAGGCGAGATATCCAAAGTATGGAAAATGCTACCCAAGGGGTTTCGCGAGAATTTCGACGCGGTCGTCAACTGGAACCTGGTCGTTCAGTGGGAGGACATCCCTGGATACCAGCGCATCCTTTATGTGATGGATAAGTTGGTGCGCCGTTACAGATACCCCGTGAACGGCGCTGCCGGGCTCGTCGGAAACTTCATGCATGAATCCTATTTGATCCCGTCCATCATCGAGGGCGCTACAGAGCAATCCCCAATGCGGGCGAAGGATTTCTATGATAAAAGCAAGGAACACTCGGCTGATGAAATCATGAACCGCGATGCGCAGGCCCGCGAGGGGCCGAAACTTCCAGGAGTCGGTCTTGCGCAGTGGTCGTATGGCGACCGACGCAAGGGGCTATTCACTCATAAGCTCACGGATACCGCACTGGGGGCTTCCGTGCTCTTCAATATGGACGCGCAGATCGACTACGCCGTGCAGGAGCTCAGCACAAGCTTCAAGATCGCCAATGATGTCCTGAAGAGGCCGAATGTTACAGCGAGCGACGCCTGCGACGAAGTCCTGTACGAGTATGAGAGGCCCAAATCAATCCTAGGTCCGGATGGCAAACGGCTGCCTCGCAAACACCCCAGCGTTCAGGCTGTTTTCGAGGAGCGCCGCCCGAAAGCGATGCACGCAGCGAGTCTTTACCGCAACGCCCATCCTGAATGACCTGATCCCAGCCGGTGAAGGCAACCGTGTCTTGCGGAAGTTTGGCGGGTCAGGGTCTTTCCTGCAGGAGTTGCCACCTTCCCCTCGTTGAGCTTTCGACTTCCCGTGCCCGCCTCCACTCCCGTGCCCGGATTCCACTGCATCCCGCCTCCGCCTCATGCCGGGGTGCGCGAGGGGCGGGAGCCCCTCGCCCGGGGCGCGGGGCGGAGCCCCGCCAAGGGCGTCCGAGCAGAGCGAGGGCCATGCCTGTGGGGGTCGAAGGGGGCGGGAGCCCCCTGGGGGGCACGCCGGAGCGTGGGACGCGCGAAGCGCGCCGGCTCGCGACGACCTCGCCTTTGGCGCGTGCGCCCCCATCGGCGAACGCCCCAGGGTCAGGAGGTGGTGGTGGAGAAGGCCGCGTCGAAGGAGGTGGCCGGCGGGGTGATGGCGTTCAGCTCGCGGATGAAGGCCAGGGCCTCCCTGGCCCCGTCCAGCCGGTCCATGCCCGCGTCCTCCCACTCGATCGAGATCGGCCCTGCGTACCCGATGGAGTTGAGCGCCCGGAAGCAGTCCTCCCACGGTACGTCGCCGCGTCCCGTCGACACGAAGTCCCAGCCGCGGCGCATGTCGCCCCACGCCAGGTGGGAGGAGAGGCGGCCGCGGCGGCCGTCGCCGACGCGGACGCGGGTGTCCTTGCAGTCGACGTGGTAGACGCGGTCGGCGAAGTCGAGGATGAACGCGACCGGGTCGAGGTCCTGCCAGACCATGTGGGACGGGTCCCAGTTGAGGCCGAACGCGGGCCGGTGGCCGATGGCCTCCAGGGTGCGGACCGTGGTGACGTAGTCGTAAGCGATCTCGCTCGGGTGGATCTCGTGCGCGAACCGTACGCCCACCTCGTCGAAGACGTCGAGAATGGGGTTCCAGCGGTCGGCGAAGTCCTGGTAGCCGGCGTCGACCATGGAGGCGGGCACCGGCGGGAACATGGCGACCGTGTGCCAGATCGACGAGCCGGTGAAGCCGACGACGGTGTCGACGCCGAGCAGAGCGGCGGCCCGGGCGGTGTTCTTCATGTCCTCGGCCGCCGCCTGCCGCACCGACTCGGGGTCGCCGGTGCCCCAGATGCGGGCGGGGAGGATGGCCTTGTGCCGCTCGTCGATGGGGTGGTCGCAGACCGCCTGGCCGACGAGGTGGTTCGAGATGGTCCACACCTTCAGGCCGTGCTTGTCGAGCTGGGCGTGTTTCTGCTCGACGTACGAGGGGTCGGCGACGGCCCGCGCCACGTCGAAGTGGTCACCGGAGCAGGCGATCTCCAGGCCGTCGTAGCCCCATTCGGCCGCGAGCCGGCAGACCTCCTCGAACGGCAGGTCCGCCCACTGGCCCGTGAACAACGTGACCGGTCTCATGAGTCCTCCACGACTGTGTAGCGGCTGGAGTCAGCCGCGCTGTGCTCGACCGCGGCCAGCACACGCTGTACCCGCAGCCCGTCGGCGAACGACGGCGCGGGGTCGGTGCCCCGGGCGACGGCCTCCAGGAAGTCCTTGATCTCGTGGGTGAAGGTGTGCTCGTAGCCGAGGCCGTGCCCCGGCGGCCACCAGGCGCCGACGTACGGGTGGTCCGGTTCGGTGACGAGGATGCGGGTGAAACCGCCGCCGCCCTCGCTGACCCACAACTCGTTCATGGCCTCGAAATCGAACGCGAGGCTGCCGCCCGACCCGTTGATCTCGATGCGCAGCGCGTTCTTGCGGCCGGTGGCGAAGCGGGTGGCCTCGAACGAGGCCAGCGCGCCGCCGGAGAGCCTGCCGATGAACAGGGCGGCGTCGTCGACCGTGACCCGGCCGGTATCGGCGGCCCCTTCCTCCAGCGGCCGTTCCTTGATGAACGTCTCGGTGAGCGCGGAGACGCCCACGACGTTCTGGCCGGTGACGAACTGGGTGGTGTCGATGATGTGCGCCCCGATGTCGCCGAGCGCGCCGGAGCCCGCCTTGTCCTTCCGCAGCCGCCACACCAGCGGGAACTCCGGGTCGACGATCCAGTCCTGCAGGTACTGCGCCCGGACGTGCCGGATCTGGCCGAGCCGGCCCTGTTCGACGTAGCGGCGGGCCAGCGCGATGGCCGGCACCCGCCGGTAGTTGAAGGCGACCATGTTCCTGCCCGGCGCACCGGCCGCGGCCCGCACCATGGCCTCGGCCTCGGCGACGGTGTTGGCCAGCGGTTTCTCGCAGATGACGTGCTTTCCGGCCGCCAGGGCGGCGATGGCGATCTCGGCGTGGGAGTCGCCCGGTGTGCAGATGTCGACGATCTGTACGTCGTCGCGCGCGACCAGCTCCCTCCAGTCGGTCTCGACGTCGGACCAGCCCATCTGGGCCGCCGCGGCAGACGTGCGCTCCTTCGACCTGCCGGCCAGCACCGCCATCCGCGGTGCCAGCGGCAGGTCGAAGAACGCGCTCACGTTCCGCCACGCCTGCGAATGGACGCGGCCCATGAACGCGTGGCCCACCATGCCCACGCCGATGGTGGTTCTGTCTGACATGCGGCCCCCAGATCAGGAATTCGAAGCCGAGCGGCAGGTGCTTCTCGACGTTCGCCTTGGTAATCGTCTCCGACGCGAGCGTGATGGACTGCGGAACTTGGTTCTCCACGAGGTCACTCATGCCCTTCCCCTGGGCGATCAGGCGCGCGAGTTTTATCGTGGAAGAGGCCGTCGTGGGGCTGTACGTGACGGTGGCCTCCAGCACGGAGCCTCACGACTGGATCTCCTTCATCGCGTTCAGCGAGCCGGCGCCGCCGACCATGAAGAACTCGTCGCGGCCGGCCTCCTTGGCCTGCAGCAAACTGGCGGTCTCGACCGTGAACTTGGTGTCCTGCTTCGCGCTCACACCGAAGCCGTACGTCTTTAGCGCGTCGGCGAAGCCTCTGCTGCGGTCCTGCTTGAGCGGGAGCGTCGCGATGCCCTGGATCTCCACGATGACCGGGTTCGTGACACCCTTGGCCTTGAGTTTCCGGCCGATGTGGTGCCCGGCCGCGACGCCCATGCCGTAGTTGTCGCCGCCGATCCACGTCCGGTACGCCAGCCTCGTCGGGCTGGTGGGCGCGGGCCGGCACCTTGATCAGAGTGCCTGTGCCGTTCCGGCCGAGCAGGCAGTGCACTTCACCGACCCGTACGTCGAGGTCCACGCCGTCGAGCGCGCGCACGCCGGGGAACTGTTTGACGATTCCCTTCATGACCAGCACCGGGGACCTCCCTGTCAGGGGTTGACGAGGCGGTTGACGTTGTCGGGTGACAGGTAGTGTTCGATGGCGAGGATCCCGGCGCCGAGGGCCGCGGCGTTGACGCCGGTGCGGCTCGGCACGATCGACAGATGGTGCGTGGCCAGCGGCAGCGACCTGCGGTAGACGGTCTCCTTGATGCCCGCCAGCAGGTGCTCGTGGACCCGTGACAGCGCGCCGCCGACGACGATGACCTCGGGGTTGAAGAAGTTGACCAGGCCGGCGAGCACCTCGCCGACGAGCCTGCCCGCCTCCCTGACGAGCCGGAGCGCCTGCGTGTCGCCCGCCTGGACCAGCGCGACCACGTCGGCGCCCGTCTCGGCGGGCACGCCCAGCTCGGTGAGCCGCCTGGCGACGGCCGCTCCCCCGGCGACGGCCTCCAGGCAGGCGCTGTTGCCGCAGCGGCAACCCGCCTCCTCGTGGCCGGACACCCGGATGTGGCCGATGTCGCCGGCCGAGCCCCGCGCGCCGCGGTGCAGCCTGCCCTCGGCCACGATGCCGCAGCCGATGCCGGTGCCGACCTTGACGAACAGCAGGTGCCGGATGCCGGGGTAGGCGTTGCGCTGCTCGCCCAGGGCCATCACGTTGACGTCGTTGTCGACGAGGACGGCGCAGTCGGCGAAGTGCTCGGGGATCGGGTAGTCGTTCCAGCCGGGCATGATCGGCGGGTTGTTCGGCCGTCCCGTGGCGAACTCGACCGGCCCCGGCACCCCCATGCCCAGCGCGCGCAGCGCGGGGCGGGGACGGCCGGCCTCGGCGAGCAGCCGGTCGAGCCGCCCGTCGACGTGCGCCAGGACGGTCTCCGGCCCCTCGCTCACCAGCAGCGGGTCCTCGCACTCGGCCAGCAGCCGGCCGGACATGTCCATCAGCGCGACCCGGCAGTGGGTGGCTCCCAGGTCGACGCCGGCGAACGCGTGGCCGTCGGTGTGGAGCCGGAGCCGGCGGGGCGGCCGGCCACCGGTGGACTCGCCGCTCTCGGTCTCCTCGACCAGGCCGCGCTCGATGAGCGCGTCGACGCGCTGGGAGATCGTGGACCTGGCCAGGCCGGTGAGCCGCGCCAGATCGGAACGGGTCGTCGCCGAGCCCGCGCTGATGAGCGTCAGGACATCGCCGGGCGAGCCCGGAGCGGGGGTCATGCCGCGACGATAAGATCGCCGATGGGACAAATCAAGAGTGCGGACCGCCCGAACTTCCCCGACTTCCGCCGATGTCCGAACAAAGCTCGGAACTCTGCTGGCGCGCAAGCGGCGGCGGGGAGCCGGCCGTGTCCGAGCCGGCTCCCCGCCGCCGATATGACGTGTGCAGGTGCTACGGGCTACTGCATGGCCCTCATCGAGTCAGCGGCCGTGAGCACGTACGGCTGCTCGGCCATGACGGCCGCCCAGTTGTCCGCGATCGCCTCCGGCGTGACGTCGTCGGCGCTCCAGCCCGGCCCCTCGGCCACGAACACGCGCGCCACCCGGCCGCCCCCGACGGTGAACACCTCGCCGCTCACCTCGCACGAGTCGTGCACGAGGCAGGCGACCAGGGGGCTGACCCGCTCCGGCGTGAACTTGGCCTCGAACTCGCCCGGCAGCAGCGAATCCGTCATCCGCGTCCAGGCGACCGGCGCGATGGCGTTGGCCTTGATGCCGTTGCGCGCGCCCTCGATGCCGAGCGTCTTGGTCAGGCCGACCAGGCCCATCTTGGCGGTGGAGTAGTTGGCCTGCCCGAAGTTGCCGAACAGGCCCGCCGGGCTCGAGGTGTTGACGACGCGGCCGTATCCGGCCGCCTTCATGTACGGGTAGGCGGCGCGGCTGACCAGGTAGGAGCCGCGCACGTGCACGGCCAGGACCGCGTCGAACTCGTCGACCGTCATCTTCCCGAACGACCTGTCCCGGAGGATGCCCGCGTTGTTGACGACGATGTCGACCTTGCCGAACGCGTCGAGCGCGGCTTGCACGATCGCCTCGGCGCCCTCCGGGGTGGCGACGTTGTCGGCGTTGGCGACGGCCTGGCCGCCGTTCTTCATGATGAGCTCGACGACCTCGGCGGCCGGGCCGGCGGAGGCGCCGGTGCCGTCGAGCGCGCCACCCAGGTCGTTGACGACGACCCTGGCGCCCCGCTCCGCCAGCAGGAGCGCGTGCGCCCTGCCGAGGCCGTGCCCGGCCCCTGTGATGATCGCGACCCTGTCATCGAACCGAAGCATCGAACCTCCCGCGCAGGAGAACAACCTTCTAGTAGGAGCACAATAACCCGATAGACCGGAAGCCGGACTGATCGTCGCGGATAGTGATCAATGCCGTCGTTCTCTGCTAGAGTTCGGGGCTCCCATGGGGCGGCGACCTCCCCTCCGTCGTCCCTCCAGCGGGCCTGGGAGGCCGGAAATGCCGGTAACAAAGCCCATCCGCGTGGTCCAGTGGGCCACCGGCGCCGTCGGCCGCTGCGCGTTACGCACGGTGCTGAAGAGGCCGGGGAACTTCGAGCTGGCGGGGGTTCTCGTCTACGACCCCGACAAGATCGGCAAGGACGCGGGCGAGCTGGTGGGCCTGCCCCCCTCAGGCGTCTCGTGCACCGACGACGTGGACCGGGTGCTGGCGCTCGACGCCGACTGCGTCCTGCACATGCCGCTGCCGGCGGCCTACTTCGGCACCGACCAGTCCTCCGACCTGGAGACCATCTGCGCGCTGCTCGCCTCGGGCAAGAACGTCATCACCACGACGGGTTTCGTCTACCCCAAGTCCTACGGCCGAGCCGTCGTCGAGCGCATCGAGACGGCCTGCGCCGCTGGTCGCACCAGCCTGCACGGCACCGGCGTCAACCCGGGCTTCATGAGCGACTTCCTGCCGCTGGCGCTGACCGGGCTGAGCGGCCGGATCGACCACCTGTACGTGCGCGAGTCGTCCGACTTCCGCGGCCACCCGTCGCGCCAGGTGGTGGTCGACCTGGTGGGGTTCACCCGCTCGGCCAAGGACTACACCGCGGCCGTCCGGCCGTACCGGGCGTTCCAGCGCGCGCTCTTCGCGGAGAGCGCGCAGCTCGTCGCGGACGCGCTGGACGTGCGGCTGGACGAGGTGGACGAGAGCGACGAGTTCGAGCTGGCGACGGCCGAGTTCCCGATCGCGGCGGGCACGATCAGGGAGGGCACGGTCTGCGCCTCCCGCTGGGTCTTCACCGGCCTGGTGCGGGGCAGGCCGTTCATGACCATCGAGGCCGTCTACAAGGCCGACGCCACCAGGGTCGCTCGCTGGCCCGACCCGGGCTTCGTGATCCACGTCGAGGGCGTGCCCGACATGACGGTGTCCGTCGACGAGGTCTCCCACGGCCTCGCCGCCGCCGCGGCGCACGCCATCAACGCGATCCCGGCCGTCTGCGCGGCGCCGCCGGGCATCCGCACGCTCCTCGACCTCCCCCTCCCGACCGGCCGCGGCACCGTCCGCCTCCTGTAGCCCCCCTCTCACTCATCTCTCCCCGTTACGGCAGACCCGGGAAGCCCTTTTACGGCAGGCCCGGGAAGGCCCACCCGCCTCACGTGGCCGGGCCCCGTCCAGGGGAACGCTCCTCCGGTGGAGGTGGCGGGCCGCCGTGACGTGCGCCCTGTGGGCCGCCCGCGTGGCGACCGGGAGCCCACGGGGCGCGCACCGGGAGCGCACCGGGAGCGACGGTCACCCCGCGAACCACCGGTCCGGCTCACCCGCGACCCGCGCCACCCGCCCCCGGGACTCCAGCCACGCCAGGTGGGCGAGGGTCTCGTTGTTGGCCGCGCGCCGCATGAACGGCGGGAACGTCTGCCAGGCCCGCGACCAGGTCAGCCGGGTGGCGACCTCCCAGCAGGTGACCCCGTCGGCCGCCGCGCCGACCACGACCTCGATCTCCCCCAGCCGCTCCTCGTGGTGCGCCATCACGTACTCGACCCGCCCGGCCAGGTCCGCGAACCGGTACTCGTGGGCCGGCAGCACCTCGTCGACGTCCAGCTTGCCCACGGCGGCCAGCGAGTCGAGGTAGTCGGCCAGCGGGTTCGGCTGGGACTGCGGGTGGACGGCCACGATCGGGGTGATCTTGGCCAGGACGTGGTCGCCGGAGAAGAGCAGCCTGCGCGACGGAGAGACGAAGCAGAGGTGGCCGGGCGAGTGCCCGGGGGTCCAGATGGCTCGCAGGTCCCACCCGGGCAGGTCGATCCGGTCGCCGTCCTCGACGAGCCGGTCGGGCTTGGCGGTCGCGACCAGGTGCCGGATCATCATGGACGCGCCGGCCAGCTCGTCCAGAGCCTCGGCGGGCACCCCCGACCGGACGAGCAGGGCCCGTTCCTTGCGCACCAGCGCGTCGATGGCGGTGTCGTCGTAGCGGTCGTGGACGAGGCGGGCGTCGGCCGGGTGCAGCGCGATCCAGGCGCCCGACACCTCGCGGATCCGGCCGGCGAGGCCGTAGTGGTCGGGATGGATGTGGGTGACCAGCACGCCCCTGACGTCGGTGATCTCGTATCCGGCCACGCCCAGCCCGGCGACCAGCGCCGTGTACGCCTCGTCGGTGTTCCAGCCGGCGTCCACGATCGCGACGCCGTCGGGGAGTTCCAGGGCGTAGACGAGGACGTAGCGCAGCGGATTCACCGGGAGCGGCACCGGGATCGACCACAGTCCCGGCCGCACCCGCTCGACGTCCGGGACCGCGCCCCGCAGCCATGCCGCGTGCTGCGTCTCGCTGGAAGGAACCACCACGTACTTCGCCATGCCCCTGATTGTGCACAGATTCCCGAATGATGTTCTACTTGGCGGCGGATCCGGCCGCGTGACGTGGCCCGCGCGCTGGAACTCCCCGGCTGACTAGACTGGCCGGGTGCTTGACGACGTCCGGGTGGACGACTCGATCTACGCGCTGCGCAGGACCGGGCGCGCTCGTCGGTGGGCCCGTTGCGCGACCGCTATTCGGGCCCCGCGCGACTGGTGCGGGCGGAGGGCGACGAGGCGTCGGAGGAGGCGCTCGGCCCCCCGGAGCCGGGCGAGGTGATCTGGCGCGACGACGCGGGCGTCACCTGCCGCAAGTGGAACTGGCGCCAGGTCGCCCGCACCCGCATCACCGAGGAGACCGTCAACGCGCTGTTCGTCCTCGAACGCCTGGAGCCGATGACCATGGAGGAGCTCAAGGCGGCGGGCGAGGAGCTGGGCGACCTGCTGTCGGAGCTGTCCCCCGAGGTCCGCATCTCCACCAGGCTGGTGCCCGGACGGAAATAAACCTCCCGTCGCGGTGTTGATACCAAACAGCAACAGATCCGGCATCACCCAGGTTGACTAGGGGGTCGTGACCTCTTTGGACTGTCCTGGGAGTATCGGGCAGGCCCGCAGGCCCACCCCGGCGCGCGAAGCCGAACGAGACGAGTAACCTTGGACAGGTTCTCTTACATCAACGCCGATCTGCGGAAGAGGGCGATTTCCGCCGTGTCGTCTGAGTCGTCGCGGACAAACCCGCTGGCAAGCTTTGGCCAGAACGAGTGGCTTGTCGACGAGCTGTACCAGAAGTACCTCCAGGACCCCGAGTCGGTCGACAGGGCCTGGTGGAACTTCTTCGCTGACTACAACCCTGATTACGGACCGGGCCGGACCCCGGGCAGGGAGGCGGCGAACGGCACGGTGACCGCGCCCTCTCCCGCCGCGCCGGCCCAGCAGGCGGCCGCCCCGGCCGCCGTCGCGGAGCAGAC